>NZ_ATTI01000002.1 GCF_000419605.1 Sphingomonas phyllosphaerae 5.2 | reverse complement strand
GCACCGCCGGGCTGCCGTTCGGGATCGCCACCGACGCGCGCGGCCGCGTCTGCGCGACGCGTGGCGGCGGCATCGACGCCGCCCGCGTCGTCGCACTGGTGGCGGCGTGCGATCAGGCGCGTCGCGCGCAATGACGAAGCTGCGCGAGGCCTGACCGGCGTCGACATCCGCGCAAACGCCATATGTTCCGCCTTTGTTCTGTCCTACATCGCGATAACATGCTGAAACAGCGGCAGGAAAGGAGTCGAGTCATGACGATCGACACGCCGCTGTTGCTGGCGATTGCCGCGATCCTGTCGGCGCTCGCGAATGTGATCTGGTCGATGCGCCGGAAGCCCTGAGCCGGCCGTGGCGGGCGGGCGGGCGCGGCCCGGGCCCCGGTCACGCGCCCCGTCGCGCCCGCCACGACGCGCTGTTGATCGGGCACCAACGACCCGCCCCGATGATCGCTCACCGGCGCTCGGGCACCGGTAAATGATATAGATTGGTGTCATGAAACAGTCGCGCGCCGTGCCTAACGGGACGGCGCGGCCGCGGTCGCCCACAGGCAAAATCAGGTCATCGGGGAAAAACATGTTCTCGCATCATCCGCTGCCGGGCGTCCGGCGGCGTCGGCTTCGTTCGTCCATCGTCGCCCGGCTGCTGGGCTGCTCCGCGCTCGCGCTCGCCGCGCCCGCCGTCGCGCAGGACCGCGCGCCCGCGGCCGACGTCGACACGACCGGCCGCACCACCAGCGAGGTGCTGACCGGCGACATCGTCGTCAACGGTCGCCGCGATCGCAGCGCGCTGGCCGAGGAGCGCAACGCCCCCGGCGTCGTCGACATCGTCACCACCGGCGACGTCGCGATCAATTCGCAGACCAACATCACCGATCTCGCCCGCCGCCTGCCGGGCGTGTCGGTCGCGCGCGATCAGGGCCGCAACCAGAGCGCGACCGGCGAGACGCAATATGCCACGATCCGCGGGCTCGACGCCGCGTTCAACGCCTATACGCTGGACGGCGTGCGCCTGCCGCAGACCGCCGGCACCGCGCGCGCGATCTCGCTCAACCTGTTCTCGCCGTTCGCGATCGGCGGGCTGGTGGTCGACAAGACGCCGGGCGCGGCGCGGGACGCCGATGCGATCGCCGGCATCGTCGACCTGCGCACGCCCAGCGCGTTCGACTTCAGCACCGACTTCACGCGCGGCCGCGTGCTTGCACAGGGCGCCGGGCTCGCGCTCGATCGCGATCAGGAGGCATGGGGCGGCGCGCTCGGCATCGACGCCGCGCGCCGCTTCGGCAGCGCGCAGCAGTTCGGCGTCTACATCGCCGGCTATTACGAGGAGCGCGCCAACGCCGCGGAATCGACCGCGGTGCAGAACGATTACAAGACGACGCGCTTCGGCGTCGGCACCGCGCGCGCCAATGGCGATGCGCTGTCCGCGGACGGCGTGCAGTGGAACTTCTACAACAACCGCATCAAGCGCTACGGCGCCAGCGGCGCGCTCGACATGCGCACCGCGTCCGTAGACCTGTACGCGCGCGTCAATTACGCCACCTATCGCAACACCAACACGATGAACCAGACCGGGTTGCGCAACGAGCTGACCAGCGGCCAGACCAGCCCCAACCCGAACCGCGCCGGCAACCGCAACTATGATGCGGCGGGGGTCTACACGCCCGTCGGCGTCAACCCGGCGAGCTATTTCCGCACCGAGGATGTCGAGCAGGAGCTGTTCTCCGCACAGCTCGGCGCGAAGGCGCACTGGAACGGTTTCACCGCCGCGCTGGAGGGGGCATATGCCGACGGCCGCTTCGACCAGCCGAGCCGGATCGAGGCGGCGTTCCGCGGCGTCTCCTACGGCAACGCCGCGCAAAGCGGCACCGCGACCGAGGCGTGGGGCGTCGACCTGTCGAACCCGCGCTCGCCGCGCCCGGTGATCTCGCAAGGCGCGCAGAATTATGTCGCGTCGCTCGATCGCCCGACGCAGCTCTACGTCCAGCAGGGTTTCGATTTTCTCGGCGAGAAGAAGAAGACGCTGCGCGCCAGCATCCGGCACGACGGCGACGGCGTGCTGCGCCGCATCGAGATCGGCGGACTGTACGAGGATGCGGATCGCACCGGACGCTCGCTCGCGCCCGACGTCACCCGCTACCGGTTCCGCACCGCGCTCCAGGCCGGCACCGTCACCGGGCCGACGATCAACGAATATCTCGGCTATGTGCTGAAGGACTTCCTGGATTACTATCCGGTGCGCCCGCTGAAGGTACTGTCGCGCGCGCAGCTCGACAGCCAGGCGCGGCTGCTGGTGCCGTCGATCGTCGTGCCGCAGGCGACGATCAACCAGGGGCTGCTGACCGGCGACGAGCAGCGCAAGGCGCTCTACGCCACCGCGACGCTCACGGCCGGGACGTTCGAACTGGTCCCCGGCATCCGTTACGAGGCCAACAGCTACGATGCGCGTTTCTGGCAGGGGCAGGATGCCGCCGCGCGCTTCGTCGACGGCGGGCGCGATTACGACCATCTCGATCCCAGCCTGCTCGCGGCGTGGCGCCCGAACGCGCGCTTCGTGGTGCGCGGCGCGGCGCGCTCCAGCTACGCACGCCCGGCGTTCGACCAGCTGGCCGGCCCGACGCGGCGCACCGGCGAGGCGACCGACACGCAGGTCACGATCACCGCGCCGAACCCGGACCTGAAGCCGGTCGAGGCGTGGAGCTACGACCTGGGCGTCGAATATTACGGCGGCACCGGGCGCTATGCGCAGCTCGCCGTCTATCACAAGGACCTGAAGAACATCCTCGTGCCGACCGGAACGCGCTCGTTCGCGCAAGGATCGCAGCAGGTGGGCGGGCAGACCGTCGTGCTGGTGCGCCCCGCCAACGGGCGCGGCGGCACGGTGACCGGCATCGAGGCGTCCGGGCGCTTCACGCTCGGCGACATGGTCGCCTCGCGGTTGCTCAGCGGGATCGGCGTGGGCGGCAACGTCACCTGGCAGAAGACCGCGGCGACGTACCAGATCGCGGCCGACGACCTGCGCACCACGCGGCTGCCGCAGGCGCCGAACCTGATCTACAACGCCGAGCTGTTCTATGCCGCCGGGCCGGTGCGCGCGAACCTGTGGTACAATTACACCGGCAAGCTGCTGACGACGGTGCAGGACAGCCAGCCCGACATCTACGTCCAGCCGCTGAAGGAGCTGAACGCCGGCATCGCCTTCGCCGCGACCGACCATCTCGAGATCGGCGTATCGGCGCGCAACCTGCTCGACCAGGCGGCCTATTGGACCACCGCGGGCTCGTCGCAACGCTACATCGCGCCCGACCGCAACGGCGGCTACATGAAGACCGGCCGCGTCTTCCAGCTCAGCCTGACGATGACGCGGTAGGGCGCTGCGGCGGATGCGGTCACCGACCGGCGACCCCGCGCCCGCGCCCGTCACCCCGCACCCGTCACCCCGGGCACGACCCGGGGTGACGCTTCCTCGCTGCGGGAAGCAAGCGGCAGGATCGAAACCCGCCGGCCTGTCCGTCCGCAGTCCAGCCCCGCCGCGAACCGCGGAGCAACCCGTCATCGCAAGCGCAGCGAAGCAATCCAGCGCCGGCCCGCAACGCCCACGATCGCTGCGTTATGCCCGCAACGACGCACCCCCACCAAGGATGATGCCATGACGATCCGACGCACGCTGCTGGCCATCGCAACGGCGGTTACGCTCGCCACACCCACCTTCGCCGCGCCACGCCCCGCACCCGCGCTCAAGGTCGAGCGCGTGGTGATGGTCATGCGCCACGGCGTCCGCGCGCCGATCGACGGCGAGGTCCCGGTCGGCACGCGCACCGCCGCGCCGTGGCCGACGTGGCCGGTCGCCGCCGAGCAGATGACCCCGCACGGCATGCGCGCGATGGCGATCCGCGGCGCGGCCGATCGCGCGTGGCTGGCGGCACGCGGCGTCGTCCCCGCGGCCGGTTGCCCGGCGCGCGGCACGGTCGGCGTCTGGACCAACGTCAGCCGCCGGACGATCGACAGCGGCACCGGCTTCGTCGCCGGCTTCGCGCCCGGCTGCGACATCGCGGTCGGCCACCGCGCGGCCGGCGCGGTCGATCCGCTGTTCGAGGCGTTGCGTGCCGGCACCACCGATTTCGTGCCGCAAACGGCCATTGCCGCGATCGAACGCTTCACGGGCGGGATGGACCGTCTCGCCGCGAAGCACCGCGCCGAACTGCGGCTGCTCGACCGCGTGCTGGGGTGCGCGCAGCCGACGTGCAGCCCCGGTGCGCCGCCTGCGCTGCGCGCAAGCGCCGACGGCCATGGCATCGAACTGGACGGCCCGATCCGCCGCACCTCCGGGATCGCGCAGGTGCTGTTGCTCGAAACGGCGGAGGGCATGCCGGTCGTCGGCTGGGGCCGCGTGACGCCCGCGACGCTCGAACGGCTCGGCCGCCTCCACGCCGCGCTGTTCGACGTCTTCACGCGCTCGCCCTATATGGCCGCGCATCAGGCCGGGCCGCTCGGCCGCCGCGTGATCGCGTCGCTGACCGCCCCGAACGGCCCCGCGCTCGACCTGCTGGTCGGGCATGACACCAACGTCACCGCGCTGGCGGCCGCGCTGCGCGTCGACCTCGTCTCGCCCGGCTATGCGCGGGGCGACACCGCGCCGGCCGGCACGCTGGTGCTCGAACGGCTCCGCGACGATCGCGGCGCGGCAGTGGTCCGCCTGTCCTATCGTACGCAGACGCCCGCCGAACTGGGCCGGCTCGGCAGCCGCGTGACGACCACGCCGATGACGATCCCCGGCTGCGTGCAGCTCTGCCCGCTCGATCGTTTCGCGGCGCTGCTGTCCGCGCACCTCGCGCCGGCGTCATAGCGTCCCGCGCGCGCACCGAAGCGCTCCGGCGGGTCCTGATCCGGCACCGGCGTGCCGGATATGGCTGGAAACGACGGACCGCGCGGTACCGCGATGCACCGGATGTCACGGATCGACGTAGGTCTTTCCGAACCGCGCCGCGAGCGTCAGCGCTTCCTCGGCCAGCAGCGCCGCGCCGTCGACCGCCCCGATCGCGACCGCGTCGCGCGCGCGGTCGAACAGCGCGACGCAGCGGCGGTCGTTGAACCGCGACGTGTAGAGCACGCCATCTGCCTGGGTTTTCGCGTGAATTTCCGCGCCGATCGCCTGTGTCCGCCGGTAATCGCTGCCGTGCAATTCGGTGAACGACAGCCCGTGCGCCGACACGCCGGCATCGACCAGCGGATAGAGTTTCAGCGCGCGCGTGGCGACCAGCTCGCTCCGCGCGCGCATCGCGACATCGCTCGACAGCACGTCGCTAACCGTCGGAACGCGCACCATTGTTTCGCCGAA
The DNA here is from genome assembly GCF_000419605.1 of Sphingomonas phyllosphaerae 5.2. NCBI lineage: Bacteria > Pseudomonadati > Pseudomonadota > Alphaproteobacteria > Sphingomonadales > Sphingomonadaceae > Sphingomonas > Sphingomonas phyllosphaerae. The sequence goes on along the minus strand of NZ_ATTI01000002.1, from coordinate 119,483 downwards.
CGCGGTCTCGAGATCGAGCGCGAGGTACAGCATCTTATACCCGCCGGCCGGATCGTCGTAGCGCTGCAGCGGCACCACGCCGGCCGGACCGAAGAACAGCGGCGACAAGGACTTGCGGTGGATGCGATGGAAGATGCTGCCCTCGCGCAGCCGTCGCAGGCGCAGCATCGCCGCGGTGCTCAGCCCGCCCAGCCCGCCGCCAGCTGCGCCAGCCGCGCGCGCGTCCCGGCGTCCGCCCCGCGCCCCAGCAGCTCGAACACCGAGGCCGGCGCGTCCCCGAACCCGTCGAGCGGCGCGGCGAGCAATTGCAGCTGCCCCCACGGGTTCATGTCGTCCAGCGCGTCGAGGATCGGCTTCAGCCCCGGCACCGCCGCCCCGTCGCGGAACTGCGCCGCGGGATAGCGGATCTCATTGCCGTACGGCACACCCAGAATCTGCCGCCGCTGCCGCTGCTTGTCGATCGCCGCGGGCGTCACGCCGAGCAATTCCGCGACATCCGCGCGTCCGTACACGCCCCCCGCGCGCTCGGCCAGTTCGGCCCGGAACCCCGCGGTCCGTGCCCGCGCTGCCCGCTCGGCAGCCAGCCGCTCGGGCGGCACCGGCGCGAGATCACGCGGCGCGATCGCCAGCGCCTCGCGCGGATCCTGCGCCCCGACGATCGCGGCCAGCGTCTCCTCGCTCGCACTGTCGAGCGCCCGCGCGATCGCATCGGTCAACGCCTGCATCGCACGGCGCCGCAGCGTATCGGGAGCGGAGATGGGTTGCGCAAGCGTGGCCATGATTGTCCTTCCTGTCCGGGATATAGATCAATCGGACAGGAAGGACAAGATATAGCCCCTTACAGCCTCAGCTTGAAGCCGGCGCGGAACATGCGGCCGTAGATGCCGCTGCCGCCCTGCACCGGGTTGTACAGGTTGGCGCCGTACGTCACCGGGTCGATCGGCGGCATGCTGTCGAACAGGTTCAGGACGTTGACGTAGAAGCTGGCGCGGTCGGTGACCTTCACGCTGCCGGTCAGGTCGAGCGTGATGTAGCTGTCGACGTCGCACGGCACGTAGCCGGGGTTCATCTTGCAATCGCCGCGCACGCCGCCCTGGTCCTCGGCCGACAGATTGTAGCCGTCGAAATATTGCGCGGTCGCGGTCAGCGAGAAATCGCGCAGGTTCAGGGTGTTCTGCCACGTACCGCGCCAGCGCGGCGTGCCCGACCCGGCGGTCAGGTCGTAATTGCCGATCGTGCCCTGATATTCCTGCTTCGATCCGTCGGCGAATTCGGTCGACAGCTCCAGGATCAGGCTGGCCTGCGCCGAGGAGGTGAAGCTGACGTTCTCGGCGACGTCGAAGGTGCCGGTCGCGCTGAAATCGATGCCCTGCGAGCGGATCGTGTTGGCGTTGACGTAGCTGGCCTCGACGAACGCGATGCGCGGGCGCGCGCCGGCGAAGCTGGGGTCGATCGCATCCGGGATCACCTCGAAACCGGCCGGGATCGCACCGCCGGCATTATAGGCGTCGATCGCGGCCTGGTTGTCCGCCGCGGCGATCGCGTTGGTCTTCTTGATGTTGAAATAGTCGACCGTGAAGGTGAAGGCGCGCGTCGGCTCGAAGATGACGCCGGCGGTGAAGCTGCGCGACTTCTCGGGATCGAGGTTCGGGGTGGCGCGCGTCGTCTGCCCGTAGGACGAGTTACGGATATAGGCCGGGCACGACGTGAACGTTTCCTGCGTACAGCCGTATTGCGCGAGGAAGCCGTCCGAATAGGTGGTCGGCGCGGCGTTGACGAACCCGCTGGTCGGCAACGAATTGGCCTCGCCGAAGCTGGGGATGCGGAAGCCGCGCGAATAGGTGCCGCGCACCGCGAACTGCCGGAACGGCGTGAACTTCGCGCCGAACTTCGGCGAGAACGCCTGCTGCCCGCTCGAATATTTGTCGTAGCGGCCCGAGGCGTTGAGCACGAGCTGGTCGAAGACCGGCGCGTTCAGCTCGCCGAACGCCGAATAGACCGAGCGATTGCCGTTCACGCCGAAGCCGTTGAGCACGAAGTAACGATCGGTCGGCCCGTTGAAATCGGGGTTGGCGCTGGGCGCGTTGATCGATTCGTAGCGATAGGCGAGCCCCAGCCCGAGCTGGAGCGGACCACCCGGCAATTGCGCCAGCGAGCGCCCGACCGTCGCCTGCACCTGCATCAGGTCGGACTCGGCGTTGTTGACGTTGTCCGGCGACAGGAAGCTGTTCTGGCGATCGGTGTTCGCGAACGGATCGACGAAATTGTAGCTGCCCTGCGCGATCGCGGTCAGCAGGTTGTCGATGCGGACATAGCCCTGCTGGAGCCGGCGCAGGTCGGTGTGCATCGCGGTGGCGTCGACCGCATAGTCCCAGGTATCCGCGACACTGCCCTTGATGCCGACCGCGGCGCGGTACACGCGGCTGCGCGTCTCGTCATATTGGCGGATGCTGGGCAGGCGCCCGACGATCCGCGCGACCTGGCCCTGCGCCGCGAACGGATTGTTGGGGTTGAGCGTGCCGTTCGCCGCGGTGCAGCCGGTGCCGAGCCCGTTGGCCGAGCCGACGCCGCCCGCGCAGGTATAGACCGGCAACGTGAGCTGGAACGAGCCCGGCGCGAACGACGGGCCGGTGCCGCCGGTGCTGAAGCGCGGGAAGTCGATCCCGGCATTGGCATTGGCGCGGATGATCCCCAGTCCGCCGGTGTAGCCGACGCGGCTCTGCTGGAAATTGAACATCGCATAGGCCTCGGCATTGTCGCCGACGCGCGCGGTGAAGCGCGCCGAGCCGCCGAAGCGCTCGATCTTCGGCGCGATCACGCCGTCGTTGTTGACCAGGTCGTCCTGGCACACGCTGTTCGGCGCGGCGGCGTTGACGAGGTTGCCGTCCTCGTCGGTGCGCGCGAGGTCCGCGGCGGACAGCGTGTAGCCGGGACCGCGCGTGCAGCCGAGCGCGGGGTTCAGCTGCTGGTAGCGGCCCTGCGCGTCGGTGTTGGTGCCGTCGAACGGGCGGACGTACAGCGTGCCGCCGGTGTTGAACACGCCTTCGGAGAAGGTGTAGCCGCCGTTGCCGTCCAGCCCGTTGACGACGTTGTTCGGCCCGCAATTGCCGTCGTTGCAGATCCGGCGCTGGTCGCTGGTGTTGTAGGGATAGCCGCGGTCGCGGTTATAGAGCGGGTTCTGGTTCAGGTAGAAGCCGCTGACATAGGCGTTGTAGCCGTTATCATCGAGATCGCCGGTGCCCGCGATCAGGCTGAGCCGCTGGTTCGCGCCGTCGCCGCGCTCGGTGATGCCCGCCTCGACGCGCCCGCCGATGCCCTTGTACTGGCGCTTGGTGATGATGTTGACGACGCCCGCGATCGCATCCGCGCCGTAGCTGGACGATGCGCCGTCGCGCAGCACCTCGATCCGGTCGACCAGTTCGTCGGGGATCGTGTTCAGGTCGACGAAGTTGCGCGTGCCGTCGTCGGACAGCGGGTAATAAGCGGCGCGCAGGCCGTCGAACAGCACCAGCGTCGAGTTGGTCGACAACCCGCGCAGCGACACCGCCGACGCACCGCCCGCGAACGCGCCATTGGCGCTGAACGAATTGGTGAGCGCCGGGCCGTTGTTGAAGGTCAGTTGCTGGATGCCCTCCTGCGCGGTCTGCACGCCGCGCTGGTCGAGCGCCTCGGCGCTGACGGTCGTCACCGGCGACGGCGTCGCGCGGTCGGTGGTGCGCAGGATCGAGCCGGTGACGACGATGTCGCCGCCGGTGTTGCCCCGGGTATCGTCGGCGCCGTCAGCGACCGGCTCGACCGGGCTTTGCTCGACCGGCGCGGGCGGCTGCGTCGTCGATTGCGCCGGGGTCTGGCCTGCCGTCTGCCCCTGCGCGAACGCGGGGGTGGCGAACAGGACGGCGAGCGCGAGCGCGGAACAGCCGACCCCGTGGCGCAAGGCTGCGCGCGTCGAAGCGTTATGGGTCACGATGATCTCCCTGTACGACCCGCGCGGCATCGGACCACCGGCGGCCGTTATGTGTCGTCGATGCCGCGCCTCCCGACAGGCACGACTAGAATGTTGCAAAGAGACGACTTTTTCTTACGATTGTAAATCATTGTACGACATCGGTCCGTCGCACCAACGGCACGCTTCAACGACAGTGATGCTTACCTAATCAGGCCTGCCGATAGTCGGTACCGATCCGGCGCGGTGCGCCTGCGCGACGCCGCAGGAGCGCGCGGACATAGCGCCGCGCATCGTCCTCGTGCGCGAAACTGCGCATCAGCGTGCGACCCGGCGCACCGATCCGCCCCCACGCCGTCTCCACCACCACGCGCCCGAACAGGTCGCGCATCGCCTGCAGCCGCCAGCGGCGGTGGACGCCGCGCGCCGGGTTGCACGCGACCAGTTCGACGGGATCGTAGGGGAGCGGATCGAACGTCACCGGCGACCTCCTTCGCGAGCGTTCCAGCGCTCTAGCGCCGGCGCGCGGAAGTGTCCGACGGATTTGCTGACTCACCGCAGCGCGATTGAGTCACGCGCTCGATCACCGACGGGGGCTCAGCGATTTTTCGGGCCCGGATATCCCGCCGGGCTGTTCGTGGCGCAGGATGGCGACGATGCGCCGGATGCGCAGAACTTCGAATATGTTAGCCGGGCGAAGGTGGCGAAGGCGCCGCGATTGCGGTGACCATCGGCGCGCGCCGCCTGCCGGCGGCTGCTTGACAGCCGCAGGTGCACGGGTGAGCATCCGACATGCCCGGTCCGCTGCTGCTCCTGCTGGCGCAAGTCGCCACGCCCGCCACGCCCGCACCCGCGCCCGCGTCCGCGCCCGTTGCTGCTGCCCCGCCCGCCCCGGCACCCGCCGACGTCATCGTCGTCGGGCATCGTGCCGAGAAGGATCTCGCGGCGTGCGTGGCGCGGCATTGCCCGCCCGTGCAGGAGGTCGAGGCGTCATTGCAGGCGTCGGTCGAACAGTTCGCCGACGGGCGCTATGTCGATGCACGGCAGACGTTGCAGGCCGCGATCCGCCGCAACAAGCGCTATGCCGCCACGCTGCCGGGGCCGGTGTCCAGCCTGTACGCGACGCTCGCGACCGTCGCCGAGCATGAGGGCGACACCAACCTATGGCGCACGGCATCGCGCAACAACGTGTCGGTGCTGCGACAGCAGCTCGGCGCGATGGACGTCGCTACGATGACCGAGGAGCTGTCGTTCGCGGACGACATGGTCGGGCAAGGCGCGATCATCATGGCCGACAACATCTACGGCAAGATCCAGCGCCGCGCCGCGGCGAACGGCCAGCCGGCGCTGGCGGCGAGCGCCGCGTTCCGGCGCGGGTGGCTGGCACTGCAACGGAACCGCTTTCGCGAGGCGGAGCGCTTTGCCGATACAGCGGTGACGCTGGCGGGCGGTGCGGATTCGACGATGGCCGAGCTGCGCGAAATCCTGCGCACGCGCGTGGCGATCCGCAAGGGCGACGACACCGCGGTCGACGCGCTGGCGGCACGGCTGCGGCAATCGACCGAGGCGCACCCGGTGTTACTGTACGCGCCGCCGATCGAAGACATCAATCCGCCACGGGGACGGATAGATGCGTTGCCGCCGCTACGCGACGATGCGATCCACTTCGCCGATGTCGGCTATTGGATCCGCCCGGACGGTACGGTCGCCGATGCGGAATTGCTGCGCAGCAACGGGCTCGGGCAGTGGGCGCCGGGGATCCTGCACCACGTCGGCGCGCGTCGCTACGTCCCGTTGCGGGCGAGCGACGGGCAGCCCGGCCGGTACCGGATCGACCGCTTCACGGTGCGTGGCGATATGGACGTGCCGATCGGCACCCGCATCCGGCAGCGCATGGGCAAGCTGTCGGTGCACGTCATCGACCTGACCGAGACCGAGGCGATGAGCGCCATGCAGCGCCAGCGGATGGCCGCGCGCAGCGCGATCCCGACGCCCGCACCCGCACCCGCACGGTAATCGAACCCGACGACCGGGCGGCGCCGGACGGGTCCGGCCATGCGGGGTCGGTCCAGGAGCCAGAGAGCGCCCGGGGGGGAGCGACCGGGGGGGGGAGCGACCGGGGGCAGCGACCGGAGAGCGCGCCTGTCGCCCCCCGATCCCGCGCCACGCCTCAGGCGATGTGGAGCAGTTCCATCCCGACGAACTGCGCCTGCTGGCCCGTCATCCAGCCGGGCTGCCCATCGTCGCTCCACGAATCCCCGAGCGCGTTCGCGTCCGCGCCGAAGCCGAGCTGCAGCAACGCCAGTTGCGGATCGTGGTCGGTCGGGCGGTCGCCGCCGAATTCGGCGTTGAGGTGCACTGCGTCGAACGATGCGCCGTCCAGCAAGCCGCCGGTGACCAGCATGTTGTCCAGCGCCTGCGCATTGCCCTGGAACATGTAGCTGTAGCGCTCCTCCTCGGGCAGCAGCGAATTCAGGTTGGTGAACTTGCCGCCCTGCGCCGGATCGGTGAGCTGGGTCTGCGCCTGCTCGAAATAAAAGCCGTTCCAGTCGCCCATGATCGCGACGTTGAGCGACGGGTCGGCGGCCAGCCGGTCGTGCACCCATGCCTTCACCCCCGCGGCCTGCGCGGTGCGCGACGTGTCGCCGGCATCGAACGGCGGCTGGGTGGCGCCCCACAACGGATCGCTGCCGCCGCGCGAGGTGAAGTGGACGTTGATCGTCGTCACCTGCTCGCCGTTGAAATCGAACGTGGCCGCGAGCGGCTTGCGGCTGTTGGCATAGGCGTCGCCGGCGATCAGCGTCGCGCTGCCCGCGACGTAATCCACGCGGTCGAGATTGTAGAGGTAACCGTTGCGGATGTTGCCGCCCGGCTCGCCGCCGCTGGTGCCCGCGCTTGCCGGCGCGACCTCGACATAACCGTAGCGCCCGCCGTTGATGGCCGCGATCGCATCGATCAGCCCCTGTGCGGTCGCCTGTCCCGACAGGTCGCCGCCGTTGCCGGCGCCGTCGGCGTCCTGGATCTCCTGCAACGCGACGATGTCGGGCGCCTGCAGATTGTAGACGATGTTGCCGGCCAGCACGTCGAACTTGCCGTCGCTGCTGTCGAGGTTTTCGACATTGTAGGTCGCGATCGACAGGTGCGTCGCGTCGCCCTTCAGCGCGGTCACTTCCTTCGCCAGCGTGACGTCCTTCGTCACCGACACCGCCTCGGTCACGATCACCTCGTAGGTGGCGTTGGCGTAATTGACGACGCCCGTCACGCCCGAGAGCCGGTCGCCGATGCTGTAGGCGGGCTCGAAACCGTCGAAGACCGCCGCGTCGCGCTGGATCTGGATCTTCTCGGGATTGTAGTCGCCCGGCGCGATCGTGATCCCGCCGCGCGCGTTGACGCCGGTCGCGCCCTCCCCGCCCGCGACGACCACGTCGGTTTCGCGCCACTGGTCGGCGGTGGTGTTCGACACGACGTTCGGGGTATCGAGCGTGACGCGCATCCCCTCCAGCGCTTCCCAGAATGCGATGCCGTCGGTGATCGCCTGCGTCGGCGGGGTCAGCCCACCCGGCCCGACCAGCGTCGCCTCCGGCAGGTCGTCACCCGTGGTCTCGACGGTGATCGACGTCGGGGTGAGCTGCGTCACGGTCAGCCCGCCGGTGCCGGCGCGGAATTCGCTTACCCGGCCCTCGATCGACAGCGTGTCGCCCAGGAACACGTTCTGCGGCGCCGCGGACGTGAAGACGAAGATGCCGTCCGAGGTGGCGGCGTCGCCGTCGCCGTCATCCTGGATATAGAAGCCGTTGCTGTCGATCGCGGTCACGATGCCGCCGGTGTGCACCGTCTGCCCCTCGTACGCCGATCGCGCGGCGCTGCCCTGGATCTCGCCGATCGACAGCTGCGCGATATCGTCGTTGCGGATCGTGCCGGTCGCGACCGCACGGTCGAGAGTCGCGCCGCCGCTGGCGTTCGACAGCGTGACGGCGAACGTCTCGTTGCGCTCGGCCAGCATGTCGCCGGCCACGGCCAGGCGGATCGTCGCGCTGGTCTGCCCGTCGGCGAACGCCACCGTGCCCGTAAAGGCGGTACCGGCGGCGAAGTCGCCCGCATCCGCACCGTCCACGCCGCCCGGCAGCGTCACGCTCCAGCCGGCCTCGACCGCGCCGCTGCTGCCGCCGACCCGCGACACGGTGAAGGCGATGTCGTGCGTGCCGGCGTCGCCCTCGGTGGTGGTGGCGTCGGCGATTGAAAGCACGCCCGGCTGCGGCGCGCCCGCGCCGCTGCTGGTGACGCGGATATCGTCGATCCCCACCCATTCGTCGCTGCCCACCGCATTGGTGGTGATGACGCGCACCTGCAACGTCGCCACGCCGTTCGCCGCGTCGGGCAGCGTGACGTCGATGCGGCTTTCCTGCGTCGCGGTGCCGGCGGTGGTCGCATCGGCGATATAGGCGGAGGGCAGGTCGATCCACGCCGCGGTGTCGGACAGGCGATACTGGACCGCGACCTGCTGGACCGCATTGTCGGCGCCGCCATCGATATCGCGCACCGTGGCGGTGAAGCGCACGTCGCTGCGCGCGCGCGCGTCGAGATAGAAAGCGAGATACGGCGCATCGGCGGTGCCCGAGCCCTGCAATGCCACGACCGGGTCGGCGATCTGGAATTCGGCGATGCCGCCGTTGGTGATCGCGGTGCTGGTCTGGTTCGCGATCACGTCGACCACGTCGCTGCTGCCGGCGATCGTGCGCGGATCGGTGCCGGTGCGCGTCGTCAGGTCGTCGCCGCGGAAGCCCATGATGCCGGGCACGCGGCTCCAGTCGTCATCCTGCGAGATGAGCGATGCGTCGCTCCAGTCCTGGACCAGGTCGCCGGCGCCGAGATTCCAATATTGCGTGCTCACGTCGCATCCCCCGTTAACCCGTTCCGTTAGCGAAGTGCCTAGTCAGCGATCATGACAGAGCGGTTGCAGATCAATGGTATGTCCGGTGATCGGACCTGTCGCGCGCCTGCAACATCGCGCTGATACGCGCCCGGCGTTTACCAGAATCAACGGGGGTTTGCGGATCATGAAGCGGATGATGATGGCGGCGGCGCTGGCCGTCGCGGGCACGGCGTCGGCTCCGGCGCAGGCGGCGACCTATAGCTACGACGATGGCGCGCGTTCGGTGGGGATCGCCGGCACCGGGCCGATCGGCCAGTCGTTCGCGATGATCGGCACGACGCTGTCGTCGTTCGGCTTCGAGTTGCAGACCGTCAATCCGACCGGCAACGACCCGCTCAGCTTCACGCTGTACGATGGCGAAGGCTTTGGCGGTATCGCCCTGAAGCAGATCAGCATCTCCGCACCCGACAACGCGCTGCGCACCGTGTTCTGGCAGGATGTCGACCTTGGCGGGCTGTCGCTCACCGACGGGCGGATCTACACCGCGGCGCTCGGCACCGGCACGACGCGGCTGGCGGTGCGGTACGGGCCGGGCACCACCGGCACCGTCGATGCCTATGCCGACGGCCGGTTGCTGACCGGCACCGCGCTGCCGACCAGCAACCGCAGCTGCACCGCCGGACTGTGCGATGCCAACTTCCGCTTCACCAGCACCGGCACCGGCCCGATCGGCGCGGTGCCCGAACCGGCGAGCTGGGCGCTGCTGACGCTCGGCTTCGGCGCGATCGGCCATGCGCTGCGCCGGGCGCGCGGCACCCGGCGGGCGCGCCGGCTGGTTTGAGGACACGGGGGAGCGTCACTACGCCCCCTGCCCTGCCGACCGGACCGTTATCGGTCTCCAGTATCAGGCGCCGATATCAGGCGAAATCGCCCAGCTCCTCGGCGGGGTCGTCGGGAAGATCGGCGGGCATTTCGTGCTCGTCGTCGCGCGGCAGGTCGTCGGGATCGGTCATGGCGGGCTCCGGTTGCTGGTGCCACTGTCAACGCAGCGTACCGCGATCGGGGCCCCTGCCCGCGCGGTTCAATCGCCGATCGGGCTTTCACCGTGCTTGCGCAGCACGTCGTTGAACGCCTCGGCCATCAACGCCTGGAGGCTGCGCCCCTGTCGCCGCGCGAGCATGTGCATCGCCAGCGACATGTCGGGCGAGAAGAAGCCCGCGATCTGCTTGCGACCCTCGCGGCTGACCGGGCGCGTCGCGGCGACCGGCGCGGGTGCGGGCGGCGGCGCCGCAACCGCGGGCGAGGTCGGCGCCGCGGCCGGGGCCGGGGCCGAGGTCGGAGCTGGCGTCGCCTTGACGCGTGGTGCCGGCGCAGCGGCGGGCGACGGGGTCGCTGCGCCGCGCAAATTGGCGAAACTGGGCTTGCGGCTCATGCGGCGACCTTCTTGCGGAAACGCGGTGTCGGCATGTCGAGCTGTCGACACACCCATTTGTACAATTCGCGGACGTCCTGCGCGGCGCGGCCCGACGGCTCGGTCTCCATGACGGTGCGGCCCTCGGCGCTGGCGTGGCGGAACGCGGCACGATCCGGCAGCAGCACCGGGCAGGCCGGCGTGCCATAGCTTTCGACCAGTTCGCCGGCCTCGGCATAGATGCGCGGCGCATTGGGGCTGCCGGCGCTGAACACCACGAAGGCCGGTTTGCGCAGCAGCTGCACCAGCTTGGCACTGGTCTGGATCGCGGCGAGATCGAAGGCGCTGGGACGGCACGGGATCAGCACCAGATCGGCGACCTCGACCGCGGCGCGCGCGGCGCTGTCGGCGTGTGGCGGCGTGTCGATCACGATCACTTCCGCGCCCTGCTCGGTGGCCTGGGCGATCTTGGCGGCGAGCCGGGGCGGCGGGCTGTCGATCACCTCCGGCGGCTGGTCCTGGCGCCACGCGGCCCATTGGCTGGCGGTGGCCTGCGGGTCGGTGTCGATGACGAGCGACACGCGCCCGGCATCCTGCGCCGCGGCGGCGAGGTGCAGCGCCACCGTGGTCTTCCCCGCTCCGCCCTTCTGGCTGATGATCGCGATCGTCGGCATGTCGCATTCCCTACATGTCGCGATGTCGACATGGCAACATGAATGCGCGTCGACACGGCGTTTTCCCCGCGGATCGTTCAATGATCGGCGCTCGCTTCGGTCCGGAATCCCCACAGGCTGCGCCCGAGATCGAGCTCGTCGCGCGCCGCCTTGGCGATCATGCCGGCGAAATAGGCGCCGGCGGTCTGCCGGATCTCGTGGCGTGCCTGCCGCTCGGCGGTGATCAGCATCGCCACCGTCGCCCCGTCGCGCCCCAGTCGCTCGACGGCATCCACCCACGTCGCGGTGCGCACCCCGAGATCGTGACGGAGCCGCGCGGCCGCGGCGTGGAGATCGGGCCAGCGCGGCGGGCTTGCAGTCACATACATCGCCGCGGCCGGGAACATCGCGATCATGTCGACCGCATGAGCCTTGAAGACGCTGCGCGACGGCGATGCCGGAAGCGTCGCTGCGGCGGGATCGTCCGGGCGCGGCACAGAACTACGCTCCCGATCGCATGGTACGGAGTCAGGATAGGGGTTGGTTTGTATATGTATGTCGGGCGCATATTTTGACCCCGACCCGTCATTTTCAGATTGAAACATAAAGGTATCGATCGTCGCGCCAACCGCCCGCTCCAGCGCCGGCAGGCATTCCAGCGCCTGCCGAAACGCCGCGCTGTCCCGCGCGGCCCGCGCCTGCGCCGCATCGTCCGCGATCCGGTCGAGCGTGTCCTGCAGCGCCATCCAGTGCGCGCCGGTCAACCGCAGGTCGGCAGCCTGCGCGAGCACCTGACCGACCAGCCGCCGTCCGCGCGCGATCGCCTGCCGCCCTTCGCGGAACAGCCGGGATTGCGCGGTCTGCGCATCGGCCAGCGCGCACAATTCGTCGAAGCGGATCCGCAGCGGCGACAAATCGAGGCCGTAGCCGCTGGTGATCGTGCCGTCCGCGTCGCGGCGACCCGTGCGCCGTCCGTGCGCGCTGTCGTGCGCCGCGACCAGCCCCAGCGCACGCAATTGCCGCAGCCGCGCCTTGATCGCGCTCTCCGTCACGCCGGCGCGCTCGGCGAGCGTATAGTTGCTGGGCCACGCCAGCGGCCGGCGCTCGCCCTTCCAGTCGTCGGGGCGCGTATAGCCGATCAGATGCTTGAGCGTCTCGAGCGCGGGCGTGCCGAGCCGCAGCGCGAGCCGCGCGCCGTCGAGTACGGCATAGAGCCGGTTGCGCTCGACATCGGCCGCGTCCGGCGCCCGCGCCTCCAGATCGCGCACGATCCGCCGCGACCATGCGGTGATCGGCCGTGCCCCCGTCGCGCCGGTGAAGGCCGTTTGGGCATAGTTCATCGTTCGTCCCCTTTGCGAAGGGGCCGTCAGCAGGCAAAACTAGAGCGTGGCGCGAAGTGCGCTCCCTTGAACCAAGGCTCGGAAACCGCTACGTGGAGGTCGTCGTTAGTGACCGGTCAGCGTTTGGCGACGCTGCCACATAACAATCTCAAGGGTGCCCGGCCTTCGTGCCGGGCATTCGTTTATGTGCTCACAGCCATTTCCCTGGGCGTCTGCGAAAGCGCAATCGCCGTATCGCATCGTTTGTGTCGGACGGTTCCGATGTAGGAAAGCGCGAATGTTCGTGCTTTCGGGCGGGAAATCTCACCAATGTTCGTGCTTTCGGGCGGGAAACCCGCCGCAGCGCCACCGCGCGACAAGTGTCAGACCGCGTTTCGTTCGTGCTTTCGGGCGGAAAACCTCGCCGCAGCGGCGGTCGCCGCGCCGATTATCGCGCGGGAAAGTCATTTCGGACGCCGTTTGGCCGTTGCAGCGCCCGGCGACACTGCTCGCACGCTTGCGACTCGGGGCGTGCCGGCCCGCTCGTGCTATCGCGCGGGAAACCGAATTCCCTCGTGCTTTCAGGCGGAAAACCCCGGCACGGCGCCGTTCGGCGCCGATCGCGGCGTCAGTGCGCGGCCGGCGTCGGCGGGCCGATGAACTGCAACGCCGCGTCGGGCGCGATCGTCACCATCGTGGTCAGCTTGGGCCGCCCACCGGTCGGCGCCGGCTCCTTGCTGTCGGTCAGCGTCAGCCAATACTCCGGGATCGACTGCGTCCGTGCGACCTCGCGCAGCGTGCGGCGGAAGTTCTCCAGCGAGCGCGGTTCGAGCGAGCACCCTACCCTGCCCGCCAGCTCCACCGCGTCGATCTCGAAGCGCGTGCCGTCGATGCAGTTGAATTTGGCCAGTTCGTAGAGCCGCCGCTCGATCGGCCCCAGCTTGAAGAAATCGTCGTGATAGGCCGCGATCCGCCGGTCGGTCAGGATCGCGCGGTGCAGCCAGTCGCACAGCATCACCTCGACGTGCTTCACCCGCCGCTCGCCGTTCGGCAGCTTGGTGTATTTGATGTCGGCCTTGAGCAACCACGAGAAGGCGCTGTCGGACCCCTCCCCGCCCGTCTCGATATTGGTGATGATCTGCGTGCCCTGCAATCGCGCCAGCGATGCCTTGAGCGACGCATAGGAGCGCGCCGAGGCATTGGTGCCGGTCATGCGGAACAGGTCGTTGGCGGTGAAGCTGAGCGTGCGGTCGATCGTCTCGCCCGCTTCCAGCCGCCCGACCATGATGCTGGCGATATAGAGCAGGATTTCCTTGTCGTAGATCGTCGCGACCCCGGTCTTGCTGGGGTTGATATCGATCCGCGCGCTCTCGCTCTCGAAGGTCATCGGCTCCATCTGCGCGCGTTTGGTCAGCGCGAAGAACGGGAATTCGGCGACGGTGCGCTCGCCCTGGATGTCGCCGAGCAACGGGCTGTCGAGCCGGAACAGATCGCCCTGCGGCGGGATCACCTTGGTCATGCGCGCGCCCCTGCCCTGCGCGCGGCGCGATCTTCGTGCTTTCGGGCGGAAAAGCCGGTGGCGCGGCGGGATCGCGCGGTCGTCTTGAGCATCCCGGACCATCGCATACGCATGGCCGGCGTTTTACCGGGCGCGGCTTATCGCTGTCAAACGCGCAGCGCAGCCGGCGAACGCGGGCCCGCCGCGATGTCGTCGTCAGGATCGGGGTCGCGAACAAACACAAATATGTCGACATATCGACGTGTCGCGTTGTCGATAGGCCGGCATTTCGACATGTCTACCTCAAGTCGGCGTGGGCATAAGCGCGGGCGCTCAACCAGCCTCCATGCGCGGGCATAAGCGGACGGCTTGTCGAAGTGTCGTCTTGCCGACCTGTACGCGTGTCGACATGCAGACATTCCTACAGCCCATCACCCGCATGGCCACGACGATCCGAACCGCCACTCTCACCGCGAGGGATCTCTGCCGGCCCAACATGTCGACACGCCGACACGTCGGTATGTCGACGCCGGCTCCTTGCAGGCGGAAGTGCCGATCGCGTGTGCAGGCGGCGCCATGAACGGCCGCCGCTCGCCCTGACGCCTCGGGGTAGCCTGTCGGGATGTCTATATGTCGACACTGATCTGGTCGACATATAGACATGTGGACGTCGCTGATTGTTCGTGGCGAACCCCCGCCGCAACCGACCGAGACAACCTGTGGCGGGAACGTTCAGATCAGCACATCGGACCAGGCGACGCGGACGCCCCGATCTCCGGCGTCCCGACCTGATCCGCGGTCCCGCTAGCGAATGACGATGAAGAAGCAGGGCTCCGCATCGAACGCGTGCGGCGGCGAGCTCCCATGCTGCCGTATAAAGCGACCGAAGGGCAGGGGACACGCGCCGCGTTGTCGAGGTGTCGACATGCAGACATGATCTCGGGGGGCTTACAGACGCGCGGCGAGGTCCGGGCTGGCACGTACGTTGCGTTCAAGCAGCACGCCCACGTCGAGCATACATGTCGGGGCGTAGACATCTCGACACTACGACATGACGGTGACCAGGCTGACGGCGGTTCGTGCAGGACGTAAGCCCCGCGGCTCCGTACGCGCCGTCCCGCGTGGTGGATGTCGACGCGCCTCGCAGCGCCTCCAATCCGGCCTTTGGAGCGTCCATGCCGATGCCCCGCAGCAATCGCCGAAGCAGGGCACACGGGGTCGTCGCGATGCGGCCGCGTAGCTCGCTGCGGTCGAGATCGGGAGCCTTGACCAGCGCCGCGTCGATGCGTGCCGCCGCGCCGTAGCCACCGCCGGATCGATCGACCCGAACGGCTGCGGAATATGGCGCAGGCGGCGTCAAGATCGCGGGGAAGTCCTGAACGTCGGCACACGCGGGGATGATGCTGCGGCGTATCTCCGACGAAGCGGGCAGGGGAGGGGCGTGCCACCCGTGCCGCTGCCGCACCATCCGCGCGCCAGGCGACACCGAGCGCAACGCCGTCGCGCACCACCAGCGCGGCGACGCTGCCGCATCCGGGCGGCCAGCGCGCGGCCGGCAAGATTTGCCACCCGGCCGACACCACGGCAGCATGCGCCGACACATCGATCCTCCCCAAGAGCATCCCGGCAACCGCCCGACGCCGCGGCCGGAGATCGCAATGCAATGCAAGGCAGGGCAGGGCAGGGCAGGGCAGGGCGCCCCCTCAGCAACAGCGCGGCGGTGCGTCCTTGCCGGTGCCGTAGCGGCGCTCGATGCGGTTGCGGTGGAAGTCGGCGCGCGTCAGCACCGGCGCATCGGGGTGATGCGTCGTGCAATGCGCGACATAGGCGTCGTAATCGGGCACGCCCACCATCAGCCGCGCGGTCTGTACGGCGCGGTGCGCCACATTACGCCACCACGACATCGCCGACCTCCTGCGCCGTCGGGCGCTCGCTCGCCAGCGCGCGCCGCGCCACCGTCACGCCGTAGCCGACGATCGCCAGCACCAGCACGACGAAGAACGCGCACACCGCGGCGTCGACGCGGTCGTTGAACACGATCCGCGCCATGTCGGCCGGCGTCTTCGCGGGGGCGAGCAGCCGCCCCTCCGCCATGGCGGTCGCGAAGGTGTCGGCATGCGCCAGGAAGCCGATGCGCGGGTCGGCGTGGAACAGCTTCTGCCAGCCCGCCACCAGCGTGCAGATCAGCAGCCACACCGTCGGTGCGATCGTCACCCACGCATAACGCTGCCGCTTCATGCGGAACAGGATGACGGTCGCCAGCACCAGCGCGATCGCGGCCAGCATCTGGTTGGAGATGCCGAACAGCGGCCACAGCGTGTTGATCCCGCCCAGCGGGTCGGTGACGCCCTGGTAGAGGAACCAGCCCCACGCCCCCACCGCCAGCGCGGTCGCGATCAGGTTCGGCGCCAGTTTCTCGGTCGCGCGCATCGCCGGGATCACGCTGCCGAGCAGGTCCTGGATCATGAAGCGCGCCACGCGCGTGCCGGCATCGACGGTGGTCAGGATGAACAGCGCCTCGAACAGGATCGCGAAATGGTACCAGAACGCCATCAACGCCTGCCCGCCGATCACGCGGCTCAGGATGTGCGCCATGCCCACCGCCAGCGTCGGCGCGCCCCCGGCACGGCTCAGGATCGTACGCTCGCCGACATCGCGCGCGATCTGCGACAGTGCCTCGGGCTGGATCGCGAAGCCCCAGTCGCCGATCGCCTTCGCCGCGCTCGCCACGTCGGTGCCGATCAGCGCAGCCGGCGCGTTCATCGCGAAATAGACCGCCGGGTCGAGCACGCACGCCGCGATCAGCGCCATGATCGCGACGAAGCTCTCGGTCAGCATCGCGCCATAGCCGATGAAGCGCAGGTCGCCCTCGGTCGCGATCATCTTGGGGGTGGTGCCGCTGGAGATCAGCGCGTGGAACCCCGATACCGCGCCGCACGCGATCGTGATGAACAGGAACGGGAACAGCGCGCCCGCGAACGCCGGTCCGCTGCCGTCGACGAAGCGCGTGACCGCCGGCATGTTCAGCTCCGGCCGGACGATCAGGATGCCCAGCGCCAGCCCCGCGATCACGCCCACCTTCAGGAAGGTTGACAGGTAATCGCGCGGCGCGAGCAGCAGCCACACCGGCACCACTGAGGCGATGAACCCATAGGCCATCAACGCCAGCGCCAGCGTCGGCCCGGTCAGCGTGAAGACCGGGGCGAGGGCAGGGGAGGCGGCGACATGCTGCCCGCCCATGATCGCCGCCATCAACAGCACGAAGCCGATGCCGGACATTTCGGCGATCCGCCCGGGCCGGACGAAGCGGCCGTAGACGCCCATCAGCAGCGCGATCGGGATCGTCGCGGCGACGGTGAACGTGCCCCACGGGCTGTCGGCCAGCGCCTTCACCACCACCAGCGCCAGCACCGCGAGCAGGATGACCATGATCGCGAGCACGCCGACCAGCGCGATCGTGCCGGGCACGCGCCCCATCTCGGTGCGGATCATGTCCCCCAGCGAGCGCGCATCGCGCCGCGTCGAGAAGAACAGGATCAGGAAATCCTGCACCGCGCCCGCGAACACCACCCCGACCAGCAGCCACAAGGTGCCGGGCAGATAGCCCATCTGCGCCGCCAGCACCGGGCCGACCAGCGGGCCGGCACCGGCGATCGCGGCGAAATGGTGCCCGAACAGCACGTTGCGGTCGGTCGGCACGAAATCCAGCCCGTCGGCGCGCCGCACCGCCGGGGTGGCGCGGGCCGGGTCGACCTGCGCCACGCGCGTGGCGATGAACAGCCCGTAGAAGCGATAGGCGACGAGATAGGTGCACAGCGCCGCGGTGACGATCCACAATGCGTTGACCGGCTCGCCGCGGCTGAGCGCCACGACGCCGAGCGCGCCGGCGCCCAGCAGCGTGATCGTGCCCCACAGCAACCATTCGCGTGGCGTTCGCGGTGCGAGGCGTGTCGGGAGTGTCGGGGGTGTCGTCGCCACGCCGGTCATGCTCATCCTCTCCCCGTCTATCGTTGCAGCGTCATCGCACCGGTATGTGACCTGCGCCACCCCCGGCGTTGAACGATGCTGTCGAGCGTGGCATATCCCACGGCGTACCCCGCGATGGCCGACCGGGCCCCGAACAGCGACGTTCGCGCCGCGAAACTCTTTCGCACCTACCGCAGCCAGGCGGTCCGCATCCCGGCCGGTTCGAGTTCCCCGGCAATCGCGTCCTGATCCACAAGGACGGCAAGCGGCTCGTCATCGAGCCCGAGCCGCGCCGCGGGTTGCTTGATGTGCTCCGGTCGCTGCCGGCGCTTGGCCCCGAGGACGCCTTTCCGGACGATCGGGACGCACCGTTGCTCGCCTATAAACCCGTCGCGCTGTGAGCCGGGACCGCTACATGCTGGACGCCAGCATCGTGTCCAATCCGGTCCACCGTCCGCAGGGCCGGGTGTTCGATCGGATCGCCATGCACGGCGGCGCGGCCGTGTGCGTCAGCATCATCACTGCCGCCAAGCTGCGTCATGGCTGCATCGGGAAGGCTCTGCGCGGCTGGCGGCGCACGTCGATGCCGTCCTGGCCAGCATCGACGTGCTTCCCTTCGAAGGGTCACGACACGATGGTGAGCCTTGCGTACGCTAAAAGCGAACGGACCATGAACGCCCGGAAGTGGTAGATTAGCGACAGGCAGCTTTAGTGGAGATAGTGGCCAGTGCAACCGTGTGTTCAAGCAGGCCAAATTGATACCGTATCGCCCAGCCGGCATCTGTGTTATAGAAGCAATACACCGCTCCAATAAAGGAAATCCGTGACAAACTCGCAGACAGCCCAGCAAGTGGAGCTTACCGCAAGAAACCTGGTCATTCTCGCGGTCGGGTTGGTCATCACGGCGTTTCTTGCATTGGGATCACATGATCTCGCCATCGCCCACCTCGGCATACCCTATCCGAGCGACGGCGACGTCCCTCCTTGGGCAAGGTTTCTCGGGCAAGTCGTGCGGCTTGGTGCGATGGTGTACGTCTGC
Source organism: Sphingomonas phyllosphaerae 5.2 (assembly GCF_000419605.1). Taxonomy (NCBI): domain Bacteria; kingdom Pseudomonadati; phylum Pseudomonadota; class Alphaproteobacteria; order Sphingomonadales; family Sphingomonadaceae; genus Sphingomonas; species Sphingomonas phyllosphaerae. The sequence continues at coordinate 100,781 of NZ_ATTI01000002.1, read as the reverse complement.
CGTCTGGCAAGGTGGTATCTGGATAAGCGCAGTACCGTGCTCGCTGCTACGATCTTCGGACTACTGATCGTTCTCCTGCAAGAAACGCTGCGCGTCATCGTCGTGGATAACATCGTTTCCGACGGGTGGATCGACCTGCGCTGGGTCCACCTGCTGATGAATCGACTGCCAAACGCGCTGCTCTCGTTTTACAGTGGCGCAATCGCAGTTGTCATCGCTCGCAAGATCGGATCAGATCGGCATGTCCGGCTGCTGATCGCGATCGCGGTCGCAAGCGCAATCGGCTATTTCGGGCTACTGCCGGCGCTGACGGCGGTCTCGGACCTGATAACCGCTGCGCTGCAACTGACCGAGGTCCCCGAAGTGCACACGATGCCGTACGGCATTTACGTCTACAAATATATCTACGGCATGTTTATCGAGCCGACGATCTCCTCATTTGCTTTGATCTATTTGCTGTGGCCCGCTCTCAATGGGTCGAAACCCCGTCGCATCGCGATATTCGTCTTTCTTATGCTGCTGATGAGGGGCCGGGTAATCGCAACAGGCCTGTTCAGTTTCTGGATTAAGGATAGTTGGGCATTGGCCTTTGCTGCCGAAGGGCAGTTCTTCATCGAGACGTTAATCCTCGCAGCGCTAACAGGTCTGACTTGGGCTGCCATCACACCAGAGGTGACGACCGACGGTGGCGATGCGTCATCACACGATCGTTAGCCGCTACCGCATTCCGATCATTGGCCGCATCAGCCGGCTGTTCGGACGGCTTGCAACTCTTTGGCGAACAGCGGCAATTGGGCGATTGCGGAAGGGCAGCTTTGCCGGATGCCTGCCCGCCAAATGCTGGTATGGCGGTCACCCTTGAGATGTCCGGCAACGTGCCGATTTCTACGGATCGCCGGCCAAATTGGCATTGCGATGGGTTGGCGGACACCTTCTGTTCGCACCTGGCATACGCAAAGCTCACTTCCGTGTCCTGACCCCCTCGACCTCCCGCGGACGCCCGCTATGCCGCGATCCGTGCCGCGCTGGACGTGGCGGGCACGCCGATCGCGCCGAACGGCCTGCTGATCGCTGCCCATGCCGTCGCCGCCGACGTGACGCTCGTCACCGCCGACGTCGGGGCGTTCGAGCGGGTCGAGGGGCTGCGCATCGAAAACTTGCTGGCGTGACCGGCTTCGGCCGTCCCCCTGCCACGCGACTTGAAAGTAGGCGGGGCGATCGCGATGAGCGGGCGCAAGATGCCGCGCCGCCGCCCCCATCCCGGAGTATTCGAGTGATCCCGATCCACCACCTTCGCCATTCACTTGCCATGACGCTGGGCATGGCGGCGTCGCTCGCCGCATCGCCGGCGCTCGCCGAGGACGATGCGCAAGGCTGGGCGGCGGTGACGGCCTCGGGCGCGGTGCGCGGCGACCTGTTCCTGTGGCTGGAGGGGCAGGCGCGCTTCACCGACGATCTGGGCGGCGGCACGCAATTCCTGCTGCGCCCGGCGATCGGCGCGCGGATCGGCCGCGATGCGCATGTCGTTGCCGGCTATGCCTATGTCCGCACCGATCCGCGCGGCGGCGCGCCCAGCAACGAACATCGCCCGTGGCAACAGGTGCAGTTCGCACCGCTGCGGCTGGCGAACGGCACGCCGCTGCTCATCAGCCGCACCCGGCTGGAACAACGCATGGTGGAAGGCCGCGACGGCACCGTGTGGCGGCTGCGGCAGTTCGTGCGCGTGCAGGTGCCGCTCGGGCGTCCCGGCGGGATACAGGCGATCGCGACCACCGAGGGGTTCTTCAACCTCAACACCACCCGCTGGGGCGTCCGCGACGGGGTGGACCAGTGGCGGACGTTCGTCGGCGTCGGCTTTCCGGTGCTGCCGAACGCGCGGCTGGAGCCGGGCTATCTCAACCAGCGCGTCGTCCGCCCCGGCGACGACCGCGTCAACCACGTGCTCAGCGCGACACTGAGCGTGCGGCTGTAAGCACAGGGTCGACGTGTCGACATCGCGACACGCCGACCCGGTTTCTCACTTGTCGAGCGTCGCCATGTCGATGACGAAGCGGTACTTCACGTCGCTCTTCTGCATCCGCTCGTAGCCGGTCTCGATGTCCTTCATCGCCAGCATCTCGATGTCGGCGACCAGCCCGTGATCGCGGCAGAAGTCGAGCATCTCCTGCGTCTCGGCGATCCCGCCGATCAGCGAGCCGGCCAGCGCACGGCGCTTGAAGACGAGGTTGCCGACCGACGGCGAGGGGTGCGGTTCCTCGGGCACGCCGACCAGCGTCATCGTCCCGTCGCGCTTGAGCAGCACCAGGAACGCGTCGAGGTCGTGGCTGGCGGCGACGGTGTTCAGGATGAAGTCGAACGTGCCCGCGTGCGCGGCCATCGCGTCGGCGTCCTTCGACACGATCAGGTCGGTCGCGCCCAGCCGCCTGGCGTCCTCGCGCTTGTTCGGCGAGGTCGAGAAGACGTGCACCTCCGCGCCCATCGCCGCCGCGATCTTGACGCCCATATGGCCGAGCCCGCCCAGCCCGACAATGCCGACCTTCTGGCCCGGCCCGACCTTCCAGTGCTTGAGCGGGGAATAGGTGGTGATGCCCGCGCAGAGCAGCGGCGCGACCGCGGCGAGGTCCTTCTCGTCATGGCCGATCTTCAGGACGAAGCTTTCCTTGACGACGATCTGGTCGGAATAGCCGCCGAAGGTATGCCCGCCCAGCACCGGGTCCGGCCCGTTGTAGGTGCCGGTGAAGCCGGTGGTCTCGCAATATTGCTCCTCGCCCTCGCTGCACGACGGGCAATGTCCGCAACTGTCGACCATGCAGCCGACGCCGACCACGTCGCCGATCGCGAACCCGGTCACGTCGCTGCCGACCGCGCGGACCCGCCCGACGATCTCGTGCCCGGGCACGCACGGATAGAGCGTGCCGTCCCACTCGCCGCGCGCGGTGTGCAGGTCGGAATGGCAGACGCCGCAGAACAGGATGTCGATCGCGACGTCGTCGGCTTGGCAGTCGCGGCGTTCGAAGGAGAAGGGGGCGAGCGGCGCATCGGCGGACGGCGCGGCGTAGCCGTGGGCGGTGGTGGTCATGAAGAACCCTCGTGGCAATCGGAAGAAACGCGATCGGCACGCCGTGACGGCGGGATCGCGTGCGCTCAACGATCGAGCGGCGCGAGAGTGCCCGATCCGGGTCGCCGGTCCGCTTGACAGTGTCGCGCCGGCCCGACCACCTGTCGGCAACGGCGGCCGCGATCCGCGGACCGGTGATGGGCGTGCACGGTCGCGATGACGATCAACGTCACGGTCGAGAACATCCTGAACGACCGCATCGACGTCCGCGAGGCGACCGGCGCGGTGCCGAACCGCTTCCAGCCGGCGTACCTCGATCCGCTCGGCCGCTCGATCCGGCTCGGTATCCGCAAGCTGTTCTAACGTCGATTGATATCCGGCCCGAACCGTGGTTCCACGCTTCCATCATCGATCGCCCGCCGGGCATGCGCGCAAGAAACCGCCGGCCGGTCGCGATCCCGCTCCACCGGGCTAGGCGGGCGGGGCGTCCGTGCGTTCGAGTTCGACGATCTCGAAGCGATGGTCGCGCCAGCCGCGTTGCCGCGCGGCATCGTCCAGCGCCACCCGCTTGCGCTTCGCCTCGGCCAGCGAGGCGGTATGGCCCCAGAACACCTCCGTCGCGCCGTTCGCCAGCGTCGCGACGATGCGCCAGTAGTGCGTGAACGGTGCCGCCGTCGGCCCGATCGTCTTCACATAGCCATCCGGAAGTCGGGCGGTCAGATACAGGCGGCGCTTCGCCATTGCGGGACGTCAGGTCGCGCCAGGCGCCCGGCGATCAATGCCCGTAGGTCTTGATGCCACGCCGCCGCAACTTCTCGCGCTTGCGGCGACGCATGACGACGATGGCGGTAGGCACCGCCACGGCAACCAGCACGCCGATGATCGCATAGGCGACCAGTTCGCGGGAAAGCTCGATCATGCGCGGCCCTTGGCATGGAAGAGGGCGGGTGTCACCCCGGATGTTACCTTCGGTGCACTTACTTAGTCAGTAGCCGAACCTCCGTGAGCATCTGCCCGACCGCCGGCGAATAGCAAGCGACTGACGGCTCCGTCGAAGTAGACCGATTACGCATCGTGCAAGGCCGCCATCCCAGCGGTCGATGGTCGCATATCACTGCACGCTGCGCACTCGGACCGCCGGACCGGTGCCAATATTTGCCAGAAAGCCACCTATCGTTCCGCGCCGTACACGGAAACGATCCCCGGTGCGCGGCATGCGACCAAGTTCGCCCACCTCGGCCTGAATCCAATCGCCATTCCCCTGCGTCTTGAACAGCCACTTAGCACCGACGAGTTGCGCGCCGGTAAGCGTCGTATCTATCGGCACGAACGCTGTTCGCTCTTGTTTAGCTGGGTTCGCACGACCCTTGGCACTCTTCCGTAGCTCGGCAGCTTGCGCTCGATCCATGACCACGATGTCCCGGCTACCCTCGGCCGCCTGAAGGCGCTGCGCTTCCACCTCCAGACAAGACGCGCGTCTCCCTGCGTCCGACTGTTTCAGACAAGCAAACAAGCCAGCGAGCGGACGACGCTCGGCCGCGGCGGATGATGCCCCTGAAACGATGACCCCGGCGGTCAGCCCAATGACGATTATCGATCGAGTTGCGAGCATCGTCTTCCTTTTGCCCCGGTGTCGTAGAGGGAAGCTATGCCGCAGGGCGTAACGTATCAAGCGAAGATCGACTTACTGTGGCACTGCCGCCACACACGATCGCATTTGTGACGATCGCACTACACGGAGCTTACAATGCAAAATCTGGTGGGGCATGTTTTGCTAATCGAAGGCGGCAGCGCAGGCTTCGTCCTCGAAGAGAGCTAAAACAGGGGCTCTGAATGGATGCTCATTCCGGAGGAACTATCTTGACCACTTTCAGCCGTATCGCCGGCCTGCGGGCAGGCGTCGCGCCGATCGTCCTAGGGATCGCACTGATCTCCACGCCGGTGCTGGCACAGACCCAGGGCCAAGAAGACACGCTCGGCGCGCAGTCGAGCAAGGAAGATGCCAACGGCGAGACAAACGAGGCGAAGGCCGCAGCCGGCCGCGGCACCGCCACGACCGAGAACCAAGACGTCGTCGTTACCGGATCGCGCATCGTTTCAGCAACGATCACTTCGGTGTCGCCGGTGCAGGTGATCAGCGACGTGCAGATCGCCCAGTCGGGCGTTGCCAACGTGCAGGACGTGTTACTCGAAAACCCGGTGTTCGGTTCGCCCGCGTACAGCCGCACTAATTCCGCCTTCTTGACTTCGGGCACTGGCGCGGCGACGGTCGACCTGCGCAATCTCGGCACTGACCGTACGCTGGTGCTGTTTAATGGTCGCCGGGTCGTGGCTGGTATTCCTGGTACGGCAACGGTCGATATCAACGTTGTACCAGCGCAGTTCCTACAGCGGATTGATATCCTTACCGGCGGCGCCTCGTCGCTGTACGGCTCGGACGCTGTCGCCGGTGTCGTGAACCTGGTTTATAAGGACAACTTCCAGGGCATTGAGGCCAACGCGCAATATGGCTTCACACAGCGCGGTGACACGCCCGACTATCAGGCCAACGTGACAGTCGGCGGCAACTTCGCTGAGGACCGCGGCAACATCATGATGCACGTTGGTTACACCAGCCAGGGTCAGTTGCTGTCGCGCCAACGCGCCAATACGCAGGTCGACGATACGGACGCCTTCTTCAGCGGGAACAGCGACAACCCGGCCGATTATGGCACGTCGATCTCGCCGACCTTCTCCGGCATTCCGTCGCAGGGCGTGTTCACCACGGGCACGGGCGCAAACGCTTGTCAGTTCACTTTCAACCCTACGAACAACGCGCTGGAGCGTGGCTTCAGCTCGAACGGCGGCCCCATCAGCGGGAACTCGGCACGCGCCTGCGGCGTACCCGCCGGCACTGCGCTGCCGGCGCGCGGATTCAATCGTCAGAACTTCCGCACGATTGCAGTCCCGGTCGAGCGCTACCTTTTCGCATCGCGCGCGCATTACGATATCAGCGATTCGATCCGCTTTATCGGCGAGGCAACCTACGCCAAGACCACTTCGAGCCGTAACATCGAGCCGTTTGGCTTCTCCTCGGCTGGCTCCACCGGCGCCTATCCGGGCACCGGCGGTCAGGCGCCGATCGAGACGCGCGTGCCCGGAGCAACGGCTGGCGCTTTCGACATCGTGCGCAATCCGTTTGTGCCGGACGCAATCTATAATGCCGCGACCGATACTAACGGGGACGGCCTGAAGGACATCGGTTTCTCGCGTCGCCTGCTCGAGTTTGGTACTCGCCGCAGCACCACGTCGCGCGACTTTTACCGCTTCGTTGCGGGGCTCGAAGGCGACTTCATCAACGACAAGTTTCATTGGGACCTGACGTACAATTTCGGGCAGACGACCGAGAATCAGAGCGGCAACGGCCAAATCAACACCGTCAACTTCCGCAATGCCTTCGCCGTGGTCACTGCGCAGAGCGTAGGTCTCGCCGGTGGCGTCACCCCGGTTTGTGCCGACGCCAATGCACGGGCGCAGGGCTGCGCGCCGGTAAATATCTTCGGCCAGAATACGATCTCGTCGCAAGCGCTGGCGTATCTCAACGCCGAACAGACCTTCCAAACCCGCGTGACGCAGCAGGTCGTACAGGGCAACATTTCCGGCTCGATCTTTGACCTGCCAGCTGGTCCGGTCGGGGTCGCTATCGGCGGCGAGTACCGCCGCGAGCGCAGTTCGGAGAACAATGACGCTCTGACCAACGCAGGCCTGAACGGTGGCAATGCGCTTCCTGACACCGCTGGCTCGTTCGACGTGAAGGAAGCTTACGGCGAGATCAACATCCCGCTGCTCGCTGACACGCCGTTCTTCCAGCAACTCAGCGTCCGTGGCTCGGGCCGTATTTCCGACTATTCGACCGTCGGGACCGTTTACAGCTACAGCGGAGGCGTAGAGTGGGCGCCGATCGAGGATATCCGTTTCACCGGCACCTACGCGCGCGCGGTGCGTGCGCCAAACGTCGGCGAATTATTCACCGGTCCGTCGCAGACCTTTCCTTCGGTTACCGACCCCTGCGTTGGCGTGACGGCAACGGGCGGGGGCACCTTGGGCGATATCTGCCGCGCAGCACCGGGCGTGTCGGCCAATATCGCTGCCAACGGCGCCTTCGCTATCACGCTGCTTGATCGTCAGGGCGTCAGCGGCTTCAATAGCGGCAACCCGAACCTGAAAGAAGAAACGTCGGACTCCTACACCGGCAGCATCACAATTAATCCGCGCTCGATCAACTTTCTGCGCAATACCGTGCTGCGTGTTGATTATTTCAACATCAAGATCGCCAACGCGATCACCCCGCCGCCGCGGCAGTTCATCCTCGACCAATGCTATAATCAGGGCAACCCGACCTATTGCGCGTTCATCCAGCGCCGGGCCACTGCCACGGCAGTTAATAGCGCGGGTACGCTGGAGTTCGTCAACGCGGGGTCGGTTAATGCCGGGCGGCTGGCAACATCGGGTCTGGACGTGACCCTCACCCAGCGACTGCCGCTGGACGGCGTCGGTTTGGGTGGCGCGGTCAACGTGCGCGTCGCTTACACGCACGTATTCGACGGCTACACGATTCCGCTACCGGGGGCGGCGCGCGACAATTTCGCTGGTGAGATCGGAGCAGCCAAGGATCGCTTCACAGCAAATTTGGGCTACACCAACCAGCGCTTCAACCTGAACTTCACCGGCACCTACTTCGGCCGGTCGAACGAGGATGATCAGACGCTGTCTGGGTTCGATCTGGAACCAGGCGCTATCAGCGTCCCGGCTAAGTTCTATCTAGACAGCCAGATGTCGTTCAAGGCGTCGGATCAGTTTGAATTTTATCTCGGCGCCGACAACCTTCTGGACACCAAAGCTCCAAATATTCTCTCGCTCTCGAACTTCAACACGACCGGTACCGATACAAATGCCGGCGTTTATGATGTTTTTGGTCGCCGCTACTATGCGGGAATCCGATTCCGCTTCTAAGCGCTAGGCATCTTACTAATTCACGGCGGCTTCCTTGGAAGCCGCCTTTTTTTTGCGGGGCCATACCTAATGGTGAGGATAGTCGTAGGTATCGCAATGGCACTAGCTGAGATAATAGCCACGGTACTTGCGCCCAGACGACGCCTGACGCTCCGCCTCCCCACACCGGCGCTCCCGCAGCGGCTAACAATACTATCACGGTCAAGTCGCGCATTCGCGAACAGACCCGCACGCTGGTACAAAGCATGATCGCCCCCTCGCACGGCCGCTTCATTCCCACGTTTCGAGGAAGCCTGTGTGTCAGAGTACAGGGATTGCAGCAGCGTTATGGCGACATGCTGCGCACCCGCATTGATACGGCTGCAAGAGAGGTCCGGTTGCGCGTCCGCACTGGCAGCTGCGCGCCAACCTGCTGGCCTTGGCACCTGTGGAAGCGGACAAGGCTGCAGCAAGTCTCGTAAACTTAAACTTCATGCTTTTCGGCGATCCTGCCGATGTTGGCCAAGTCCACGACTTGAGGCGATACTACGCCGTCCGCATGCCGTGCGCTGGTTCAGCTCGACCACTGTTATGGGCCGTTACAGCGGCATTGAGGTGGCCCCCTAATTGACCTGACAGGATCTCGCTCTTGGATAAGAGTGAGGCATATGACTGACGGTACGACCATGCGTTACAATGACGGCGAGGTCCTTTCCGGTGTGCAGCGCCGGAGGCGGTGGACACCGGATGAGAAGATCCGGATCGTCGAGGAGACGTATCTGCCGGGGATGAGCGTGTCGCTTGTTGCCCGCCAGCACGGCATCAGCGGCAGCCAGGTCTTCACGTGGCGCAGGCTGATGAACCAGGGCGCGTTGACCGCCGCGGCAGCCGGCGAGGAAGTGGTGCCGGCGTCAGAGTACCGGGCGCTGGAGGCGCAAGTGCGCGAACTGCAGCGGCTGCTGGGCAAGAAGGCCATGGAGAACGAACTGCTCCGCGAAGCCGTGTCCCGGGCCGCAGGGCCCAAGAAATGTATGGTCCGCCCCCGTCTGGCAAGCGTGAGATGCGATTGGCAGCACAGTCTGCGTAAATGTATCCGTCCTGTTTGTGGGGCATCTCGGCCCCTGGCCATGATGGGATACGCGCCACGGTTGTCCTTTCAAACTGCTCCAGCCTTTTGACGGCTGCATTTTTGGCCAGGCTTCAACCATGTCACCATCGACTGCTTGCCATCACTCCTCTGCTTGCAGACTTCTTCGTGCGGGTGTCCGGCGTCAGGCAGCGATCGGCACGGGTGGCCGATACTCCTCTTGCCGGGCGAGCACCGCCCAACTTATCCGTACGATCTTGTTCGCCAGTGCGACGACCGCGACGTTCTTGTGCGTTCGCATCTCAAGCTGATCAAGCCACAGGCCGAGACCCTGCTCACGTTTCATGTGCATGCTTGCCGACCTTGCGCCGTGGATGAACAGTCGGCGCAGGTGCTATTGCCGCGCTTGGACTTGCCCAGAAGCGTCGATTTACCACCGGTGGAATGTTGACGGGGGACGAGGCCCAGCCATGCGGCAAGGTCACGCCCTCGCTTGAAGCCCGTGCCGTCCGCGACGGCCGCGACCAGCGCTGTGGCAACTATCGGTCCGACCCCGGGTATCGCGAGCAGCCGCCGACAACCATCGTCTGTAGCGGCAATCGTCTCGACCTCCTTGGTAACCGCGTCGATGTCGGACTCAAGGCTGCGCCACTCGTCCCACCGCTGCTGCAGGATCGTGCGCATTCGTGGCGACAGAGTGGAGCGGTCGTCGGTGAACAGCATTGGCATCTCGCGCGCCATGTGGCGCCGACCAGCGCGGAACACGATGCCGCGCTCCAACAGGAAGGCGCGGATTTGGTTGATGACGGCGTTCCTGCGGCTCACGAGACGTTCGCGCACGCGGTGCAGTGCCTGCAGATCAAGCTGCTCAACTGACTTGGCCGGCACAAAGCGCATGGTCGGCCTCTGTACTGCTTCGGCAATCGCCTCGGCATCGAGGTAGTCGTTCTTGTTCAATTTAAGGAACGGCTTCACGAACTGAGGCGCCATTAGCCGGACGTCGTGGTCGAGCGCCGTCAGCTCGCGCGCGAGGTGGTGAGCACCGCAGCATGCCTCCATACCGACCGGGCAGCGGGGCAGCGCATCCATGTGCCGCATTAGCTGGGCACGGCTGGCCTTCTTCTTCCACTGGATCGCACCTGTCGCGTCTAGCGCAACCAGATGGAATGACGTCTTGCCGATGTCGATGCCGATTACCGCTACCTCTGTCATGACGGTCCTCCTTGATGAAGACGGCCAGTATGCGTCTGACCGTGTCGCTCCGTAAGGGGGCGGACCATCCCACAACTGCTGCTGCGCTCGACCTCGTTGCCGGGGGTTGGTCTGTGACCAAGGCAGCCGACGCGCTCGGCATTACCCGCCAGCATCTGTCCCCGATGCGCAACAGACCGCCTCCGCGACCGTGTGGACGGCCGCCGCTGCCGGACGCGGAACTGGTCGCCGACATCCGGTTGCTCGTCGCCGATCTGCCGACCTACGGCTATCGTCGCGTGCATGCCTTGCTGCGCCGGCAGGCCGAAAAGACCGGGCGCGCAGCGCCCAATCCAAAGCGCGTCTACCGCGTCATGAAGGTGCATGGGCTGCTGCTCCGGCGAGATGGCGAACATCACGAGGAACGGCGTCACGACGGCCGCATCGCCGTCGACCAGCGCAACACGCGTTGGTGCTCCGACGGGCTGGAGATCGCATGCGACAATGGCGAGAAGGTCCGCGTCGCCTTCGCGCTCGACTGCTGCGACCGGGAAGCGATGGGGCATGTGGCAACGGCGGGCGGCATCACCGCCGAAGACGTGCAGGACCTGATGGTCGCCACCGTCGAGCACCGCTACGGACCCGTGAACCGCCTACCCAAACCCATCGAGTGGCTGACCGACAACGGCAGCTGCTACACCGCCCGTGACACCCGCACCTTCGCCCGCGATATCGGCCTGCTGCCGCGCACCACTCCGGTCAGCAGCCCGCAGTCGAACGGCATGGCCGAGGCGTTCGCCCGAACCCTCAAACGCGACTATGTCCGCGTGAACCCCAGGCCGGACGCTCAGACGGTCATCAAGCAACTGCCAGGATGGCTGGCGCACTACAATGAGGTGCATCCGCATCGCGCCTTGGGCTATCGTTCACCCCGCGATTACATCGCACAAACCCGCGAGGCCCCGTCACGCCTTTAGGGGGCAACAACAGGCATGTGGCGGTTGCAATCGTAGGCCCAAACTACAAAGATGGCCATTTACGTCGCGCTTATCTCACCAAAATGGAAGGCATAGACTGGAACAGCGTTGGCGACATCGTGGCTATGGCAGCGTTATCCAACGCACAGATGGACACTGCTTACCCGGCGAACACAACGATCCTGTCGTTGTTCGACGATCGCACCGCCGGGCGGCCGGCAGCCACGCGCCTGACCGATTTTTGACAAAGCACTAGGCAAAGCGCTCTGCGCGGTCGGCCACGAGCTGACACCCGACATGCAGCGGCAGGGAATCATCAAGCGCGTCGAGCGCGCCGCAGTCGACTAGAGTCGGATGACATCAAGCTGACCCATATCCTGAGTTGACGAGGTAGTTGCGGCATTCTGCGGGGGAGAAGGCATCGAGAAGCGTGCCGACGCGTCTCCATGTCGCCTCGTGGGATCGCTCGGCGGCCTTGCGCATGAGGTGCTTGAGCTTGGCGAAGACCTGCTCGATCGGGTTCAGGTCCGGGCTGTAGGGCGGCAGGAACAGCAGCCTGGCACCGACCGCACGGATAGCGTTGCGGATGGCGGGTTTCTTGTGGCTGGAGAGGTTGTCCATGATGACGACGTCGCCGGGCGACAGCGTCGGCACGAGGCACTGCTCGATATAGTCGGTGAAGCTTTGCGCGTTGACCGGCTGGTCCAGCACGCACGGCGCGTCGATCCGGTCGCAGCGCAGCGCCGCCAGGAACGTCATCGTGCGCCAGTGGCCGTAGGGCACCTTGGCATGGAGCCGCTGGCCGACCGGTGCCCAACCGCGCAAGGGGGCCATGTTCGTCTTCACCCACGTCTCATCGATGAAGACGAGACGCGCCGGATCAAGCCGACCCTGGTATTTCTTCCACTGCGCGCGACGCCGGGCAATTGCGGGACGGAGTTGTTCGGCGGGCAGCACGCTTTTTTTTGAAGCTCAGCCCCTCGACATGGGCGAACCGCCAGACCTGAACATAGTCGACCTTCACGTCGCGGCCCGCCAACTCCGCTACCAGTCCACGCAAGGTGAAGTCGCGGGTCATCCGCTCCAGCAGCCAGTCACGTGTCGCGCCGGACAGGATGTTGGATCGGCGACCACCCATCCGGCTCGGCGCGGCGCTGCCCGTATCGCGAAAGCGCCGCACCCATTTGATCGCCGAACTCGGCGCCACCCCGAAGCGTGAAGCAGCCGCGTGGCACGACATGCCATCGGCGATTACCGCCCTGACCACCCGTTCCCGCAGGTCCATCGAATACGGCTTTGACATGCTGGCTGGCCTCCTTCGCCAGCCAGCACAGTGAATCAGATCGCCAGCCCAATGGGAATCCTCAGCGATTCAGATCCACGTCATCACGCTCTAAGGGCGCGTTCCGCACCGTATCATCAACGCCTTAGCGCAGCTTCGCGATCGCCAGCCCGTCTTCCTTGGCGCGGTCCTTCACCGATTCCTCGCTGCGCGTCAGCGCCTTGGCGATCGCTTTCAGCGCCATGCCCTTCTTGGCCAGCTGGTGCAGCTTCTGGATTTCATCGGGGCGCCAGGGCTGGCGGTGTCTCTCGAAGCGCTCGGTCATGACCGCCATGTAGGGCGCGCGGCGCGCGGCGCCAACGCCGGCGTGCCGCGCGCCGTGCCGATCAGACCGCCTGCGCCACACGCACCGTTGCGCGCCGCCGCATCGCATAGCCGACGGTGCCGAAGCCGAGCAGCATCAGCGCCCAGCTGGCGGGCTCGGGCACCGCGCCGGGCTGTACGGATGGCGACGTCTCGACGCGGGTGATCGTCAGCGGCGTGCCGGGAGACAGCGCGGTCGACGCGCCGAACAGCCCGGTGATCCCATCGTCGGTGATGCCCGATACCGCGCCCGACAGGCCGTCGATGCCATTCGCATAATAATAGTTGCGCGGGGCCACCGCGGTGCCGAGCAGCGCGTCCGAGAAGAAGAAGTCGTTCGCGCTGCCGTCAAGCGAGGCGGTCGCGCCGCCGGCGACGAACTGCGCGAGATCGCGGTCGAACCGCCCCGCGAACAGCGCGCCGTTGCCGGCGAAGGCGGTGCCGTCGAGAAAGACCGAGACGTTGCGCAGGTTCGTGATGACGTTCCCCGCCACATCACCGTCGAACGTCCCCGTCGCGACCACCGGCGCCCCGCTGCCGGTCGCTGCGTCGCGCCCGATGCCGAACGTCTCGGTGAACGCGAAGGTCGCGGCGTGTGCCGGCCCCGGCGCGGCAGTCACGGCCAGCATCGCGCATATCAACGTCTTCATCGGATCCCCCTTGATGTCGCGGCGCCCATAACGGTGCGGGGCGGGGGCGGCGTAGGTCGGTGACCTACATCGTCGCGGCAGGGGGCGCCGCGGCCTCACGCGCGGCTGGCCGCGCGGCGGCAAGCCAGCGCCGCGCCTCGTCGACGTCGAGGAAGGTGCGGCAGTTCGCGCCCTTCAGGTAACGTTCGGTCTGGAGCTTGGCCAGGTTGCTGGCGGCGACTGCGGCGATCGGCAGCGTGGTGACCTTCAGCGCGCGCGGCATCATCGCGGCGAGCGCGTCGACGACCTGCGTCGGCTGGATCGCGGCGCGGCGCAGATCGGCGAGCACCACGAACGGTCCATGCCGCAGCCGCGCCGCGGTGCCGCGCGCCAGCAGCTCGGTGGTGAAGGCGGCGGTGACCCCCGCGGTCCAGAAGCCCTCGGTCACGATGGTCAGCGTCCGCGTCGCGGCGTCATGGTCGATCGTGTACAGGGCAGGCAGCCTTTTCCGGTTGGTTTCCGTACATTTAGCCGCGAGTTGTCGCCGAAGCATTAAGCACGCCCGGGCAGGGGAGGGGGAACGATCGGGCGGCGCAGCGCAGCACGCCCGGCACCCCACGGCAGCCGCGATGCCGTGACGAGGCGCGACCCGTGACGTTCAACGGCTGCGCCCGTCCGCCGTGCCGGTTGCCGGCGACCGCCCGCGATTGCCGGCCCGCGAGGCGCCGCGCTATGATGATGCGTCATGACGGAGCTATCGCGATGAGTGCGCAGCGGCGGCGAGCCGGCGGTCCGTTCGCAACGTGGCGGCTGGCGCTTTGGGGCGGAATGGCCATTCTGCTGGCCTGCCCGCTTCTCGCTATGCGGTTCACCGACGAAGTGCGCTGGGAGCGGAGCGACTTCGCTGCCGGCGCGGTGCTGTTGACGGCGCTCGGCATCGCGGTGGAGCTCGCTCACCGGCTGATCCGGCATCGGCGAGCGCGCATGATCGCGATCGCCGTTTCGGTGGCGACAATCACGCTGATCTGGGCCGACGCCGCGGTGGGCGTATTCTAGGCTGGCTCGCGCCGGCGCGGTTCGGCCTGTCGCCCGGCCACGAGATCACGATCACCACGGCGGAGCGCCGCTCCGCCGCAGTAATGCCGGACCCGTGCTGCGACCTACAGCGGCCGCACGGTGTTCCGGCCGGCGTGCTTTGCCGAATACAGCAGCTCATCCGCCGCCTTGAGCCAGTCCGCGAACGCGCTCACGTCCTCCGTGATGCTGGCCACCCCCAGGCTTGCGGTGACGGGTATGGAAAGTGCGGGCGACACGACCAGCGGCGATGTCGCGATCGCGTGGCGGATGCGCTCCGCGGCGATCCTGGCGTCCTCCGCTCCGGTCTCGGTCAGCAGGATGCCGAACTCCTCCCCGCCCAGCCGGCCCAGGACGTCGCTGGGCCTGATCGTCGCCTTGATGATCTCGGCCACGTGCCTGAGCACGTCGTCACCGACGCCGTGGCCATGGCTATCGTTGATCGACTTGAAATGGTCGAGATCCAGCATGATCAGCGAGCTGGGACGATCGTAGCGCCCGGAACGGTTGATCTCGCGTTCGGCCTGCTCGGCGAAGCCGCGCCGCGTCAACGCGCCCGTAAGATGGTCACTTTGCGCGATCAGTCGCAGCTGGAGCTCGTCGCAGACGATGTTTGCGAAGTTCGACAGGATGCCGATATCCGCCGGGCTGAACCGCCGTGGCCGCGTGTCCATGGCGCAGAGCGAGCCGACATTGTACCCCTCGGGGGTGCGCAACGGCACGCCCGCATAGCTCCGGATATACGGCGGGCCGACGACCAGCGGACTTCCCGCGAAACGCGGATCGGCCGCGGCGTCCTCGACGATCAACGGCTCGCGTTGCTGGATCGTATGCGTGCAGAAGGAGACGGAGCGCGGCGTCTCGGTCGCCTCGAGGCCGTGCCTGGCCTTGAACCATTGCCGATCCCGGTCGACCAGCGACACGGTGGCGATCGGCACGGCCAGCACCGTCCTCACCAGGGTGACGATCTTTTCGAAGGGCTGTTCGACCGGGGAATCCAGCACGTTCAGCCGGTGCAGGGCGGCAAGCCGGCCCTCGTCGTCCAGAAGCAGCTGATCAACCACGCGCATCGGCCCTGAGCATCTGCTGGACGGCGCGGGTCAGTTCGTCGGCGTAGCTGTCCACCAGGCTGCGGATGCTCGCTTCCACCACCGCCTCGTCGATGCCGGCCGCGCGCAGGCTCGCGACCAGCGTGGCGAGGTTGGTCTGGTGCCGCCGCACGCTTTCCAGCAGGTCGTCGGGGATTTCGAGCGGAGCTGCATTCGTCGGCGTCGGCTCCAGTTCGTCAATACGCAATCGATCTCTCCACCGCCATTCCTGCCGGCGTGTATACCGGCCATGGCTTTTCCGGGGGTTAACCGATGTTTGTGATATCGCCAGCGATGCGCCGCTCGCCACGGGCCGGAATTCGCCAGGGGGTGCCGTTGTCGCGATCGTATGCGGTCCGGTCGACTGGTAAGCCCCGCCGGCCCGCACGCCAGCGCCCGATCGTCGTGGCGGACGAGGCGCATGTGGCCGGGCGCTGCCGCCCGTACCCGGTCGTCTCAGGCCGCGGACCGCGCTGGCCATTCCTCGGCCAGCAGGCCGTAGATCAATGAATCGCGCACGCCGATATGGGTCTGCCACTCGGCGCGAAGCCGGCCCTCGAGCGTGAAGCCGAGCGCCGTCAGCAGCGCGATCGACGCCCGGTTGTCCGGATCGACGTCGGCGAAGATCCGTCGGTCCCCGTGCGCCAGAAGATGGTCGATCAACAGTGAAACGGCTTCGCGGCCATAGCCTTGCCCATGTGCGTCGCGGGCGAGCAGATAACCGATCTCCGAGACGCCGTCCCTTTTCCGCCCCGCCGACACGAAACCGATCGCCTGCTGCGCGCCGTGCCGGACGATCGCCCACGATTGCCACCCCGATCCCGCGCGCGGAGAGAAATAGTCGCGTAATTCCGGGATGCTGCCGAACGGGGCGCACGACCACCACCGCATCGCCCGGCGATCCGCCATGGTCGTGAACAGCGCCTCGGCATCGGCTTCCTGCCGCGGCCGCAAGCTCAGGCGGGCTGAAGTGTCGATCATCGTCGTAGCGCCCTGCCTGCGGACCCGCGCCGCTTTGCGTGGCCGCACATCCTAGCGCAGCGGCGCGGCGTCGCAATCGCGGACCGCTGCGGCACCCGCGCCGTCACGCCAGCATGAACGTCCCCGCCAGCCCCTCCGCCTCCGCGGACGGCGCCACCCACAGGCGGAAGGCGCCGGGTTCGACGGTCGGCCGCAAGTCGCGACCCGTGAAGGACAAATCGGCGCGGGTGAGCGTGAAGCGCACCTCCTGCCGCTCGCCGGGCGCGAGCGTGACGCGGGTGAACGCCTTCAGGACGCGCACCGGCTGCGTCACGCTGGCGGCGACGTCGTGGACGTACAGCTGCACCACCTCGGTCGCCGCGACCGCGCCGTTGTTGGCGATGGTGGCGCGGATCGTGAGCGGCGCGTCGCCGAGCGTCCGGCTACTGAGCGAAAGGTCGGAATAGGCGATCTTTCCGTACGTCAGACCGTGCCCGAATGCGAACAATGCGCTGTTCGGAAGTTCGCGGAAGTGCGTCTTGTAGGGTTGCAGCGCACCGGGCGGGTTGGGGCGGCCGGTGCTGCGGTGCGCGTAATAATAAGGCACCTGCCCGGTCGCGCGCGGGAAGGACACCGGCAGCCGCGCCGACGGCGACACCGCGCCGAACAGCACGTCGGCGATCGCCGGGCCGTCCTGCGAACCGAGGAACCACGTGACCAGGAGCGCGGGCGCATCCCGCACCGCGCCCGCCAGCGCGAGCGCACGGCCGGTGCGCAACAGCACCACCACGGGCTTGCCGGTCGCGGCGATCGCCTCGGCCAGCGCCTGCTGCGCAGGCGGCACGACCACGGCGGAGCGCGACTGCGCCTCGCCCGACATGTCCTGCGTCTCGCCGATCGCGAGCACGACGACATCGGCCGCGCGCGCCGCCGCGACCGCCGCGCCCACGTCGCTGCCATCGTCGACGGTGACATCGGGGACGATCGCGCGGACCGCCGTCGCCAGATCCACCGCCTCGCGATCGGTGCCATAGACGTTCCACGGCCCGATCAGGTCGTGCCCCCCGCCGGCGAACGGTCCGATCAGCGCGATCCTGCGGCCGGTGCGGGGCAGGGGGAGCAGCCCGCCGTCGTTGCGGAGCATCACGATGCTGCGCGCGCCGGCCTCGCGTGCGAGCGCCAGCATCTCCGGCGTGCGGATCCGCGCCTTCTCGCGCGCGGGGTCGATGCGCCGGAACGGATCGTCGAACAGCCCGAGCGCGACCTTGAGCGCGAGCACGCGGCGCACCGCCTCGTCCAGCCGCGCCATCGGCACCTCGCCCTTGGCGACGAGGTCGGGCAGGTGCTGCAGGTAGAAGCCGCTCTGCATCGACATGTCGACACCGGCGAGGAAGGCGAGCTTCGTCGCGTCGCGCGCATCCGTGGCCAGCCCGTGCGCGATCAGTTCCTCGTCGCCGGTGTAATCGGAGACGACCAGCCCGCCGAACCCCCATTCGCGGCGCAGGATCGTATCGAGCAGCCACGGATTGGCGGTCGCCGGCACGCCGGACAGGTCGTTGAACGACGCCATCACGGTCGGCGCGCCGGCCGCGAACGCCGCCTGGAACGGCGGGAAATAGATGTCGCGCAACGTCCGTTCCGACACGTCGACGCTATTGTAGTCGAGCCCGGCCTCGCCGGCGCCATAAGCGACGAAATGCTTGGCGCAGGCGGCGACCGCATCCGGCGCGGACAGCCCGTCGCCCTGGAAGCCGCGCACGCGCGCCGCCGCCATCATGCGCCCGAGCAACACGTCCTCGCCCGCGCCCTCCACGCCGCGCCCCCAGCGCGCGTCGCGCGCGATGTCGACCATCGGCGCGAAGGTCCAGTCGATGCCGGATGCCGACGCCTCGATCGCGGCGGCGCGCGCGGTGCGCCGCGCCAGCTCGGGATCGAAGCTGGCCGCCTCGGCAAGCGGGACCGGGAAGACGGTGCGCAGGCCGTGGATGACATCGGCCGCGAACAGCAGCGGAATCTTCAGCCGCGAGCGGCGCATCGCCTCCGTCTGCATCCGCCGCGCCATGCCCGCGCCATTGCCGTTGAACACGCCGGTCAGCTCGCCGCGGCGGACCATGCGCAATTGCGCGTCGAAGCTGGCCGTGCCGCCCGCCGGATTGAGCGACACCGCCGCGCCGCCCGCCCAGGCGGCGGCGAGCAGGTTGAGCTGCCCGGCCTTTTCGGTGACGGTCATCCGCGCGAGCAACGCCTCTACCGCCGGCGGGAGCGGGCGCGCGCCGGCCGCAGCGAGCAGCGCGCGCGCCGGGCTGGCCGACCACGCGAGCGTCGCGCCCGCGCCCGCCAGCATCGCGCGGCGTGAGATGCGTTGCCCCGCGTGGCGATCGTGTCCGTTCATCCTGCTCCCTTTCCGCTTCCGTATCGTCCGCCGCGGCCGACTACGCCGTCACCCCGGATGTGATCCGGGGCGAGCGGCGGCCGGGAAGGGATGTTCCAGGACACATCCCCGACCGCCGTCCCTTCGTCATTGCTTTGCTGCGCTCGCAATGACGAGGCCAAGCCCCGCAATGACGGGGAGTTAGCCCCGATTGATTATCACTCGACGCTCATGTAAGCGGTTTCTGTAAGCGGTTACAAGCCTCGGACTTGGCCCGCGTCTCGGAGAGGATGTCCCGCCGGCCATGCCGTTCGCGCGTACCGTTCATGCCACGATCCACGACGTCGCGCGCGATGCCGGCGTGTCCGTGGCGTCGGTGTCGCGGGTGCTGAACCGGCACGACAACGTCCGCCCGGAGATGCGCGCGCGCGTCGAGGAAGCGGCGGCGCGGCTCGGCTATGTCCCGCATGCCGGCGCCCGCAGCCTCAGCCTGGCGCGGACCGGCGCGATCGGGGTGGTGCTGCCCGACCTGCATGGCGAGTTCTTCTCCGAATTGCTGCGCGGCATGGACCGCGAGGCGAGCGCGCGCGGGCTGGGGCTGTTGCTGACGATGCTCCACGACGGGCGTGGGCTGGACACGCTGGCGAACCTGCGCGGGCAGGTCGACGGGCTGGTGGTGATGGCGCCGCACCTGCGCGCCGACGTGCTGGCGCAGCACATGCCGCGCGGGCTGGCGGCGCTGTTCCTGAATTGCGCGCCGGATGACGCGGCGGCGACGCTGCGCATCGACAATCGCACCGGTGCGGCGGCGATGGTCGCGCATCTGGTCGAACGCGGCGCGCGGCGGATCGTGCATGTGTCCGGCCCGGCCGGCAACGTCGACGCCGACGAGCGTCGCGCCGGCGCCGAGCAGGCGGCGGCCGCGGCGGGCGTCGCGCTGCACGTGGAGGGCGGCGACTTCCGCGAGCGCAGCGGCGCCATCGTCGCGGAGTGCGTCGCGGCCGGCACGCTGGAGGCGGATGCGATCTTCGCGGCGAACGACATGATGGCGATCGGCGCGCTGATGGCGCTGCGCCGCGCCGGCGTCGACGTGCCGGGGCAGGTGCTGGTCGCCGGGTTCGACGACATCCCGCTGGCGCGGCTGGTCAGCCCGGCGCTGACGACGATGCGCATCGACATCGCCGCGCTGGGCGCGCGCGCGGTCGCGCGGCTCGCCGCGAGGATCGCGGGCACGCGCGCGGCGTTTGTTCAGGAAGGTTCCGGCGAACAGGATTCCGACGACGGAACCGGCACGGAGGAGGTCGTCCCGCACCTGGTGGCGCGGGCGACGACAACGACAGAAACGATATGGGGAAACGATCGATGAAGAACAGGACCTTGCGGCTGGCACTGGCCGGCGCCACGATGCTGGCCGGCACCGCGATCGCGGCGACCTGGGCCGCCCCCGCCGCGGCGCAGGCCGGGCAGGCGGCGTTGCGCGGCGTGATCCGCAGCACGCCCGACAATCCGGTGCAGGAGATCGCGCTGGTCGAGGTCGGCAGCGGCTTCCGCCGCACCGTCGCGCCGGGCGCGGACGGCAGCTACAATTTCCCGTCGCTGCGCGCGGGCGCGTACCGGCTGGAGATCCGCCTGCAGAAGGGCACGCGCAATTCCGACCAGTTCACGTTGCGCGTCGGCCAGAACGCCGGGCTCGACCTCGACCTGACCACCGCGCCGGCGCCCGCGCAGCCGGCCCCGGCCGACAACACCGCCGGCGAGACCGCCCCCCCGCCCGCCGAAGCGCAGGAAGGCGATATCATCGTCACCGGCAGCCGCATCCGTTCGCTGTCGGGCGGGCAGGTCGGCATCAACATCACGCCGCGGTTGATCGAGCAGCTGCCGCAGAACAGCCGCAACTTCCTCGCCTTCGCCGATCTCGCACCGGGCGTGCGCTTCATCGAGAGCGCCGACGGCAGCTCGCGCATCCAGGGCGGCGCGCAAGGATCGAACTCGGTCAACGTGTTCATCGACGGCGTCAGCCAGAAGGATTACGTGCTGCGCGGCGGACTGACCGGGCAGGACAGCTCGCCCGGCAACCCGTTCCCGCAGCTCGCGATCGGCGAGTATCAGGTGCTGTCGTCGAACTACAAGGCGGAGCTCGACCAGGTCGGCTCGGTCGCGATCATCGCGGGCACCAAGTCGGGCACCAACGAATTCCACGGCGAAGGTTTCTTCGACTATACCGACCAGAGCCTGCGCGAGCGCCGCCCGACCGAGATCTTCCCGAACAGGATCGCCAAGGTCGCGTCGGAGGACAAGCAGTTCGGCGTCGCGCTGGGCGGGCCGATCGTGAAGGACGTCGCGCACTTCTTCGCCAGCTACGAGGGCAAGCGCCGGCAGGTGCCGATCGACATCCTGCCGGGCAACGGCATCGCGGTCGACAGCCTGCCCGCGCAATATCGCGACATCTTCGGGTCGTATAATTCGGACTTCACGCAGGACCTGTATTTCGGCAAGATCGACGTCGAGCCGACCGACAAGGACCTGTTCGAGCTGACGGCCAAGTACCGCAACGAAAGCGGCCGGCAGATCGGCAACGGCATCGCCGCCGTCTCCACCGCGACGCTGACCAAGGTCGAGGAAAAGCGCGGGATGCTGCGCTGGCAGCACAGCGAGGAGAAGTGGATCAACGACCTGCGCGTGTCCTACGAGGACGTGGCCTGGTCGCCGCAGCCCGCCACCAACGGCATCGGCCAGCAGTTCCGCACGACGACGCGGATCGGCGGCAGCGTGTCGAGCTTCGACCTGTTCCGCACCGGCGCCGGGCTCGGCTTCCAGGACAAGGGCCAGAAGGGCTGGACCGTCCAGGACGACTTCACCTGGACCGGGTTCGAGAACCACACGATCAAGGTCGGCGCGAAGGCGAAGTGGGTGCGGCTCAACTCGCTGGAGCAGAACCTGATCAACCCGCTGTATCGCTACGATACGACGCTGCCGGTCGCCGACGGGTTCAACGACGAGATCCCGTACAGCCTGGAATTCGGCGCGCAGGGCGGGCTGGATCCGCGCATCCGTTCGAACAACTTCCAGCTCGGCCTGTATGCGCAGGACGATTGGGACGTGACCGACCGGCTGACGCTGAACCTGGGGCTGCGCTGGGATTACGAGCGCACGCCGGCGTTCCTGAACTACGTGACGTCGGCGGTGGACATCAACGCGGTGTCGCCCGCGAACTACCCGAACCTCGTCGGCGCCGATTACGACATCAACGACTATATCTCGAACGGCAACAACCGGAAGGCGTTCAAGGGCGCGTGGCAGCCGCGGCTCGGCTTCACCTATCGCCTCGACGAGGCCGGGCGGTTCACGGTGTTCGGCGGCTATGGCCGCTCGTACGACCGCAACCAGTTCGACTTCCTCCAGCAGGAACTGGCCAACGGGCGCTTCCAGCGGCGGCAGTTCCTGTTCCAGGGCGCGGACACGGTCAATCCGTGCACGCCCAGCGCGACCTGCATCCCGTGGAACGACGTCTACCTCACCGAAGCGGGCCGCCAGCAGCTGGTCGGCACCGGCAGCGCGCCGGGCGGGCGCGAGTTCCGCTTCATCAACAACGACCTGAAGGTGCCGTATTCGGACCAGTTCAGCCTCGGCGTGCGCGGGCGGTTCAACCCGGTCGAGCTGGAGGTCGGCTATACCCGGATCGTCAGCAAGGACGGCTTCGTCTACCTGCTCGGCACGCGTCGCCCCGACGGATCGTTCTTTGCGCCGTCGCCGACCACCGGTGCGCCGCAGGGACCGGACACCAGCTTCGCGCCGGCCGGTTTCGGTGCGATCATCATCGGCGACAACGGGCTGGAGACGCGCGCGGACTCGGCCTATGCCAAGCTGACCAAGGCGTATTCGGCGGCGTCGCCGTGGAGCATCGACGCCACCTACACCTTCACCGCGGCGGAGGATAACCGGCCGGGCAACGACCAGGCGGGCTACTTCCTGCTCGATTTCCCGAAGGTGTCGGATTACCCGTTCCTGCGCTCGGGCGTGGTGCCGCGCCACCGCTTCGTGGTGGCGGGCAGCACCGACACGCCGCTGGGCATCACGCTGTCGGCGAAGTTCCAGATCGAGAGCCCGACCTTCCAGCGCGCGTTGCTCGACACGGCGGAGCCGTTCCAGCGCACGATCGTGGGGTCCGAGGTGTTCGGGCTCGGCGATCGCTGGGGGCGCCGCCAGCTCGACCTGGCGTTCACGAAGTACGTGCCGCTGAAGTTCATCGGCGACGAGACGCGGATCCGCTTCCGCGTCGACATCATCAACGCGATGAACGACCGCAACTACGTCGACTATAACAACAACCCCAACGACAACACGCGTCCGGCGGATTCGCCCAGCGTGTACCGCGAGCAATCGACCAACAGCATCGGCGGCAACCCGCCGCGCACCGTGAAGCTGTCGGCGGGGTTCAACTTCTGATGAGGGTCAACCGTCACCCCGGCCGCGTGGCCGGGGTGACGCGACGGAGGTGCCTTACCGAATGACGATCGACCGGCGTGATCTGCTGCGTACCGCGGCGCTGGGCGGGGCGGGGTGGCTGGCGGGATGCACCGCCGGCCCGCTCGCACCGGCCCGCGCGCCGCGGCTCGCCTTCCCCGGCGTGCTGCCCGCGATCGGCACCACGCCGGCCAGCGCCAGCGATCCGTTGATGGACGATATCCAGCGCCGGACGGTCAGCTATTTCTGGAACACCACCGACCAGCTGACCGGGCTGGCCCCCGATCGCTGGCCGACGCCCAGCTTCGCGTCGATCGCCGCGGTCGGCTTCGCGCTCACCACCTATCCGATCGCGGCGACGCGCGGCTGGGTCACGCGCGCGGCCGCCGCGCAACGCACGCTGGCGACGCTGCGCTTCTTCGCGGACGCGCCGCAAGGACCCGCGAAAGACGGCACCAGCGGGCACAAAGGCTTCTTCTATCACTTCCTGGGCGTCACCAAGGGGCACCGTTTCGCCAAGACCGAGCTGTCGACGATCGACACCGCGCTGCTGCTGGGCGGCGTGCTGTTCGCACAGACGTGGTTCGACGACGAAACCGATCCCGCCGAACGCGAGATCCGCGCGCTCGCCGACCAGCTCTACCGCGCGGTCGAATGGGACTGGATCACGCCGCGCGCGCCGTTCGTGGCGATGGGCTGGCACCCCGAAAGCGGCTTCATCGGCTCCGACTGGAACATCTACAACGAAAGCCTGATCCTGTACGTGCTGGCGCTGGGATCGCCGACCCACGCGCTGCCGCCGACGACCTGGGACGAATGGACTGCGCGCTTCGACCCGTCGTGGGACGAGAATTACGCCAATCCTTTCACTGCCTTCCCGCCGTTGTTCGGGCATCAGTACAGCCAGGTGTGGATCGATTTCCGCGGGCTGATGGACGGTTATTCGAAGCGCCGCGGGTTCGACTATTTCGAGAACAGCCGCCGCGCCACCTATGCGCAGCGCCGCTATGCGATCAACAATCCGCCGCGCTGGCGCGGCTATGGCGAGAACGTCTGGGGGCTGACCGCGTGCGACGGGCCGGGCGATTTCGTGCGCGAGATCGACGGGCGCAACCGCGAGTTCTTCTCCTATTCGGCGCGCGGCCCCGGCGACCGCGACGACGGCACGATCGCGCCGACCGCCGCGCTCGGCTCGGTCGCGTTCGCGCCGGAGATCGTGCTGCCCGCCGCCCGCGCGATGTATTCCACTTACGGTACGGCGATTTACGACCGCTACGGCTTCCGCGACAGCTTCAACCCGACGCTGACGCTGACCGACGTGAAGCTGCAGCACGGCAAGGTGGTGCCCGACATCGGCTGGGTCGCAAGCGATTTCCTGGGCATCGACCAGGGGCCGATCGCGTGCATGATCGAGAATTGGCGCAGCGGGCTGATCTGGAAGACGATGCAGAAGAACCGCTATGTGCGCGCCGGGCTGGAGCGCGCCGGGTTCGCAGGCGGATGGCTGTCGCCGACATAGGTAAATGATTCTGTACCTTCGGCTGCTACAGCCGGGGCATGAACCCTCGCATGTCCTTCGACGTCGATCCGGCGCGCGACCTGGTCCGGATCACGCTGACCGGCTTCTTCAGCCCCGACGACGTCGACCGTTTCGTCGCCGCGCGCGACGCCGCGCACCGCCAGTTGCGCTGCGCCCCGAACGCGCACGCCACGATCGTCGACATGCGCGCGATGCAGATCCAGGCGCAGGAAACGGTCGCCGCGTTCCAGCAGGTGCTGTCCGACCCGCGCATGGTATCGCGCCGGCTGGCGTTCGTCGTCGCCCGCTCGCTATCGCGCCTGCAGATCAAACGCGCCGCAGCGGAGCGCGCAGCGGAGTATTTCACGAGCCTCGAAGAGGCGGAGTGCTGGGTGCTGCGGCAGTGAGCCGGCGCGGTGCAACGACGAACGCGCGTGCGCGCAAAGGTGCGTGATAAAAAGCTTTGCGCTCGACAACTCCGCATTACGGCCAGAAAACATCCGGTTCTGTTCTAGTTGTCCTCCCACAACACTCCGTTCGGCAGTCGCGCCGGATCTATTCCGCTGGCGACGGCGTCAACAAGCATAGGCCCGCCGTTCGGTATGATCCGCACAACTTCCACTACGCGCCGCTCGCCGTCAGGTCTGCGACAGTTTTGGGCACGATCGTAATGATATTTACGCCAAGTACAGCGGCCGCTGACGCAGCGATGCCCGATCGCAGCACAGTCGCCGATGCGGTGATCCGGTGCCGGACGATCGGCAGCGACAAGGAACGGCTGCGCTGCTTCGACGCCGCCGCGTGGGCCTTCGATGGCGCTATCACCGCACGCGAGGTGGTGGTGGTCCACCGTGCCTGGAGCAAGGAGGAACGCCGCGCGCGTTTCGGCGAACGGCGCCGCGCCGCCGATCTACCGGGCATGCCGGGCGTGCCGGGCGTGCCGGGCGCCGATGGCAA
Source organism: Sphingomonas phyllosphaerae 5.2 (assembly GCF_000419605.1). Classification (NCBI taxonomy): domain Bacteria; kingdom Pseudomonadati; phylum Pseudomonadota; class Alphaproteobacteria; order Sphingomonadales; family Sphingomonadaceae; genus Sphingomonas; species Sphingomonas phyllosphaerae. The sequence goes on along the minus strand of NZ_ATTI01000002.1, from coordinate 74,790 downwards.
CAAGCTGAATTCGCTGGCTAGCCAGTTGGCGCAGGCGGTGCAGACCGGTGATGGAAATTGGGCCCTCACGCTGGCGGAGGGTTCGCACTGGCTACAGACCGAAGGCCAGCGTTTCGTGGTGGCGCCGCGTGCCGGCGAGAAGATCGTCATCAAGCATGCCGCGCTGGGAACCTACAAACTGGCGGCCGGTGGCCGACCCGTGATACGGGTACGGCGCCGGGCGTAACAGTCGCCGCAATCTTCAGGTCAGTGTAATTCGAGGTGATGAAGAGGATCGAGCCGGGCTTCTTCTCGCCCGTCATCCAGCCCCTGATCGAGTAGCTCGGGCCGGTGTCGGGGAGGAAGCGCAGCACCTGCGCGTTGGTGTTGAACACGGCGCGGATCGACTCCGCCATTTTGGCTGCCTCGGGCGCAGTGATGGGGTCGGCAATAGTCTTGGCGAGGTGCTTGTGAACCTGCTTCAGGTCGGCGGTCATGAGGTTGTCGGCCAGCGCCTGGTTCGACATCATGTTCTTCTCGATGAGCTTCATGCACATCTCGATGAACAGGGTACGTGCAGCGAGCGCCCAGAAGGGCTCGGCCGCGCCGCCATCCGACGGGATCAGAGCCGCTGCCGCGGCGGTGAACTCGCTGTAGGTGGTGCAGTCGTTGAAGATCGACCAGGCCGGGCAGCGCGCATCGAGCGGGTTTAGGATCGTATCGCGCTCGGGGTCGTAGAAGGCCTCCACGTAGGCCCCCGTGAGATCGAAGATGACGGCGCTGTCCTGGCGCTCGCGCATCTGCTGGATGTGCTTGCGCAGCGCCGTCGTTTTGCCCGAGCCGGTGGTGCCGAGCAGCATCGTGTGCGACTGCTCGAGGCGGTGCGGGTAGGGGATGCCAGCGATGTGATAGGGGTAGGGGATGCCAGCGATGTGATAGGGGTGGTGGATGCCGCCCGCTTTCCGCGCGCCGAACGGCAGCTTCAGTACCTCGTTCGCGGTCTTGCCGGGGAAGAGGGTCTGAGCTTCCTTCACGAACTCGATTTTGTTGTGCTGGACGATCTCGGCGTAGAGCAGATCGCGCTCGACCAGCATGGCGCCGCGCTCGTGGCGCTCTTGGATCATCGCCTTGCCGCGGCGCTTGGAAAAGTCGACGAACCAGATGGCCAGCGGCACCGTCACGCAGGTGGCGATCATCATCGATCCGATGACGCCGCGAACCGCCTTGTCCCAGGCGCGCGCGACCTCTGGTACGTAGGGCACATAGCCCATGATCGTGCGGTGCAGACTGTTGTCCGGCATGCGGAGGTCGACCTGCTTCAGATTGTCGAGCGCGACCCAGTTCCACAGGCTCGAGAGGATCCGCATGCAGATGAGCTGCACGTTGTTCTCGTCGAGGGTGATCGAGAGGATGATGACGTAGGCGAGGGCGAACACACCGAGCCACATCAGGACCGGCAGTTTGGCCCCCTGTAGCCACATCAGCACCTGCGTGTTGAGGAGCTGCGAACCGCGGGTGAAATTGCCCGAGTTGCGGGGTGTGTCGCCGCGCGAGGAATGGTGCTCCTGCGGGATCGCCAGGCGGTTGTTGCGGATGTCACGCCGCATGCCCTTGGGGTCGTCACGCGCCATGGTATTTCTCCATGCGGCGGTTCGTCTCGAGGACCAGCGTGTCGCGCAGTTCCGGATGATCTTCCCGGATGATCGCGTCGAGCGCGACCTGGGTATACTCGGCGACGCGGAGGTGGCGCAGCTCACTGTCCGTGAGAAGCTTCTGACCCGCGAGATAATGGCCGATCGCCCGTCGAACCACGTCGACCGGCGCTATCGATAGCTTGGCCGCGATCTCCTCGATCTGTTCGTACTGAACAGGATCGAACCGCATAGTGTATCGGCGAGAGCCGTTGTCCAACTCAACCTCCTAGCAGAGAGGCTGGTGGGACTCCGAAAAGCAGCTTATCGTACTGTAGTCGTCGAGATCGATCAAGCTCCCAGTCAGACGCCGTCAGACAGATTTCGACGCAAAGCCGGGCTGTGACATCGTCGGACAGAGCGTCGGACGTTGTCACAACCTAGAAAGCCTCGAAAAACCCCGGAAATCCGGGGAAAAAGGCAAGCGAAGCTTGCGTTCGGTGTGCTCTACTGAAGTCCCGATTCCTCTGTCCCGCTTTGCCCCCCTAGGTCCTTCGAGGAGGCTGTGGGCGTGTTCCGGTTTTCCGGCGGGATCTGCACCGCCGTGAGGCGGAATGGCAGGGTCTGAGGGGCGCTCCGCGCCGGGTTGCTGACGCGCTGCCTAGGTTGGTTCATGGATCGTATCCGGGGTTGCTCGGGGGTGACGCGAGGTGGCTTCCAGAGAGCGACAGTGGCCGGTATAACAGCGCCGTTCAGAAGCCGATGAGCCTGACCGAAAGGCAAGACTATGGCGAAGTCACTAGACGCTGAACTGGCTGCGATCGCGGCCGATGAACGCAAGCTCGCCGAGCGCCGTCAGGCGCATCAGGCGAAGGTGCGGGAGGCGGCTGTCGGGACGGTCGAGAGGGCAGGGCTGCTGAAGCTCCCGCTCGATCGACTTGAGGGGCTGATGAAGGCGGTGAAGACGCTGGGCGTCGACGAGGTGGAGAAGCGGCTCACGGCGACAGCCTGAGCCGGTTCGAGACCGATGGTCACGGCGATGGCCGCACGGGGCTGCTACCCTGTGCGGCCATTCTCTTTTCGGTCGGAAAAGCGGCGCAGCCGGCTTGAGATTTGCAGGCAAAAAAAGGGACGCGCCAGCCGTGAGGCTGGGCGTCCCTATGGGTCTTTCTCAGCGCCGAGCGGGGTCGTCAGGCCCATGCGAGATGGTACTCGCCATCGACCGGTTTCAGCGCTGCCATGGTGATCAGGGCTTCGACGTAGCGGGTCATGTGCGGATCGTCGTCGAGCCGTCGCCGGATGCGCGGGTCCATGAGCCTTTCGCGCAGCTCCGAGATGGGCACGGCACCGCAGCTTTCCTCGTCCAGACCGAGGCTGGCGAGGATCGCATAGGCGTTGCCGTTGGCGACCTCCAGCTCGGGTGCGGCGTCGGGGTTGAGGCCGAGGCGGAGCTTGATGTCGCCGCCCGGTTCAGCCTGCCAGATGCGCGCCCGACGGCCGAGGAATTGTGCCTCGTCGACGACGGTGATGACGGCGGGATCCCAGTCGAAACAGCGCGCGATCGACGCAAGCGCAAGCGGACAGACGCGGACCTCGATCTCGAACGTCCCGGAGGCCGGATCGCCGTGGATCGGAACCAACAAGGCGACGCCGCTGCGCACGACATGGCGGCCGAGCAGATCGCGCAACGCGCCGAGCTGGTCAGGGGTGATAATAGCAGGGGAGGGCGACAGAATGTTGTGGCCGTCGTCGACGCGGAACGTGATGGTCATCTCGACCTCCTTCGTTGAAACCGCGTCTCCCCTTCTCCCTCTTCTCCGGCGAGGTTGTACCGCCCGGCGACCGGGGTGGTTCGGCTGCTTCCATCCCCGGCGAAGAAGGCTCGCTAGAGGGCGCGTCAGCAGCGCCAGGGCGGGCTCGGTGCCCGCACTGGTGCTTCCCCGGCCGAGGCGTAGCGAGGGCGGCCCGAAGGGGCCGCTCCGAAGCGAGCGAGCCGAGGCTGAGCATGGGTGTTCCCGGTCGACCCAAGCTCCTTTCTGAGGGAGCTGGTCGCCAGATGGTCAGACGCGAAAGAGCGCCATCGCGGCCCCGGTCGGCCGGACCAGTGACTCTGATCAACCGTGAGCATTCCGGCTCTACTCCCGCCAACCTAACCACGAGTTACGCGATAGTTTGCTGGCAACGCCAATTCTTCGAACATGCGGCAGCGCCATACCGCAAGGGAAGGTAAGCGCGCGTGGTAACAAAGCACGGCTCGCAACTAACGAATAGTTAACATAAGACTGCTTATCGCACCTACCACGTTGCCGCGGTGAACGGCGGCACGTCCGCGTCGGGTCACCCGCTCACGAAAAAGCCCACGCAGAACAGCTGTGGAACCTGACGCTGCATGCCGTACGCGGACCCGGCATAGTGGTTTCGCGTTGGGTGACCATGCGTCTGCCAACGACCACGTCCCATGCCAACGCCGCGTCGTGGTCGGTCATCGGTGGCCTGGCGCTCGCCTGCCTGCTGCTAAGCCACGCCCTGGGTTTCAGCGTAGCGCTCGCGCGCGCGGCGCTCCCGGCGCTCGGGGTGGCCGTGCTGACGGGAGCGCTGGCGATCGGGCGAATGCGCGCGGACACCCGGTTGGTGGCCGGAGCCACCGCGTTTCTTCAGATGACCCTGTTCACCATTCTGGGCGTGGTGCTCGCCTATCTGCTGGCAGCATTTGGCGGACCATCGTGGGATGAGTGGCTGGCCGTGGCGGATGCACGGCTGGGATTGGACTGGCCGGCGATCCTGGCGGTGGCCGACCGGCTGCCGGCGCCGCTCCTGCTGGTCGCGGGCCTCGCCTATCACAGCCTTGTCGTGCAGATGGTGGGGTGCATCGTGGTGCTCGCCGCAACCGCCCGGCTGGAACGGTTGCGCACGGCCGTCGCCGCTGCGATCGTGGCTGGCGCGGTGACGATCCTCCTGTCGGGATTGCTGCCGGCAGTCGGCAATCTGTTCGATCCCGCTCATTACCGGACGCTGTGGCCATCCGTCGCCTGGCAAGACCGTGATTTGGTCCTCGGCCTGCGCGACGGCGCCGTCCGGGAGCTCGACCTGTCGCATATGACCGGGATCGTCAGCTTCCCCAGCTATCACGCGGCGCTGCCGGTGATCCTGTTCTGGGGGCTGTACCCCGTCACCCGGCTCCGCGTTCCGGCGGCGATCTGGGCCGGGCTGACGATCGTGGCGACCCCGTTGTTCGGCGGCCATTACGGTGTTGATGTGCTGGCCGGTCTCCTGCTGGCGGTGCTCGCGCTGGCCGTCGCCCGGCGTCTGGCTGCAAAGGCGCCTGATCTCAGCGGGATGCGCTGGCCCGTTCGTCATGCTAGACCGATGCCGCGCACGACCGGCCGTATTCGGTGGAAGCAGGGCGCCGAGGTGATCCATTGAACTGGTACGAGAAACTGCTGCTGGTCGTGGCCATGGTGCTGTTCATGGAGGTTTTCGCCTGGGCGACGCACAAATATGTCATGCACGGCTGGGGCTGGGGCTGGCACCGCTCGCATCATGAGCCGCGCGCGGGCGCCTTCGAGCGCAACGATTTGTATGCGGTGAGCTTCGCCGCGATCGTGATCGCGCTGTTCGCCCTCGGCACATTGTGGGAACCGCTCTGGTGGATCGCCCTGGGCATCACCGTCTATGGCGCGATCTATGCCTTCGTGCACGACATGCTGGTGCACCAGCGGTTCGGCATGCGTTGGGTGCCGCGGCGGGGCTATTTCAAGCGGCTGCATCAGGCCCACCGCCTGCACCATGCGGTGAGGGGCAAGGAAGGCGGCGTCAGCTTCGGCTTCCTGTTCGCACCCGATCCCGCGCGGCTGAAACGCCGCCTGACCGAACGTGCCGGGCAATGAGCCGCGATCGGCGCAGGGCCGATGGCCGGGCCGATGGCCGGCATGGCCTGATGCTGGCGGCAGCGATCGGCGGTGCCTGGACGAGTGTGCATGTCGGCGGCATCTTCTTCTGGCACTGGAGCCCCGGCACCGCGTTACTGGCGCCGGTCGTGATCCTCGTGCAGGCCTGGCTCAGCACCGGGCTGTTCATCATCGCGCACGATTGCATGCACGGATCGCTGGCACCGGGCAGGCCGCGGCTGAACAGGATCGTGGGCACGTTCTGCCTCGCCGCCTACGCCGGTCTTTCGTACGGCGAGCTGCTGCCCAAGCACCACGCGCATCACGCGGCGCCCGGCACAACCAGCGATCCCGATTTCCACGCCGACGCTCCCCGCCGCTTGCTGCCGTGGTTCGGGTCCTTCTTCCGCAATTATTATACGCACGGGCAAATCGGACGCATCACGATCGCGGCGATCGTGTACCTGCTGCTGGGTGCGTCGCTCCTCGACATCGTCGTGTTCTGGGCGGTCCCGGCGCTACTGGCGCTGGGGCAGTTGTTCGTGTTCGGCACCTATCTGCCGCACCGTCACGACGACCGCCCCTTCGCCGACGCCCACAATGCCCGCAGCAGCGCGCTCCGGCCACTGCTGTCACTCATGACCTGCTTTCACTTCGGCGCCTATCATCATGAACATCATCTCAGCCCCGGCACGCCGTGGTGGCGGCTCCCGGCTTTCAGGCGGGAGACGCTAGCGCGGCGGTGATGGCGGCGGCCGCGCCGGCTGCGCCGGCTCCGGCCGCGATCTCGGCGGCGAGGACGCGCGCGGCCCGGGCGTAGTCTGGTCGAACCATCACGTCCCGCAAGGCGGCGGCCAGCGCACGCACGCTCAAGCGACGTGGGGACAGCATCCGGCCTGCCCCGGCGCGGACGAGCCGGGCGGCGGTTGCGGGTTGCTCGAACCCGATCGGCAGCGCCACGATCGGTACGCCGGCCGCCAGCGCATCCAGCACCGAATTGAACCCGCCGTGCAGCACCGCGGCCGAGCAACGACGCAGCACGGCCGCCTGCGGCCAGAAGGCCCGCACCAGCGGATCGCCCGGCAATGCGGCCTCCTCCTCCCGCGACAGGCCGCCGCCATGGCCGATCACTGCCCGGGCGCCGATCGCTGCGCACGCCTGGGACATGGTCGCGAACAGAGCGCGACGAGAGCCCTGGAGCGTACCGAGTGAGCAGAAGACCAGCGGTGGCCCGTCGTCGGGCAGATCGGTGTTCTCCGGCTCGCGGGATCGCCACGGTGATCCGTACAGGAACTCCGCCGGCAGGGAGCGCCGGGGATAGTCCAGCCCTTGCGGACATTGCGCGACCTGCACGCGCGGCAAGCAGCCTTCCGCAAGGCCCCACTCGCGCCGGCGCGTCTCGATCACGCGGGTGACCGGCCGCATCAGCAGATCGGTCACCGCATACCCGCCGCGGTTCCGAAACCTCCCCCATCGATCGGAGCGGTAGCGCCAGCCGAGAAAGGGAGGCGGCACATCGGCTTCCGTCAGAAGCGGCAGGCCGGTCGTGGCGACGGCATAAGGCAGGTTGAGCTTCTGGGCGATAAGGGGGCCGGCAGGCTCGACCGCGTCCGACAGCACGGCCGTGGCACCGATCCGCTCCAGCACCACCGGCGCTTCCTCCAGCAAGCCGGCGGTCAATGACGCCGTCGCGCGGATCATGCGGTTCAGCCGAACGGGCCCGTTCGGCGCCACCAGAGCTTCGAGATAGGCTTCGAACATCTTCTCAAACCCGCCGGGAAGCGCCGAAAAGGAAATGGCGGGATCCGTCACGAAACGTCGCGCCGGTTCCATGTGAACCAGCGACACGCGCCAGCCGCGATCGTTCAGCTCTCTCGCCAGGACCTGCAGGGGGTTGAGGTGGCCGGGCAACGGGGCGGTGATGATGGCAAGGTGCCCTGCCGTCGGCGTACCGATTTGAAGAGGGCCACGACCGCGCATCCGCGGCCAGCATGACCCAGCCGAGCCGACACGCGCAAGCGACAAAGGCACGCCGCGGCTGTGCTCGACGCGGCAGCCCGGTAAAACAATATCATCCACATCAAGTGGAGCGACTCTTCCCGGAACACCAGCGGTCTGGTGACAGGCTGCGTCGAAGCCAAGATACTGTTTGTGCCTTGAGGCGGAGGCGCGATCCGGGCCGGGCGGTCGCTACCCGTTAGCGGCGGCATTCTCCGTCGATGCGACAGCCATCGGTGCTGCCGTTGCATGGCACCTACCAGAACGTCTTGCCCGACTTGTGATGGTGGATCGCCAGCGCAATGCCGTTGCGCCGGACGCGGCGACCAACGCCGCGACCTGTTCGGATGTCAGCACCGCACCAGCCTGGGCTGACGGGCGACGAAGGGTAACCGCATGACTTCCTTGCACGCTCCCCGACATACCGGAGATGCGCGCGTCGCCCGCCTTTCCGGCAAGATCTATGCGTTGATCATCCTGGTGTGCCGGACAACGATACCCGTTCCTCCACGGCACGCAGGATCGCGCGACCGTAGGCAGTCTTGGCGAACTTCTCGCCGGCCGCGCGTGCCTGCTCCGCGGTGATAAAGCCCATCTCGAACGCGATCTCTTCCAGGCAGGCGATCTGGATGCCCTGGCGGTGCTGGAGCGTACGGACGAACTCGCTGGCTTCCAGCAGGCTGTCGTGGGTGCCGGTGTCGAGCCACGCATAGCCGCGCCCCATCTGCTCGACGTGAAGATCGCCCGCTTCCATGTAGAGGCGGTTGAGATCGGTGATCTCCAGCTCGGCGCGCGCGCTCGGCTTCAGATCGCGCGCCATCTGCACGACGCGGTTGTCGTAGAAATACAGGCCGGTCACCGCATAATTCGACTTCGGCTGCGCGGGCTTTTCCTCAAGGCTCAGCGCCTTGCCGTCCGCCGCCAATTCCACCACGCCGTAGCGCTCGGGATCCTCGACGCGGTAGCTGAACACGGTCGCGCCGTGCGTCCGCGCGACTGCGCTCGCCAGCAGGTCGGTCAGATGCGCGCCGAAGAAGATGTTATCGCCCAGCACCAGCGCGACATTGTCGGTGCCGATGAAGTCCGCGCCGATCGTGAACGCCTGCGCCAGCCCCTCGGGGGCGGGCTGCTCGGCATAGGCGATCGCCAGCCCGAACGCGCTGCCGTCGCCGAACAGGCGCTGGTAATTGCCGAGATATTCGGGGCTGGAAATGATCAGGATCTCGCGGATGCCGGCGAGCATCAGCACCGACAGCGGATAATAGATCATCGGCTTGTCGTAGACCGGCAGCAGCTGCTTGTTGACCGCCAGCGTCGCCGGGTGGAGCCGGGTGCTCGATCCGCCGGCCAGGATGACACCCTTCACTTCGTGGCTCCGATCAGTTCGTCGAGGATGTCGCCGAGCGCGTCGCGCCACGGCCGGGGCGTGATGCCGTACGCGCGTTCGATCGCATCGTGCGCGAGCAGCGAGTTGCCGGGGCGGCGCGCGGGCGTCGGATAGTCGGCGGTCGCGATCGGCTCGACCGTCGCGGTCGCGCCGCCGCGCGCGGCGGACTGGCGGAAGATCTCTTCCGCAAACCCCGCCCAGGTCGTCGCGCCGACGTTGCTGAAATGGAAGGTGCCGGTCGGCGCCTGCGGATCGTCGGCCAGCCGTACCGCGACGCGCATCAGGGCGTCGGCGAGATCGGCGGCGCTGGTGGGGGAGCCGTGCTGATCGGCGACGACGCGCAACGCTCCGCGCTCGGCGCCGACGTGCAGCATCGTCTTGACGAAATTGTTGCCGTGCGCCGACACCACCCAGGCGGTACGGACGATCGCGTGGCGCGCGCCGCTGGTGCGCACCGCCAGCTCGCCGCCCAGCTTCGATGCGCCATAGACGCCGAGCGGCGCGACCGCATCGCCGACCTGCCACGCTCCGTCACGATCGCCGGGAAAGACGTAATCGGTCGACACCTGCACCAGCGGGATGTTCGCCGTCGCGCATGCCGTAGCGAAGGCGGCGGGGGCGAGCGCATTGACCTGCCACGCCGCGACCTGGTCGCTCTCCGCCTTGTCGACCGCGGTATAGGCGGCACCGTTGATGACCGCCGCCCATGGCCGCTCCGCCACCTTGGCCGCGATCGCGCGCGGATCGGTGAGGTCGAGCGCGGCGCGGTCGAGCGCCACCACCCGCCAGCCCTCGGGCAGGCTCGCGCGTTGCAGCTCCCGTCCGAGCTGACCGTTGGCCCCGGTGACCAGCAACTCACGCATCACGCGATCCCGCGCCGCTCGGATGCCCTGGCGTCGACCAGCGGACGCCACCACGCCTCGTTGTCGAGATACCAGCGCACCGTCTTCTCGATCCCGGTTTCGAACGTCTCCTGCGGCTGCCAGCCGAGTTCGTCGCCGATCCGCGCGGCATCGATCGCATAGCGCTTGTCGTGACCGGGACGATCGGCGACCGAGGTGATCTGTTCGGCATAGCTCTGGCCGTCGCCACGCGGGCGCAGCCGGTCGAGGATCGCGCAGACCGTGCGCACCACCTCGATGTTCTGCTTCTCGTTGTGCCCGCCAACATTGTAGGTCCGCCCGACCGCCCCGCGCTCGAACACCGCCTGTAGCGCGCGGACGTGATCCTCGACGAACAGCCAGTCGCGCACCTGGTCGCCCGCGCCGTAGACCGGCAGCGCGTCGCCCGCGAGCGCCTTGACGATCATCAGCGGGATCAGCTTTTCGGGAAAGTGATACGGCCCGTAATTGTTCGAGCAATTGGTGATGAGCACCGGCAGCCCGTAGGTATGCCCCCACGCCGAGACGAGGTGATCCGATCCGGCCTTCGACGCCGAGTAGGGCGAGCGCGGATCGTAGGGCGTCTGCTCCGTGAACAGCCCGGTGTCGCCGAGCGAGCCATACACTTCGTCGGTCGAGATATGGTGGAAACGGAACGCCGCCTTTGCATCCTCGTCCAGCGTCAGCCAGTAAGCGCGCGCCTCCGCCAGCATCGTATAGGTGCCGACGACGTTGGTCTGCACGAACGCGCCCGGCCCGTCGATCGAACGGTCGACATGGCTCTCGGCCGCGAGGTGCGTGACGATGTCGGGGCGGAACGCCGCGATCGCCGCGCGGACGGCCTCGGCGTCGCAGATGTCGCCCTGTACGAAGCGATAGCGGCTGGATTGCGCGACGCGCTCGACCGTCGACAGCGTGCCGGCATAAGTCAGCTTGTCGAAGTTGAGCACCGCGTGGTCGGTATGCTCGATCAGGTGGCGGACGAGCGCCGAGCCGATGAACCCGGCCCCGCCGGTGACGAAGATGCGCATGTCGGTCGGGTCCTCAGGCGAGCGGCGTCAGCGGACGGCCGTCATAGGCGAAGGGGCTGTCGAACTCGGCGAGCGTCGGCTGGACCTTGTCCTTCTCGCTCAGCTCCGGCGTGGTGCCGGCCGGGATCGGCCAGTCGATGCCGACGCTGTCCCAGCGGATCCCGCCGTCGTTAGCGGGAGCGTAGGTGTCCGAACATTTGTACGTGACCTCGCAATCGGGCTCGAGCGTGACGAAGCCGTGCGCGAAGCCGACGGGGATGAACAGCTGGTGGCCGTTCTCGGCGCTGAGTTCAGTGCCGACCCACTGGCCGTAGCTCGGTGAGCCCGCACGCACGTCGACCGAAACATCGAAGATCCGCCCGCGGACGCAGCGCACCAGCTTGTCCTGCGCACGCGGGGGCGTCTGGAAGTGCAGGCCGCGCAGCGTGAAGGCTGGGGCCGAGAGCGAGTGATTGTCCTGCACGAACGTGCAGTCGATACCCAGCGCAGCGAAGGCAGGTACCGAATAGACTTCCGTGAGCCAGCCGCGGCTGTCGCCGAACCGGCGAGGGCGAAGGAGCTGCACGGGGGAACATGCCATGTCCGGCGAACGTACCGTCCGCGCCGATACCCCGCAATCACGCCGTGTTGGCCGTTCTGACCGGTCGAACGCTCTGGGCGCGGACATGTTACGAACGCCCCCGGGAGCCAGCGGGGTTTCGAACGAGCGACGATCAACTGCTTGCGGTCATGATCGGCCAAATATCCTAAAGCTCAGGTCTTAACCTATGTTCCACAGGATATTCTGATAACTCCTGCTTCCGCTCTACGTGGCGAGCCTATCGGTCGGTCGTTTGACACGGCGCGGTGTGGCTGATCGGCGACGGCAGGTTAACCCCGTGCATCCGGCTCCACGGGTTGATGCACGCCGTGGGCGGCACGGTCGCGCCCTCTCGGCTACGCTCCCCCTGACCGGCGCGAGATATGCCTGCCTTTGCTGGTGGAGGCGTACCGATCCACGGCATCCCCCGCCTCCCCGCCAGCCGCCGATCACTGCGTCAGGCGGGCGGTGACCATCGCCTTTGCGAACAGCGCCTGCAACGCGGTCGACATGCTCTGGTCGGTCTTCACGGTATAGAGCAGCCCTGGCGACGCGCACTTGGTCAGTTGCGGCGCGATATTGGGAATTGCCGCCTGTGCCAGGGCGCGCTGATTGGGCTCGTCGTCCTTGATCGATTCGGCCGTGTATTCGGTATAGAGGATCGCCAGCCTGATCCCGCGCGCCTTGATCGCATTGCATTGCGCGACCTGCTGGTCGCGCATCGCAGAGCGCGTGCGTCCGGAGCCGATATTCTCGTCGCTCATCCCGTCGGTAACGAGGAACATCATCGCCTGCGGCGTGTCGCCGGGCTGGTCGGAGCCCTGCCCGCTCTTGGCCGGCATGATCGCGCCCATCTGGGTGAGGACCGACTCCAGGCTGGTGAAAAGGTATTCGGTGCCGCTTTCGCCGTTGGGCGGGCGCCCGCCCCCGGCCAGATCGTTGACCGTGACCAGATCGATCGCGTCCGCCGCATTCGACACCGCCGTCAGGTTCGCCGCCGCGCTGGGATTCGGCATCGTCACCAGCGTCTTGAAGTTCGACTTGTGGTCGAAGGTGTGGAGCGAGGCGTGATAGCGTCGCTTGTTCTGGTCGGCATATTGCATCGCCAGCGTCATCAGGTCGCGGATCGCCGCGCGCTCGTCGGTGACACGCATCCGCACGCCCTGGTTCAGGGCATACCAGTAACTGTCGACGGCGGTGCCGTTGCTGTTGTAGACGCACAGGTCCTTGCCGCCCTGATTACAGCGCGCCGGAACATTGGTGGTCTTGTTGTCGAAGATATAGGTGCCATTGGCATCGATGACCGTTGCCGGGAACCCGCCGACCGTCTTGGTGCCGTAATTTTTCTTGTTGATCGAAAACTTGGTGGTGTCGACGATCAGGTTCGGGAAGCTTGAGGTGCTGACCGCCGCCATGTTGTTGCTATGGCACGCGAACGTGCACTTCAGGACGGTGTCCATCAGCGTCATGCCAGCGGTGGTGGTGGCCAGCGCCATCGACGGTGAGGTGTCCAGCGCAAGATAGAAATCGACGTTCGGCGCTGCGGTTGCAGTTGCGGTCGATGCGCCGCCGATTCCGATGCTGCGCAGGTTGAGGATGCTGGCAAACATGTTCGTCGAGCCCGCGGTATAGGTCACCGCCACCGCCCGCGACGTGGCGCCTTCGGGATGCGTGACGACCACCGTGATCTGCGGTGCCGCTGCCAGTCCTTCCAGCCCGGCCGATTGCCCGTTGAACATCGCCAGCGCGGCCGCACGGACCTGCGTGTCGTCGACCACGTTCATCATCGGCTGCGATACGCCCGCCAGCGCCGCAGCGTCCGCGATCGCGTTCAGCTTGGTGCGCAGCCGCACCGCCCGCGCGTAATCGATCCCCATGCCGGTGGCGAAGATCATCGGAACCAGCGAAATCGCGAAGAGCATCAGGACGCCGCCGCGCCGTTCCGATGCCAGCCGCCGCAGCAAGGTGCAGAAGGTCCGGATCATGTGACACCGCCTTTTCCGACGCACAGCGGCGCTGTCGGGGTGCCCTTGTTAAGGCACACCGATGGCGAACGCCGCGGAGACATAAACAGCTTGTCACTGAGCGTTACCGGCAACATGAACGCACCGCTGAAGATCGGTACGTACGGCAACGACAGCGCGCTGTAGAGCAACGTGCTGTTCGGCACGCGCAACCCGGCCGGGATCTTCAGGTTGGCCACCTGCAACCCCGGATAGGACGTGCCGCACGACGCGGTCACCGTCTGCGCACAGACCCAGGTGACCGACGGTTGGCCGAGATTGTCGAAATCGATCGCGACAACCGACAGCGTCGATCCGGTGATCGAATACGGCGCCATGATCTGGCGTGTCCCGGCGAGAATTGCGGTCATTTCCGCCGGCGTGACCTGTTCGCTCTGCGTCGACAGGTCGGCGAGCGCGCGGACCGTGCTCGTGACCTTGCGATAGGTCGCGATCGCATCCATCAGCTGGAACCCGCCCAGATACAGCAGCAGCATTACCGGCAGGATGATCGCGAATTCGGTCGCCGCGACCGCGCGCCGGTCACGCAGCAGACGCCACGCTGCGAAGCCGGAGCGCGTCATGACGCGTATGGCTCCGATTTAAAGACGATGGTCGACACCAGCAGCCGCCGACCGCCGCGGGCGGTCGCAAGGTTGAACCCCAGCGGCGCGCCGACGACCGGCAGAAGGTACATCACGCGCATAACGACGACGCTGCCGGGGCCACCCGGCGCGAACTGCCACGTGTTTGAGACATTGCTGGCGGTGTCGTAGGTCAATGCCGGCGTCGTGGTGGCGACCGACGCGAATTCGGTCGCGGACTGGACGTCGATCATCGTGTTGGCACAGGTCATGAAGTTCGGCAGGTTCTTGCATGCCATCGTCTTGAAGGCGGTCTGGTTCATGCCGGCCTTTTGCGCGGCGCCGGTCATCAGCTGACGTGCGGTACTCTCCGCCGCGGTGTCGAGGCATTGCTGCGCAAAAAAGGCAATGCAGGTCTGCAACGTCGCCAGCAGCAGCGCGAAGAACGGCAACGCCACGAGAGCGAATTCGATGAGCGTGGCGCCGCGCTCGTCGCGACGCAATCTCCTCATCCGCCCTTTGCTTAGCATGGCTGCCCGATCCCACGGCGACTGGTGAGTCGCACGAATGAGAACGCCGATAGCAACGTATTCCTAACGGGTTGCAAACGACGCGCTTGAGCGCAGCCAGTCGCCCCTACCCGCCCGCCTCCCCCAGCCGCCGCACCGCCGACACCAATTGCGCCAGCGCCGGGTCGCGGATCGGTTCGGCGACGCGCAGTTCGCGCGTGCGGTCGCCGAGCGTGAGCGCCAGCGTATAGGTGCGCGCGTCCGGGCGCGCGGCGTGGTCGGGCGCGGCACAGCCGAAGAAGTCGGCAGCGTCGGCGAGCGCGCAGAGTTCGTCGCGCGCGCCGGGCGCGAGGTCGCACAGCGCGACGGCGTGGTCGCGCGCGCGTCCCGGGATATGCGCGAACCCGCCCTCGACACGCAGCCGCGCTTCGTCGGCCATCAGATCACCCCCACCGTCGCCCAGGCGTCGACGACCGCCTTCGCCTCCGCGGCGTCCGCGCCGTAACGGCGCGCGGCGACGTCGCGGGTGATCTGCGCGAAGGCTGCAAAATCGGTGTTGGCGCGCGTCGCGGGGTCGAGCAGCGCGTCGTACCAGATCTGCCCGGCACGCTCCCACGCGTTGCCGCCGATCGCGGTCGCGGCGAGCTGGAAGGCGCGGTTGGGGATGCCCGAGTTGATGTGCACGCCGCCATTGTCCTGGTTGGTGCGCACGAAGCCCGCCATGTCGGCGGGCTGCGGATCCTTGCCGAGCACCGGATCGTCATAGGCGGTGCCGGGCGCCTTCATCGAGCGCAGCGCCTCGCCCTTCACCGCATCGGTCAGCAGCCCGGCGCCGATCAGCCAGTCGGCCTGGTCTGCGGTCTGCCCGAGCAGATATTGTTTCACGAGGCTGCCGAACACATCGGAGATGCTTTCGTTGAGCGCGCCCGACTGCCCGTAATAGGCAAGCCCGGCCTCCTTCTCGGTCACGCCGTGGGTCAGTTCGTGGCCGATCACGTCGAGCGCGATCGTGAAGCGGTTGAACAGCTGTCCGTCGCCGTCGCCGAACACCATCTGCGTGCCGTCCCAGAAGGCGTTGTCATAGTCGCGGTCGTAATGGACGGTCGCGTCGAGCGGTAGCCCGGCGTCGTCGATCGAATTGCGGCCGTACGCTTCCCGGAACAATGCGAAGGTTGCGCCGAGCCCGTCATAAGCCTCGTCCGCGGCCAGGTCGCCCGTCGGCGCGTCGCCCTCGCGGCGCAGGATCGTGGCGCCGGGCGCCTGCGGCTGCCCTCCCGCATCGCGGATCGTGCGCAGCGGCGCCGGTGCCGGAACCACGCCCGCCGCGGTGCGCAGTCGTGCCAACGCGCCGAGCACCGGGCCGGCCGTCGCGGCGCGAACCATGCGGATCGTCGGGTCGATCAGCAGCCCGCGCATCGCCGCGGCGCGCAGCTCGGGCGGGCCGTGCTCGGCGATCCGCGACAGGATGTACGGCGGCAGGATGCAGTGGAGCGAGTGGCGGTGCGTCTTGGTACACATCGGCGTTCTCCTTCAACGGCGGACGCGGCGGAGCGCGAACGGCACCAGCGCGACCCACATGACGGTCAGGAAGGCGAGCAATTGCCCGGTCTGCGCTTCGCCGCCGCGCAGGTAACCGAACCCGCCGAGCGACGCGGCGTAGAGCGCGAACGACACGACCGCGACCGCGATCGCGGGCACGTCCGCCGCGCCGCCGCCCGTGCTCCCCGTGACGTCCGGGGCGGCGTCCTGCGTGGCGAACCAGCGCAAGGTGACGACGAAGATCATGATGACCGCGATCAACAGCAGCCGGATCGCGGCGTCGCCGGCCGCGATCCCGATCGCGAGCGGATAGAGCGTCACCGCCTCGACCGGGAACAGCTTCACCAGGCTGGTGTAATAGGGCTCGGGCGCGGCAGCGGCGACGCTGCGCCGCGTGGCCGGCCTGATCCGCAGCGTCCCGCGCAGGGCCGGGCGCAGGGCCGCAGGCAGGCCCGCAGGCAGGTCCGCAGACAGGTCCGCAGGCAGGGGCGGGGCGGGCGGCGTTTCGAGCGCGGCGATCGCGCGCTGTACCGCCGCGGCATAGCGCGCGACCGCTTCATCGTCGGGGACGAGCGCGCGGCCGATCGCGACCGCCTGTTCGCTGCGGTCCTGCACGATCGCATAGCCGGGGCGGTCGCCCTCCCCCGGCGTCGCGGCGAAGCGGTCGCGCGCGCTGCCGAGCGCGGTGCGCAGGCCGAACAAGGTCTCGAAGAACCGCGGCACGAACCGTGCGTCCTCGACCAATGCCTGCATTTGATCGACCAGTGTATCGGCGGCCGCGACGGCTTGAGCGAAGTCGGTCATAGCGGTGTCCCCAACGCGGCGACCAGACCGAGCGCGCGCGTCACGCGGTCGAGATTGAGCCGCGCGGCGGCGCGGCGCTGCGCGGGCGTGAAGCGCCCGGCAAGCGCGTCGCGCAACCCCGCCTGCGCGGTCGCGGCGAGCGCGAGCGCGGCACTCACCTCCGCGGCGCGCGCCGGGCCGTCGCGCGCGGCGGCGCGGGCGGCGAACACGCGCGCGGCGAGTTCCTCGCGCTGGCTTGCGGACACGTCCGCCCGCTCGCGCAGGTAGCTGCGGAACAGCGCGTTGCCGTAGAGGTCGTCGGCGGTACGCGCGGCGCCGGTGCCCCAGACATCGACCTGCACGACGAGCGCGGCGAGCGCGCGATCGACGGTCGCCCCACGTTCGACGACGAGCGCGCGTACCGCCCGCGTGTCGCGCGCCTCGCGCGCCAGTGCATCGGCGAAGGCGATCAGCGCGATCAGGCTCTGTCCCTGCTCGCTCGCCGCCGCGGCGCCGATGCCGGGGATGTCGGTGCCCGCAGCGAAGTTGGCGAAGCGCGCCAGCCGGTCGGCCTGATCGGCGAAGGCGGTCAGCTCGGCAGCGACGTCGCGCTTCGGCGCGTCGAGGATCGCGGCGAGCGCATCGGCATAATCGGCGACCGCGGCGAGCAACGCGATGCGCGGTTCGAGCACCGCGCGCGGGCTGTCGGCGATATCGATCGTGAACGCGGTATGCCCCGCCGCGGGAGCCGCGTCGGACAGGCACAGTGGCGCAGGGGCGGCGCCGGGCGCGACCGGCACCTGGAGGCGCAGCGGCGTGAGCGGCAGGCAGCTGGAGTCGCTGGCGACCAACGCGGCGGCCGCGGCGCGGCGGCGTTGCTCGATGCCGTCGAAATAGCGCGCGGCCGCCGCGACCGCGACGCGGCTGTCGCGCTGCACCGCACCCGCCGCCTCGAGCCGGAGCGCATTGCCGGCACAGCCCGCGAGCGACGCGAACAGCAGCAACGACAGGACGGGACGGCGCATGCGCACTCTCCTTCGGGATCGGCGAGTCGGTGGCAATCTTCCACAGTCGTGCGATGTAGGACAGCGTTTCGAACGGCTTACCTGCTGGTACGCGCGGGCGCTTGGCGTTCGACGGCGCGGTGACGTACGCATCGCTTTACCGATCAACCCGCAACCGGTGAGAACATCGTGTCAGACGCGCCTTTCGGGCTGAGCGACAAGGAATGCGCGGTCCTGCGGCTGCTGGCGCGCGGACACGATGCCAAGAGCGCCGCGGCCACGCTGGGCGTGTCGGTGCATACCGTGAACGAGCGGCTGCGCGAGGCGCGCGCCAAGACCGGCGCGGGGAGCAGCCGGGCGGCGGCGCGGCTGCTGACCGACCGCGACGGCCCCGAAAATTTCGTATCCGAGAAAATGCGGGTTCGCGCCGACCCGGCGATGCGCGAGCCTTCGATGGTGCCACGCCGCGTGGCCGCGGAGGACCCCCGCTTACCGGGCCGATGGGAGTTGCTTGCCATGCTGACCGTCTTCGCCGCCGCGATGATCGCGATCGGAGCGCAGATCGGCGCGGCGAACGGCGCTGCGCCCGCCGCGCCGCGCGTGGTCTCCACCTACCCAAAGCAGGGCGCGACGATCGATGCCGGTACGCTGCGATTGCGCGTATCCTTCGACCGTCCGATGCGCGCGCAAAGCTATTCCTTCGTGCAGAAGAGCGCCGCGACCTATCCCGATTGCGGCGCGAACCGGCCGGAGCAATCGGCAGATGGGCGAACCTTCACGCTGACCTGTATGGTGCGCCCCGGCGGCCGCTACGAAATCTGGTTCAACGATCCGCCGTACCGTAATTTCGTGGATCCAGGTGGCGTGCCGGCTGTGCCATTCGGGTTGCACTTTGCAGTGCGCGGTCGATAGCGGGCCCGCCCCCTCACACCCGCCGCTCATACCCGAACGTCCGCCGGCCCGGTGATCCGCTGCTTCACCGTCACGCCCATCGCGCGTTCCTCGTTCGAGAAGCCGTCGAACTGCGGCAGCGCGCCGAAATCGAGCCCGGTCAGCGCCGCGATCGACAGGATCGAGCGCTGGTAGGTGCGGAACGCGCCGAACAGCAGGGACTGCTCGCTCAGGTCGACGTCGTGGTCGATCAGATAGGCGGTCGCCGAGGGGCGGCCGTCGTCATGGACGAACGCCACCACCTTCCAATAGGCCAGCGGGATTGCCACGCCGCGGTAGACCGGATCGTCGGCGCGGAAGACCGGCCCGGTGAACACGCTGGCGCGCTCGCGCACGCGCCGCGTGTTGACGAGGATGTAATCCTCCAGTTCCAGCCACGTGCGCTGGTTGAACGCCGACAGCTGCGGCGCGCAATTGGTGAAGTGGAAGGTGTCGCGGTTGGCGGTCGCGGCGGTCGCGCCCCAGTTCGGATCCTCGCGGCGCACCAGGTGCCCGCGATCGAAATCGTTGTCGGCGTACAGTTCGTCGCCGGCCTGCGCCTCCTCGGGAATGCGCCCGTCATACGCCCATGCATCGCCGCCGCGCGGGACCGCCACGCTGGCCGCGCCGTCGAGATTGGCGGCGGTGAACAGCGCCAGCCGCCGTCCGCGCGCCATCACCACCGTGAAGTGCTCGTAATCGAGCCGCGCATCGTCGCGCCCGGCGACCGGCAGCACGACCGCGGCGGGCGCAACCGGCAGCGGAACCGCAAACGCGCCGAGATGGTCGCTGCGATAGCCCGCGCGGTCGGCGAGCGACGCCGGCGACGATACGCGCGCCTCCGCCAGCAAGGCGGGTGCCTCGCGCAGCAGCGGGCGCAGGTCGGCCAGTCGCGGGCGGGCTTCGAGATCGATCGTCATGCCGTGTCCTCCATCGCGCGCGCGGCACGCCCGACGCGCGCACCGGTTGCCCCAACGCGTGCCGGCCGGTAGCGGATGCGGGATGCGCCTTCCCTGCCCCGCCTTGCTTGCCGGCACGCTCGCGCTCGCGCTAACGGCGTGCGGCGGACGATACCGCGCGGTCAGTGACACGCCGGTGACGGTCGGGCGACCGTACGTGGTGCGCGGGATCACTTATGTCCCTGCGCCCGCACCGGATTACGACATGCTCGGGCGCGCGAGCTGGTATGGCAGCGAAAGCGGCAACCGCACGGCGCGCGGCGAGAAGTTCCGGCCGGGCTGGCTCACCGCCGCGCACGCCACGCTGCCGCTGCCGAGCTATGTCGAGGTGACCTCGCTCGACACCGGGCGGGTGATCGTGGTGCGCGTCAACGATCGCGGGCCGTTCGCGCGCGGGCGGATCATCGACCTGTCGAAGGGCGCGGCCGAAGCGCTGGGGATGCGCGCCGGGGGGCACGGCGCGGTGCGCGTGCGCGTGGTCGCGCCGGATGAGCGCGACCGCGAACGGCTGCGCCACGGCAAGCCCGCGGCGTCGCGCCCGAACGCCGACCCGCAATCGCTGGCGTTCTGGCGATCGCAGCTGGCGGCGTCGGGGATGTAGCGGAAACGACAACGCCATCCGGTTCGCCGTGCGGCGGCCTGGATGGCGTTGCGACGGCTTTGAACCGCTGTGTCGACACGTCGACGGATCGACGTGCCGACGGCGTCAGGTCACAGCTTCAGCGAGACACCTGCAACGATCTGCCGGCCGAGCAGGTCATAACCCATGATCGTGTTGCCGCGCAGCAACCCGATCCGCGAACGGCTGTCGGGGACGAGCGGCGGGTCGCGGTCGAACAGGTTGTTCGCGGCGATGCGGAAGGTCATCCGCTTGTTGATGTCGAAGCCGACTGCCAGGTCGATCCAGTCATAGGCGGCGATGCCCGGATACTGGTCGCGACGCGCGCTTTCGTCCTGCACCGGGATGCCGGTGTCGGCGGGCGCGTAGAAGGTCGTCGGCATGCCGCTGCGATGGCGCCAGTTGACGGAGACGTTGGCGATCCGCTCCGGCGCGAACCACGTCGCGCGCAGCTGATGCGCCCAGCGCGGCATGCTCTCGCCGCAGCCCGAACCGAAATAGCCGGTGCAATTGCGCTTGATCGCCGCCGGCGACGCCTGTCCGCCGTTGCGCGTCATCAGCGTGCCGTTGAAGCTGACGTCGAGCGAGCCCGCCCCACCCAGCCGGACGTTATACTGGCCCTGGAAGTCCCAGCCGTACGACTGCTCCTTGTAGCCGTTCGACGAGCCGCGTGCGACCCAGCCGGCTGCCGGGCGGCTGCCGGCGGGGCTGGACAGCGTCCCCGACCCCGCGTTGCGGACGATGCCGCTGCAGAAATATTCCAGTCCGGTGTTGAGACATTCGTTGATGAGATCCTGCGGTTGCAGGAACACCAGCTGGTCCTCCAGATCGATCAACCACCGGTCCGCCGACACGACCAGTCCGGGGATGAAGCGCGGGCGCAGCACGACGCCGAACGTCTTGGTATAGGCGGTTTCCGGTTTCAGGTTGAACCCGCCCTCGCGCACGGTGCACGCATCGTTCGGGCAGATCAGCGACGCGCTGCCATAGAGGTTGGCGGGCAGCCCGGTGTTCCCGCATTGCGCCTGGGTGGCAATCGGCGCCAGCCGCGGTCCGCTCGGGTTGGCGGGGTCGATGCGTGGGGCGCACGGATCCGCATAGAAGCCCTGGTTCCAGGTGACGTTGGCCGCATTGGCCGCCGCCCCGACGCCGGGCGCGGCCTGCGCCTTGTTGTAGGACGCGCGGAACGTGACGTCCTCGATCGGCGACCACAGCCCCTCGATCTTCCAGGTGGTGAAGCGGTTGTCGAGCCGGTTGTACTTCGACACGCGATAGCCGCCGTTGACCTGCAACAGCCGTGTCCACGACTGGTTCTCGACCAGCGGCGCCTGGATTTCGGCGTTCGCTTCCAGGATGTTCTGCGTGACGCGCTGATTCTGGCCGCCGTTGTTGTCGATGAAGACCTGGTTGACGTCGGTCCGCTCCATCTCGTCGCGATATTCGGCACTGATCGCGACCGCCAGGCCCTGCTCGGCGAGCGGCGAAGTGATGCCATATTTGCCGAGGTCGCCGCTGATCGTGCCCAGGAACTGCATCAGGCGCGGAATGCGCGTGCTGATCCCGCCGGTCGCGCCGCCGTACAGATACTGGTTGAGCGCCTGGTCCTTGTTGAACGGCGCGAAGGCGTTGAACGGTACGCAATTCGGGTCACTGCCGTTCACCACCGCCCGGCAGGTTGGCACACCGCCGACGTTGACGACGTCGAGCGACCGGTTGATGTTGGCGAATTGTGCGAACGGCACGTCGATCGTGTCGAGCCGCGCGCGCGAGATCATCCCGGCGACGTCATAGGTCCACACGTCGTTCAGACCGCGCCCGCGCAGCCCCGCAACGATACGATAGCCTTCGTTGGTGAACTTCTGCTGCACCAGCGGCTGACCGTCGAAGCGGTAGCGGACGTCGATCGGCGCAAATTGCCCCGCCACGCCCGCGTTCGTGCCGCACAGGTCGCCGCGCTGCGCGCCGGACAGGAACGGATTGTCGCAATTCACCTGGAACGGCACATCGCCGTTGCCGTAGGCGGTGTAGGAGAATGTGCGGTTCAGCTGCGTGTTGTAGGATTTGTCGCGGTAGAACAACGCGTTCGCGTAAAGCTCGATGTCATCGGTAAGCTCGGCGCTCAGGAAGCCACCGACGTTGACGCGCTCGAACGGCCGCTGAAACGCCCAATCGTCATACGGGTTGGCCGAGGTACCCGGCGGGCCGCTGTTGATCGGGATGAAGGTGCCGTTGCCGTTCGGGTTGTTGACCAGCTGCTGCCCGGCGCGCGGCCCCGACTGCGGGATGATCGTGCCGGCCGGCGTATAGCTGGCGCGCGTGCACGAAAGCGGCGCGGTGTTCGACGGCTGCGTCACTTCGCAGACCGAATTCGAGCGATCGACCAGCTGGACCAGATCCGACTGGCGATAGTTGATGAAGCTGCTGAAATTGACGCGGTTGTCGAACAGGTTGACGCCCGCCGCGAGGCTGATGTCGCTGCGTCCGCCGTCGTTGGTCAGCCCGTTGCCCGAATTGAACCCGGCGCGCTCCGCGGCGGCGGTGACTGCGTTGGAACCGTTGTCGTGGTTGAAGAAGCTGTAATTGGCATCGATGCGGATGCCCTCGAAATTCTTCTTCAGGATGAAATTGACGACGCCCGATATCGCGTCCGAGCCGTAGACCGACGACGCGCCGCCGGTCAGCAAGTCGATCCGCTCGACCAGCGCATTGGGGATGATCCCGACGTCGACGGTGTTGGGCAACCCGATGCGCAGGCCGTCGATCAGCGTCAGCGTGCGCTCATAGCCGAGGCTGCGCAGCTTGATGCGCTGGCGTCCTTCGGAATCGCTGAAATTCTGCTCGGAATTGACCTGCACCTGCGGCAGCCGGTTGACGACTTCCTCGATCGTCGTCGCGCCCTGCGCGGCGATGTCGAACGCGGTGGTGGTGACGATCGGCGCGGCCGAACGCGTGTTGGGACGCGTGATGCGCGTGCCGGTGACGACGACGTCGCCCGAACCGGCGGCGCTCGTGTTGTCGCGGCCCACGTCCGCGGCCAGCTTGGCCGATGCGACCGGGTCGCCGATCGCGGTATCCGCCTGCGTGGTGACCGGTGCGGTCTCGGTCTGCGCCGCCGCAAGCGACGGCATCGCGACCAGTGCGGCCATGCAGCAACCGCCGGCCAGCAAACTCCTCAACGTCATGATCGTATCTCCCCTTGCACGCTCCCTGAAGCGCCGGAGATGCTCGCGCCGCCCGCCTTTACCGGCAGGGTCTACGCTGGAACGATGTTCGCTGATCTCCCCGGCGTCAGCATTCACGGATGTGTCACCATTCGAATACTTAAACAATACCATTTTTTGTTATTCAAACGTCTTCGGCGACCTGCGTCTACGAGGCACTCGGAAGCGAAGCGGTTTATGGGCCGGCTTTGGTCCCATCCCGCATCCATGCGAACGGCGCGGGAAGGTCGCCCTCCCCGCGCCGTGCGCGTCATGCCGGTGCCGCGGGCGTCGCTGCCCGCGGCGATGTCGATCAGGCGAAGAGGATGTCGGCCTGGATGATCTTGATGTTGGTCTGGATCGAGAAGTCGGCGACGCCGTCGCCGTTCACGTCACCCTCGACATAGTTGAGGCCGTCCAGCGTGAACGCGCGCAGCTCGCCCGCGGTGTTGCTGAACGCCGCCGCGCCGACCCACTTGAACGGATCGACCGCGCCGCCGGTCTTCGCGTCGAGCAGGCTGAGGTCGAGGAAGTCGACGCCACGCGTGAAATCGCGGATCGTGTCCTTCGCGCCCAGATCGGTGAAGCGGAAGGTGTCGGCCCCCGCGCCACCGGTCATGATGTTGTTGCCCGCACCGCCGTAGAGCAGGTCATCGCCAGCGCCGCCCTGCATCGTGTCGTTGCCGGCACCGCCGAACAGCACGTCATTGTCGAACACGCCGTCCAGGATGTCGTCGCCATCGCCGCCGTACAGCGTGTCGATGCCCGCGCCGCCATAGAGCTGGTCCGCGCCGCTCCCGCCCGCCAGCCAGTCGTCGCCGGCCTGGCCGTACAGGATGTCGTTCCCGGCCCCGCCGTCCAGCGTATCGTCGCCGCCGTTGCCGAACAGCTGGTCGTTGCCGGCGTTGCCGGTCAGCGTGTCGGCGTTGTTCGAGCCGGTCAGCGCATCATCGCCGCGCCCGCCTTCCAGCGCCTCGATGCTGATCAGCTTGTCGCCCAGCGCGTCGCCGGCGGTGCCGCGGTTCGACAGCAGCGAAACGGTGACGCCCGTCGTCGAATAACGGTAGCTGGCGGTGTCGAACCCGCCGTTGCCGTTGAGCGAGTCCGCGCCCGCGCCGCCGATCAGCACGTTGCTGGCGTTGTCGCCGGCCAGCGCGTCGTCGAACCGGCTGCCCTCTACGCCCTCGAAGCCGCGATAATAATCGCCCCGTGCGTCGCCGGCATAGCCGCGCCCGTTCAGCAACGAGACCGAAACGGCGGCCTGCGCGTCACGGTAGCTGACGATGTCGGTGCCCAGCCCGCCGTCGAGGCGATTGACCACCGCATTGCCGATCACGAGGTCGTTGCCGCTGCCGCCGACCGCATTCTCGATCGTCGCGCCATAGGCGATGCCGACGTTGTCGGTCAGGCTCAGGTTGCGCTGCCCGGCGATCAACTGCGCATAGAGCGAGTCGTAATTGGCGCGCGTGAGCGGCGGGTAACCGAGCGTGGCGCGGTTGGCGTTGACCTGCTCGAAGCCGAGCCGCTCACGCACGTCGGCCAGCGTCACGCCGCCGATGCTGCTCAGCGAGCCCGGGTTCAGGTTGATCTCCTGATCGGTGCGATAGCCCGAGGCGTCGAGCGTGTCGTTGCCGCCGGCATCCCAGATCGTCACGATCGGCGCCTTGTTGACCGTGAAGTCGAACACGTCCTTGCCGGCGGTCGCGTTGAAGCCATAGACGGTGTCGCCGGTGCGCGTGGTGGTGTCCGCGCCGTACATCTTCTGCACCGCCAGGATGTCGTGGATCATCGGCGTGCCGCCATAGGCGCGCGCGAACGTGTTCCAGTCGATGTCGCCCGCGCCGATGTCGCCCGGGTTCCAGTAGGACATGATCGTGTAGTTGCGCGAATCCTGGTAATATTCGGCGCCGTTCTGGTAATTCACCGCAAAGCCGGGGCCGAAGTTGTAATTGCCCGGATGCGACAGGCCGATCGCATGGCCCAGTTCGTGGGTCAGCGTGTTGAGGCCGTAGCCGCCCGGGGTCAGCTGGAAGTTGCTGGCCTGGCTGGCCGACACCCACACGTCGCCGGCGACGCGCTCGATCTGCGCGTTGAGCGCGACGTCACCGTCCACCAGCGTGCCCTGCGGCAGATAGGCATAGGCCTGCGTCTGCGGCGCGTTGGCGAGGCTGCCGAAGGTGATGTCGGCGCGATAGACGTTGCTGACTTCCTTGAACGTCACCGAAACGACATCGTCCCAGAAGCCCATCGCCTGCCGCGCGGCGACGCGCTGATCGGTGTTGAAGGCGGCGAAGTTGAAATATTCGTCGAAGGCGTAGTCCTGGCCGTTCTCGGTATAGGCGTAGCCGTTGTCGAGCAGCTGCTCCTTGTTCTCATAGAAGCCGAAGGTGATCTCGCGCACGTTGCTGTCGACCTGCCGCGCCGGATCCGGCCCGCCGACCCAGCTCGCGCCCGAGCGGTTGAGATAGGCGGCGATCTGATCGGCCGACCAGATCTGCTTGCCGTTCGCCGCGGTGGTGCCGGCGAGGTAATCGACCGAGCCCTGCTCGCCGGTCAGCTTCAGCCCGGCCATCGGATCGACCAGCCCGACGTCCTTCTGGATGCCCCCGGTGCAGGCCGGACAGGTGCAGGCGACGCCCTTGAGCAGCTCGGTCTGGTGTTCCGAATGCCGGATCAGCTGTTCGATCTCGGCAGTGTTCCCGATCGTCATCTACTCGACTCCCTGTGTGATTTTATCGTGTGATTTTATCATGTGATTTCGGCGTGCCGTGGGCGTCGGCCAGACGCGAAGCATCATCGTCGCGGGCGCCCGGCGGGCAGTGGCCGCGCATGCGAGCCCACCGCGGCCTGCCACGGCAGCGTCGCGGCGAGCAGCCCGGCGACCGCGCGCTCGAGCGCCGGCAGGTCGTCGGCCGCCACGACGCGCGGCGGCGCGCCGAACAGCTGCCCGGCCTCGGCGGCGTTGCGGAACGGGCGGATCGTCAGCGCGACGACCCCGGCGCCGCGCACGTCCTCAACGGAGGCCTGCACCAGCAAGGTGACCCGCCCCGGCGCCAGCGCCGCACCGCCGAGCGCCGCGGCGGTGACGGGCACCGGCGCGCCCTTCGCGGCCTGCGCGGTGACGGCGGCGCAGAGGCGGTCGTGGAGCGCGCCGGTGGCGATACCGTCGGCGGTGTGGACGAGGCAGGTGACGCCGAGCGAGGTGACGTCCTGCCACAGCAGCGCGGGCGTGGCGGCTGCCGGCGCCGGCAGGTCGGCGGCTGCCGGGTTGGCGGAAGGCTGGCTGGGAGCGGACGGGATCGCGGCGGGTTGCGCGGCAGCGTCGGCGGCAACCAGAACCAGCGACGATGCCGCCGCAATTCGTGCCCTTGACCCGTAGTCCACCGCCACTTTCGTCTCCCTATGGGAAGTTTCGTGGAAGACTGTCCCGTCGCCGCGGCAGCGTCAATCGGATTCTAACCAAGATGTCATGCGCAAATCATTTTGATATTGCGGACAACGATACCCGATCCTCCACGGCGCGCAGGTCCTCCACGGCGCGCAGGATCGCGCGGCCGTAGGTGTTTGATCCCACGGTTTGATGGTGCGATCCTTTCGTTGGAATGGAAGGAAGCCGCATGGGACAAGTTCGTCACGGGAGCGCCACGACCACGCACGCCGTCCGAGCAGCAATACAGCGATCGCAAGCTTCGCTCGCGACGCTGAGCCGTGAGCTGGGGATCAATCCGAAGACAGTCGCGAAGTGGCGTAAGAGGGCAACGGTCGAGGATATAAAGACCGGGCCGAAGGCCCCTCATTCGACTACCTTGACCGAGGCTGAAGAGGCGATGGTTGTGGCGTTCCGACGGCACACACTGCTGCCGCTCGACGACTGCCTCTACGCGTTGCAGCCATCGATCCCGCAGTTGACGCGCTCAGCGCTGCATCGTTGCCTCCAGCGGCCCGGCATATCCCGCCTGCCGGATATCGAGGGCGAAAAACCGAAGCGCCAGCGCTTCAAGCGTTATCCCATCGGCTTCTTTCACATCGATATCGCCGAGGTGCAGACTGCCGAAGGCAAACTGTACCTGTTCGTCGGCATCGACCGCTACCCGCCAAGTTCGCGGTCACCCAATTGGTTGAGAAGGCTGACAGGCGAACTGCGTGGGAGTTCCTCGAACACCTGCTGAAGGCCGTGCCGTACCGCATCCACACCATCCTGACCGACAACGGCATCCAGTTTGCCGACCAGCCTCGTAACCGCAACACCGCCTGGTCGCGTCAGATGCGGTTCGACATGATCTGCGAGGCGAACGATATCGAGCACCGACTGACAAAGCCGAACCACCCGTGGACCAATGGGCAGGCCGAACTGATGAACCGGACCATCAAGGAGGCGACCGTCAAACGCTTCCATTACGAGAGCCACGACCAGCTGCGGACGCACCTCGCCGACTTCATGGCCGCCTACAACTTCGCCCGCCGGCTTAAGACGCTCAGCGGCCTCACTCTGAACCGCCCCGGGTTTGCCGGAGGCTCCAACTCCTGAGAAGGTGGAGCCTGTATGAGCAAGACGACGAACAAGTTTGCGCCGGAAGTTCGGGAACGCGCGGTACGGATGGTTTTCGACCACGAGCGGGATCATTCTTCTCGATGGGCAGCCGTGGTGTCGATCGCGGAGAAGATCGGCTGCGTTCCGCAGACGCTGCATGAGTGGGTGAAGAAGGCTGAGGTCAACAGCGGCAAGCGTGCCGGTGTCCCGACCGAGGTTGCCGACAAGATGAAGGCGCTAGAGCGGGAGGTCCGCGAGCTGCGGCAGGCCAACGAGATTCTGCGCAAGGCGTCCGCATATTTTGCGCAGGCGGAGCTCGACCGCCCGTTCCGGCGATGATCGCGTTCATTGACGATCACCGCGATGCCTATGGGGTCGAGCCGATCTGCCGTGTCCTGCCGATCGCCCCATCCACCTACCACGAGCGTATCGCGCAGCGACAGGATCCGACACGCCTGTCGGCGCGGGCACGGCACGATGTTGCTCTCAAGCCCGAGATCGCGCGCGTGTTCGCCGAGAACTTCGCGGTCTACGGCGTGCGCAAGGTCTGGCGGCAGATGATACGGGAGGGAGTGCCCGGCGCCCGCTGTACGGTCGCGCGACTGATGCGCGAGATGGGCCTGGCAGGCGTAATCCGGGGCAAGCCGGTGCGCACCACAATCAGCGACAAGGCGGCGCCGTGCCCGCTCGATCACGTCAACCGCCAGTTCTACGCACCAGCGCCGAACATGCTGTGGGTCTCAGACTTCACCTACGTCGCGACCTGGGCGGGGTTCGTCTACGTCGCCTTCGTCATCGATACCTATCCTCGGCGGATCGTCGGCTGGCGGGCCAGCAGGACGGCGCATGCCAGCTTCGTCCTCGATGCCTTGGAACAGGCGCTTCACGATCGTCGGCCGGCCCATCGGGGCGGCCTCATCCATCATAGCGACCGGGGGTCGCAATATGTGTCCATCAAGTACACCGAGCGCCTAGCCGAGGCCGGGATCGAGCCCTCGGTTGGCAGCGTCGGCGACAGCTATGACAACGCTTTGGCCGAGACGATCAACGGCCTCTACAAGGCCGAGGTCATCCATCGCCGTGGGCCCTGGCGATCTTTCGAAGCGGTGGAATACGCGACCCTCGAATGGGTCGACTGGTTCAACCATCGCCGGCTGCTGGAGCCCATCGGCAACATCCCGCCGGCCGAAGCCGAAGATCAATATTATGCTGCCGTGAACAACATCGATATGGCGGCGTGACTCACAACTCAAGGCCTCCGGCAGACCCGGGGCGATTCACTCCCTACGAATACATCGCCAAGATCTGAACGTCAGAGCCAGACCGGTTCATCGTCGATCCGATCCACCAGATGCCGGGACTAAACACCAGCGGCACGCGTTGGATCGCTGGACTATGACAACGTTGTGACGTTGGAGTTCAGCCGATTGGGAAAGGCGACCGACAATACCTTCGTAGAGACGTTGAACGGCCGCTTTCGCAGCAGGATGAACGTACACTGGCACCTGTCGTTGGCGGATGATCGGACCAAGATCGATGGCCGGCGACGGGATTATAGCGAGAGCGGTCCTTACACATCGCTTGACCGGTGACACCGGTCGAAAATACTGCGCCACGGGCAACATAAATGCCGGTAACTTATGCGGTTCGAGCCCCTGTGCCGCTTGGCCTGAAATCATGCAGCGGCCGAACGCCACGCCATTGCCAAACGAAGCATCCGTTACCTCAAGCACGAGTA
The DNA here is from genome assembly GCF_000419605.1 of Sphingomonas phyllosphaerae 5.2. NCBI lineage: Bacteria > Pseudomonadati > Pseudomonadota > Alphaproteobacteria > Sphingomonadales > Sphingomonadaceae > Sphingomonas > Sphingomonas phyllosphaerae. The sequence continues at coordinate 45,017 of NZ_ATTI01000002.1, read as the reverse complement.
ACAACATGACCATGTCAGCCCCCTCTTGGCCGTCAGTGCTTTGATGCGGCACGCTGTTGAGGACAGCAAACGCGGCTTTCCCAATTAACTTCAACAACTCAACCGTCTTCTACATGGCACGAAGGTCCATGTAGATTGGCTGACACAAGCGCAGTATCAGGTCCGCCGCCTTGGGCGTGCTCTCGCTATGCGAAGCCGTATGGAGGATGACGACACCGGTTCCGATCGATGCCGCCACTCCAAGGACCTTCGCTCCAAAACCGAATCAGCGTTCCTTCGATTGCCGTCTTGATCGACGCTGATGACGCGCGGAGTGTGGCTGAAAAAAGCGCCTTCCTTTCCTCGTAAGCCTATGCTGAGGGTCCTCCCGAAATAAACAGGTCGAGGACACGAGTGATGCTGTACGTGACCAACTTTGGCGCGAAGTTCGATGGCGTGACCGACGACAGCCAGGCGATCCAAACCGCGATCGATACTGCCGACGCGCAAGGCGAGCCGCTCTCCTTTCCCGGCCGAACCGCCGTTATCAGGACAGCGCTTAACCTAAGAAACCGCACGGTCGAGATCTATGGGACTATGAAAAAGACCGTGCTCCGCGCTGCAACGGTTGGCATGACCATGATCGACGCGGAGAGCCCCGACGAGATCATCTACTCGCCTTTCAAGATAAATGGCATCCAGCTCGACGGCGCAAATAGGGCCGACTATTGTATTAGGATCCGCAACCGGCATCACTCAGAGTTGAATGGAGTATTTCTTAGTTCGGCACGGGTGGCGAATGCTTGGGAGCGCGAGACATGGGTCTCCCGTCGCTATAATTGCCGCGTGGAGGGAGGCCCCGTCGGCTGGCAACTTGAAGGAAGCAACTTCGATAGCGCCTTCTACGGCTGCTACATCGCCGGTTGCTCAGACACCCAATGGCTTCTGAACAACAATGGCACACTACTGAATGGAAACAACTCGCTGCTTTTCTCGAATTGCGGCGCGACGGATGGCTCGGGTCGGGGCGTGGTCCTCAACGGCCAAGTCGTCGCGAACTTCCACGCCTGCTACTTCGGCGAGAACCTGGACCGGGCCACGGTCGTAAATAACGGTGCGGTCGCGATTTTTGAAGGTGGTACGCTCTCGTTTGGCTGGACGCCGCAAAGCTACCTTGTGATTCCGGCTGGCGGCGAGACGCTGATCCAGAATGGGGCTCAATTGAACGGGCAAGATTATGGGTCGGTGAACCTCCTCAGCTACCTTAGTCCGGCACAGCAGGCAGCGGCGCATGGCACCTTCCGGCTGGATGATACAAAGGCCTATCTCATCACCGGAGGCGACCAAATCGTCCAAGGCGACGTGCTCGGCTACGGCGAGCAGCGGAACGTCCTCGTTCCCAGGTTGGGTCGTCAATTCACAGCGATCGGCAACAGCGTCACACTAGCGGTTTCTAATCCCAAACCTAATGCCCAACGGGTCACGTGCTCGACCGTGAGCGGGGGCAACCCGATCATCGGCTTATACGCCCCGCTATCGCGCGATTACCGCGTCTCCGAACCGTTCTACCTCGTGCTCGTCTATCGCGCATCAAGGCCGCTCCAGATTAGGGTGGACGCGTCTCCCTTGGGTGCGGACGTGGTTCTCCTAAGTTTCCCGCCAGCGAGCACGTCAACCGCGACGCTCATTAAGTTAGACGCCCCACTGCCGCCCGTGCCAACCGGCGCGGTACTTGATATTCTGATGCCGAATGCGGCGGCCGGTGACTTCATCGAGATCAGCGAGTGCTTCCTGACTGACGCGACTGCGGCTGCCAAAGGAATTGCGCCCGTGAATAGGTTAAGTAAGTGCTAGAACCAAGGTTCGGTGATCACAGTCCAAAGATGACGGTGGCAGCAAAGCCGACGCCAGAGAAGAAGGCGGGCGGCGGTCGTAGCGTGTATCGACGCCCGCTAGTTTCTGACGGCCGACCACGGCTTCTCCGAGCGTCGCGCCTGCAGGCTGATCGGGGTCAACCGGTCGGCATGACGATATGAACCGTTTTGCGGGAAGGTCGATGCTGTCCGCGAACGGATGCGCGAGATCGCGAACGAGCGTCGGCGGTTCGGCTACCGGCGACTGGCGATCCTGCTCAGGCGGGATTGCAAGGGCATGAACCTGAAGAAGGTGTACCGGCTGTATCGCAAAGAGCGGCTGACTCGGCGGCAGGAACCGAGCGTTGGGCACGCGGGCACTGATGGCGATCCCGCAGGAACCCAACCAGCGCTGGAGCCTTGACTTCGTGTCGGATGCATTGGCCTGCGGCCGTCGGTTCCGCGTGCTCAACGTCATCGACGATTACAGCCGAGAATGCGTGGCCTACATTGTCGATACCTCGTTGTCAGGTCGCCGCGTCGTGCGAGAGTTGACGGCCATCGCCGAGCGTTACGGGCTGCCGTGTATGGTGGTCAGCGACAACGGCACCGAGCTGACCAGTCATGCCGTTCTCGCTTGGTGCCAGGACACTCGGGTCTAATAGTATTACATCGCTCCGGGCAAGCCGCAACAGAATGGCTTCGCGGAATTGTTCAATGGTCGCTTGCGCGACAAATGCCTGAACACGGGGTAGTCGCTGGAGCGCGGCACCTCGATCAGCGATAGTGCGAAAGGTGGCTGTTCCTGGATAGAAAAAGGTGCGGGCTCACGACTGACAGTCGGGCCCCAACATCGGACGGAGAACAGCCATAGGTGAGTATATCGGGCTCGACGTTTCGCGGAAAAAGACGGCGGTATCTATTCGGCGTGACGGCAAGTGCATTTGCCGCACAAGTGTGCCTCGACCCGCAACTGCTTGCAGCGCTGATCCGCAAGCATGTTCGTGAAGCGGAGGGGGTGGTGTTCGAGACGGGACCGCTGTCGATCTGGTTCTATCATGCGCTGACCGCGGAGGGGCTGCCGACGATATGCATCGATGCGTGCCATGCCAAGGCTGCGCTTGATCTGGCGGCGAACAAGACCGGCGCCAACGATGCTGATAGTCTGGCGCATCTGGCCGAGGTCGGGTTCTACAAGGAGGTGCGGGTCAAGAGCTTCCACAGCATGCTCGGGCGCACGCTGCTGGCGGCACGAACGCGCCTGGTGCGGATCGGCACCGAGCTGTCGAACCAGGTCCGGAGCTTGATGAAGACGTTCCGTCTCGTCGTCCCGCCTGCCTCTGGAAGCAAGTTCGAGCGCCAAGTGGAGGCTCTGCTGGCCGACAATGCCGACCCGGGCCGGATCATCCGGCCGCAGCTCGAGGCTTGGCACGCGGTCCGCCTTCGTGCCGCGGAGCTGGGGCGCAAGCTGCTGGCCGATGCTCGGCGCGGCGATGCCTGCCAGCTGCTCATGACCATTCCCGGCGTCGGCGTTGTGACGGTCACTTCCTTCGTCACCGCAATTGAGGACCCGACCAACTTCCAGCGCTCCCGGTCCGTGGGCGTCTGGGTCGCGCTGACAACCCGGCGCTATCAGTCGGGCGAGATCGACTTTGACGGACATATCTCCCGACGTAGCGACAGGCACCTGCGGGCTCCTCTACGAGGCAGCGACGGTGTTGCTGGCCCGCAGCCGGTCCGAGTGCGATCTGCGCAAGTGGGTTCTGCGGGACTGCAGCTGCGCGAGCGGCTCGGCTTCAAGCGCGTCGCGGTTGCCGTCGCCCCAAAGCTCCCCGTCATCATGCACAGCATGCTGATCACTGGCGAGCCGTTCAAGGAGACACGCGCCACAGCCTGATACCGAGTTCGTCCGCGTCGCAAGGCGCAGCGAGACGTCCTGCCAGGACGTAGGCCGACCAACTCCGAGACGCTCGTTGCATCCGACACCCACACGGGAATGGAATGCGTCCTGAACCTTAGAGAGGTCGCCCTGCGAAGCCCCATCATGCGGCGGCACATTCCAACCGCGAAGACGACCATGCTCACGGCAACGCCATCTCAGAAACCCCTTGCACCGGATGCGATTAGACGACGAGCACCTGTTCCCATCGCTGGCTGCAGCGAGGCGGATCATCAAGGCATGGCGGACGGACTACAACACTGTGCGTCCGCACAGCAGCCTTGGCGGCATGGTACCCGCCGAGTTTATGGACCGCTCCCACCAAAGGCATGAGGTAACCGAACCTAACTTATCAGCGGCCTGAAAATGGGGAGCACGTCACGCCCATCGCGACCTGACCCTTGCTCCTGATATCGTCAAAGCATGCCGACGCTGAGCAGCACCTAAGAGCGACAACGAGACGACACCCACGCAGCATGGACTTGCTGAGATTGAACATGTCAGACGTTAATTACAGAATTTCAGAACTGTCGACGCCCTGCTGGATACTTGGGTGCAAAAGCCGGCGTTGTGGCTTTCGCCTCCGGATCGTAGGCACGGTCAATACGAGAGCGCAGCCGCGACGGGATACGGCTGGGGATGCGGCTGTCAATTCGCCCCAGCGGATCGGTTACGTCTGCAACCTGCCGTTGTCCGACCTGTCCAACCGCAGAGGTGGCGACATGCCCGGAAGGCAGAGCTTGCGCGCGCACCGTCTCGGCACCAGCAACCAGGGCGAGCAACACAGTCAATCGTGTCATCCAGATCGGTTGTCGCTGCATCACACCACTCCCATCACGCGGACGGTGCGAGCCGAACCGTCTCGATCTGACCGTTGACGCCATCGACCTTATCGGAGGCGCGGAGTATCAGGCGAAGCGTTTGCGTGGTACAATCGGAAGGCACCACGACCTCCCCGCCGAAAAGGTCCCCCTTCGGATCAGCGCCCGAATTTTGGACGGTTACCCGCCCGGCCTCGCGCCCATCACCGCAGGTCAACACCCAATAAGGCAGCGCGGCGGGCGCCTGGCTTATCCCGGTGCTTCGCCCTTCCAGCCGGTATCGGCCTGGCGGTAAAATCTGCATCTGTTGCACGACCGGTCCGCCGACGCTGGTCGGAGCCGAGAAATCGAGCACCCCGCCATTTGTGCCGCGCTGAATCGAAGTGTTGACGCTCGCATCGCTGATTGTCACCCAGTCGAACGGCGACGGTGTGATCGGCTGTTCCGCAAAATCAGGATCGCGCGAACGGCGGGGATCGGCATGACGGTGCATCGACGCATAATAACGCCAAGCCGCTGCAATCCGGCCTTTGCCGATTAACGTGCTTACAATCGTCGCCCCCGCACCTGGCGGGATTTCGACTCCGGCGCGACGCAGTTTAAGGAAGAACTGCACCGTCACCAGCGGATCAGGGCCATTGCCTGACACGTAATCGATGAAGGCGCCCGGCCAGACCGGTGCCTGCGCCATAGTCGCGACGAGCACGGCACGCACGCTGGGCTCCGCAATTGCCGAGCTCAGCACTGGGAACAGCAGGTCAGGCGCCTCTCGCGAGGTGCGCAGCGCGATATCGTAGTGTTGCAGCGCCGCTGGGATGTCGGCGCGCGCTACCGCGTCCTCGATCGCCCAGACCTGCGTCTGGAGATCGCGGCGCGACAATCGCCCGGCGTAATTGAATAGCCGCCGCGATCCCGCGACATCGCCACGCAGTTGCGCGTTCAGCCCCAGCGTCGCGGCCGCAACCACCGCCATCGGTTCCTGCAGCAGTGCGCGGCGCGCTAGCTGGTCGGCGCGCAGGCGCGAGGCGCCATCCGCATCAGGCCTCACCAGTTTTTGTGCCAGCAGCGCAGTGACGCGCCCATCGTGCGGGGCCAGCCTGTGCGCGCGCTCAACGTTGGCGGTGCGCAACATAAAGCCCAGCGTTCGCGCAATCGATGCCCACGCAAGCGCCAGCAGCACGACCGCCAGCACGCCGCGCATCGCCCACTCGACGGGCGTTCGGCGCGTGTGGGTGCGGGTGCGGGAAGGCGACCGGGCGCGCGCAGACATCAGGCGGATGTACCCTTATCGCGACCATAGCCATAGCCATATTCATAGCCATAGCCGTAATGAGCCTTTCGACTCTCGAACTTGGTTAATACGCCGCCCATGACGCGTGCATTGGCGCTGGCAAGGCGGCCAAGAGCGGTCTTAACCATGCTGGAGCGAATTCCATGCGATTCAACCGCATAAATCACACCCTCAACGCGGCTGGCAATCAGTGGCGCATCGGCCAACCCCATGACCGGCGGGCTGTCTATCACCACATGGTCGTAGCTCTGCAGCAACCTTTCGATAAGTGTCGACAAACGATTGCCAGTCAGCAGCTCCGCCGCGTTCGGCGGGATAGGGCCGGCAGACATGGCGGTGATGCCCAGATCATGCATAGGGAAGATCAACGCATCGATATTATCCTGCCCGGTGAGGAAGTTGCTGAGCCCACGGTCGTGATCGACCCCACCCAAATGGTGTATCGAGGGCGAACGCATGTCACCGTCGACCAGGATGACGCGCCGGTGCGCACGCGCCAGCGTGGTGGCCAACGCCAGGGCCGTCGTCGACTTGCCCTCAGCCGGACGGGTCGAGGTGACCGCGAAGGAACGCGGTACGCCATGTTCGGTGGTGAAGGCCAAGTTGGTCTGCACAGCTAGGTAGGCGTCGAACAGATCGGACTTGCGATCCAGCAGCGCTTCCTTGGGCGTCCCCGATTGTAGTTTGGGCACCGATCCTAGCAGCGGTAGGCCGAGTCGTCGCTCGACCTCCGCTGGATCGGCGATCGCCTCATCAATCTGTTCGAGCCCGAGCGCCAGCAGCACGCCAAGTCCGAAGCCGGCCAGCAGCGCCAACGCCAAGTTCAATAAGAGCCGCGGGCTCGACGGCTTTTGCGGAACATTAGCGGGGTCCACGATTGAGATATTATTGACGCCCACACCGCCCGCGACGCCGATCTCCTTGAAGCGCTGAAGCAGGCCATCGTACAACGCGCGATTGGTATCCACTTCCTGCTGGTAGATATTGTATTGGATCGATCGTCGGCGCAGGTCGAGATAGCTCGACTTTAACTGATCGACCTTGCTCGCCAATGCATGTTCGCGCTCCTGCGCCTCGCGGAAATCGGCAAGCAGCGAGCCCGACACGCGTCCTTCCTCGCGCGCGATCGACCGGTCGAGCTGATCAATCTGTGAGTTGATCGCCTGCGCGGTCGGGTAGCCGGGCTCGAATTGTACCATAAGCCGCTGATATTCGGCGGCCAGTTCGGCGCGTTTCTGACGCAGAGCGTTAATCGCCTGATTGCGCAGTGCCTCGGTCGACGCGCCACCACGCCCCGCCTGCTGGTATCGAGCCTCGACCTGGATGCGGTCGGCGGTCGCTTGCGACAACGCGGCGTTCAGCGCAGCCAGATCGTCCGCGACGATCGAGCGTTCGGAGGTAGTGCGTCCGTCACCGCCAGTCTGCGCAGGCAGATTAATGATCCGTTGTGCCGATGCATAGCCGACAAGCTGGCGCTGCGACTCGTCGAGGCGCTCCTTGATTTGCCCAAGCTGGTGCTGAAGCAGGTTTCGGCCGTAGGAGGTCGCCTGAATCTTGCGCTCCAGATTAGTCTGAATGAAGTTTTCCGCCCAAGCATTGGCGACCTTCGCAGCGAAATCCGCGTTCGGGCTGGTGAACCGGATGTCGACCAGTCGCGACAAGCGCGTTGGTGCAATTGCCAAATTTTTCATTAGCACCTCGCCCGCGATCCGTTGCCGCACGCTCCGGCCGCTGGCGGGATAGCGACCGCCCACCAACTCGAACGCCGGCTCGTCCTTCGCCGCTCCGTACATCTCGAAAAACTTCGGATCGTCGACCATTCGCAGCTGCACCGCGACCCGCTCTGCCAGCGAGCGCGACTGCAGCAGGCCGTACTGCGTCTGGTAGAATTCCTGATCAGCGACGCTCGTCTCCCGCTCGACACCCTGAAAATCGGTCACTTTGTCCGAATCCCGAGATATTTCGACCGTGGAGACCGCGGTATATTTGGGGGTCATCAACAAGGTCGCGACCAGCCCGAGCAGCACGCAGGCCGCCGTCGTGCCTATAATGACGTAGCGCCAGCGCATCGCAATGCGCAGATACTGTCGGATCAGCGGCATCCCGTCGCCCGAGGCCGCGGGTGAGGCGACAGGCGGCGCGGCGCGCATGTTGGATGTAACAGTAGTCATGCAGGCGCCTTACTGGAGAATCGCAATTAACGGCGCCGCAACGATCGGCGAGAGCGACACGAAATCGCGGAACAGGCGACGCTGTGGGGAATCGCCAACAAGGATCACATCATTAGCGTATATCGGAGGGTCATCGTACGTGCCGCGCCTGATCGCGTCGATATTGTAGAGCCCGGCCATCTTGTGCCCGGCGACAGTGCGCAGGATCACCACATCGTCCTGTCGCGCGAATTCAGACAACCCCTTTGCAGAGGCGATGGCGCGCATCAGCGTCATCTGATTGGTTACGGGATATAAGCCAGGCTCGACCACCTGGCCATCGACGGTCACCACTTGGCTGACCGAGCTGCGAATGTTGACGGTTACTTCCGGGTTACGGACGTAGCGACCGCGCAGCGTCGCCTCGATTGCGGTGGCCAGTTCCGCAGCGGTCTTGCCGCGCGCATCGACAGTGCCGGCCAGCGGCATTGAGATTCGCCCGCTGGCGTCGACCTGCATTTCGCGGCTCAGTTCGGGGATGTTGAAGACATCGACCTGAATCGTATCAAGCGGCCCGACAAGCGAGGGGCGATCGGGCGCAGTCAGGTCGTTGCGGTCGGGTGCGGGCAGCACCGCGCTGTCGGAGACGACTGTCAGCCGTGCGGTGGAGATCAGGGGTTGTCGGCCCCCGCAAGCCGACAGCGCAGCCGCGAAGGACAGGAGTATACAGAGCTTACGCATGTCGACGGATAATGTCCCGAACCAGATGGGCTGGCGTGCTATAGGTGCTGGCCTGCTTCAGGTAAAGACGAGCGCTTGCCGGCCTCGTCACCACTCCCCTGCCCGTCTGCCAGCCACACCGCAGCGATCACAGTCAGCGCCATCATCGTCGGGGTGCGTAGTGGATAATCGAAGGCACTCGCCACGATTAGCAGCAGCAGGATCGCCGAACCAAGCCGCCCTGCACCGGTTATTGCCCCCCCCCGCACGCGCCACACGCGGATGCTAGCCGAAAGCCACCAGAACAGCGCCGCGCCCAGCAACAGCCCGCCTGGCACCCCGGCATCTAGAACCACTTCCAGGAAATCATTATGCGCATGGTTGAAAAAGGTGGGCTTCAGTAACGCCAGCGGTTCGTGCATCCGGAACATCGGGTCGAACCCGCCAACCCCGCTGCCAAGCGGCAGGTAGGTACTGATCATCTTCAGCACGATCGGCAGCCCGCGGTTGCGCATGTCGGTGCCAACGTCAACCGCGAAGGTACGGTGGATCGATTCCGCGCGGTTCGCCGCGACGCTGGCCGCGACCACTACCGCCAGCAAGCCCAGCACGCTCGCGATCAGCGCCAGGAACGCCCATCGTGGCGCGCGCGATAGTTGCCGACGCAGTTCGTGACGCACCATCGTGAGCGCGATCAGAACCGCCAGCACAGCAGTTAGCATTCCCGCGCGCGATCCGGTCGCCAGAATTGTCATCACGAACAGCACGATCAATCCTAACGCCAGTGGCCCGCGCCAGCGCGCATGCCGCTCGCCCCGGAACGCCCAAGCGGGTGCCAGCAGGCAGCCACACGCCAAGAACACCGCGAAGTGATTGCGGTTGGCGAAGATGCCGCTGACCTGCCCGACCGTATCGTTGACGAAGGGATTGCTGAGCCGGGCTCCCGATACCTGTAGCAGCCCCACGAGCATCGCGATCGTGACCATCACTAGCAGCACGCCCGGCAGCAAGGCGCGCTCGGCCGGGCGCATCGCGACCAGCAACACTAGCACCGCAACCGGCACCACCAGCGCGGACAGCGCGTTGCCTGTCGCCCCCGGCGTCATTGTCCACGGCCGCCACGGTTGTGGTGCGCCGCGTGGCACCGCCTCGGTCAACACCGCGCGTCCCGGCAACCGCAGCCACAGGTCGGCGGGCAGCGGAATCAGCTGCAAAGCGACGAGCACGACCCCGAACGCCAGCAGCCACGCGACCGGGCGCAAGTCACGCGTGACATTCGGGCGCGGCGCGAGCAGCCCGGCGACGATCAGCGCGCCCCAAGCGGCGACGCGCACCACCACCTGCCCGGAAACGTCGGCCCGCGATGCGCCCCCCGCCAGCCACAGCATCGCCAGCAATGCCAGCAAAAGGGCGAACGCGATCCCCGGAAGCGGGAACGGCAGCGGGCGGTGACGAGTGGGCATGAAGCGTCGTGTAGGATCTAGGCGCGCCCGCAACAAGTCGCGTGGCGACACATCGGTTTACACTTTTCCGCCAAATCGGTAAAGGACATCAAGGTAAGAACGATCCGTCATTTTCAAGTGCCTTTACAGATCATTGCATCATTCGGCAGGTAATCTGTAACTAATGTCCAGCCGATTGACGACCTCGAAGAAATTATAGCGAGTATAATAGGTGGCCGAACAAATCTTGCGCCGACATGTCAGCTGGCAGCGGTTACGATGGAACCTTCTGGGCGCGATACTATGTTCGGCAACGCCCTATGTCGTCCGGCTGATGACTAATCCGCTCAATGATGACGCGGGATTACTAAACATCACCTTAATGGGTACGTTGCTCGCGTCTTTGCTCGGGGTGTTCCTGTTGCGCAGTCTTAGCAATTATCCCGGCGTGCAAGGCAGCGTATATATCGTGCCCTCATTTTTTTCGAGCTATAGTCTGGGATTCGTAATCTTCCTATTAGGCCGCTTCTCTTATTCTCGCTCGGTATTTATCACCAGCTTCATTTTGTGTGTTGCATGGTTCTACATCGCTTATTTCCGGGCGCAACGCCGTGCCGGATTAGTAATCGGAATTATTCCAATCGGCAATGCCGTGAAACTAACCGAGATCGAACGGATCGAATGGCGTATATTGAACACGCCGAACGACGATGCGTCTGACCTCTCGGCGATCGCGGCGGACTTGCGCGCTGATCTACCCGACGAGTGGGAACGCCGCCTTACTGATTGTGCGCTGACCGGGCTACCAGTCTATCACAGCAAACATCTACTTGAATCACTGACCGGGAAAGTCGAACTAGAGCATCTGTCCGAAAACAGCTTCGGAAGCTTGGTGCCGGTATCGGCATATATGACGGCAAAGCACTTGATTGACTGGGCAGCGGCGGCAGCCGCGCTGCTAATCCTGTCGCCGGCACTACTGTCGATTGCGTTGGCAATCCGGCTCGATTCTCCGGGACCCGCTATCTTCCGACAACGCCGTATCGGTTATCAGGGCGTGCCGTTCACGGTCTACAAGTTCCGCTCAATGACCATTACGCGTAACACGAAAGATGATGCGCGCAGCCATGCGATGACGCAATCGAACGATCAGCGCGTGACAAGGATCGGGCGCTTCCTGCGTCCCTCGCGCGTCGACGAATTGCCGCAATTGTTGAACGTGCTCAAGCGTGAGATGAGCTGGATCGGTCCACGTCCGGAGGCGGTGGTACTATCGCGCTGGTACGAGGCGGAAATCCCCTTCTATCGCTATCGTCACATTGTGCGGCCGGGGATCACGGGCTGGGCGCAGGTCAATCAAGGCCATGTCGCCGAAGTGGAGGACGTGCGCCACAAGCTGCACTACGACTTTTACTACATCCGTCATTTCTCGCCGTGGCTCGACATCCTGATCGTGGCACGCACCATCCGTACGATGCTAACCGGCTTCGGTGCGCGCTGATCCGGCGTCAAAGGAAAGTTGATATTCGCTCCGATATGGGCGCCGAACAAACTGTAAATGTTTGATGCCCAGCGCGACATCGAGCAGCGCTCCCGCTGTGTGCCAATTGGTCAATATAAAATGAAAGCGCGACCTCCGCTGTCGGGCGCCCTGCCGAGGTTGTTCCGATACAGGTAATCGACGAAGCTGACGTTCTCGAACTCGCCGGCCGCGCCTAGGAACTCGCCCGATCCGATTAGATTGCCTGCGACGCCGGCCATGGTGCCGCCGCGATCGTCGGACATATCGAGGTAGAGGTCGAATTCAATGTCATTCGTTGTGGCGCGGCACGGCATTGTACGGCGCATGATCTGCGCAACGCACTCTCGGCGTTGAAGACGGAATGGCCGTCGTTGAATGCGAACCGCTCGACGTTCGTCAGCATGTCCGTTCCGTCGGGGCCAATGACGGTCACGCTCCCCTGCGCCGTCGCGCATCAGCGCGGATTGACGCCACAGCCCGACGAAGACAGCGGTGTCGATGCCGCTGCCGCCATCAATCCGGTAATCGTCCGCGCCGCCGGTCAGCGTGTCGTTCCCGGCCCCGCGGGCATGCCCGCTGTCAATCGCTGTCCCGAACCAAAGGGGACAATCGCGCACTTCCTCACCGAGCGCGAGCAAGGTTTGCAAGCGGGGCGGGTTCGAGCACCGCCGCGTCGGCGATCGTCGCGTGGTGGAGCGTCAGCACGTCGCCAGGCCGCGCACCTGGCATAATGAGTTCGACCGTTGAAAAGCGCGCAAACTCGACCGGCACGTCAACCTTCACATAGGTAGCCGGTGCACGCGTCGCAGGCAGCAACCCGACCAGCCGTTCGGGCATGCGCCCGATCGCACCTCCCGAGAATTTCAGCTCGACCGGGCGCGTCGCGGCATAGACGATCACGACATAGGCCGGGCCGTCGCGTCGCGCCTCTGCCTGCCCGTGCAGCGATGCGGCTAGTCCGATCAGCGGGTTTGGGCCCGTCGCCGCGCGACAGCACGTGCTGCGCGTGTCGCCTATTGCGTCGTCGATGATCTCCGTATCGTTCGCGCTCGCCTGCCAGTTGCGCCCGTGTAGCGGGGCCAGCACGCGCATCGGCAGGGTCCCCAGAATGTCGCCGTGCAACAGCGGATCGCCCCCGACCTTCAGTTGCATGTCAATTTCACGGAACACCACGCGTCCCGATGCGCCGGGCACGTCACATCCCGCCAGCCGATCGAGCGTGCCCTGCTCCTGACCACGAACCGACGCGTCCGTCACAGTCGTGCGCCCGCCCAGCGGCACGATGCCACGTGCCTTGGTGCCATACCCGACGAACAGTACGCCGCCGCGTACCAGCACCGTTCCGGCTGTGCGCAACACATCACCGCCGATCGCCTCGCCCAGGTAGCAGGTATCGAACGTCGCGGTCGCGCCTGACGCGACGCGGATACCGTCGCCGGTACCGTACTCGACGTCGCACGCTTGGAAGAGCAGCGCGTCATTGCCGTCCTGCGCGGTACCATCCACGCCGATGTCAAGATGCACGTCGCGCGCGTCGCTAAAGCTGCAGCCGATCCACACGCTACTGTGGTTCGCCCCGCGCAGCCGCCAGCCGGTAGCGTTGCCGCGTACGCGGCAATTAATGCGTCGTGCCAGCCAAGCGTCCCGCTCATCTATCCCAATCATACAGCCGCCGACTGTCAGCGTATCCAAGAAGGTTCGGTGTCGATAGCGCAGGTTGATCCCCGCCGCCGTCTTGCCTGCCCCGTCCAGAGTCAGCCCGAACAGGTAGAGCGCACTGTCGATCACCTCATGCGCTTCCTGCGCATCAATCAGACAGGTCAACGAGCCCACGGCGCGCAGGACGGTATGCCCGGCTGGATCGCCCAAAATGGCAACGTGTCGCCCCTTCAAATCCAATGGGCGGCTCAGTCCGGCGGTGCCTGAAGGCAGCACCAATGGACGCCCCGTCCGAGCCGCCTCATCGATCCCACGCTGGAGAGCCGCCGCATCGTCGCTGCGTCCGTCGAACCTTGCGCCAAGGTCGCGCGCGGACAGCCCCTCGTTCCGAATAGTGCGGGCGGTGTCACGCGCCGTCAACGTCACGGGCAGCACCGCCGTCGTGCCGATTGTCGCACGCAGGAGTTGGCGGCGATCGGGGTCGAGGGACATGGTCATCCTTCCGTTTGAGTGACTCTTTCAAGCGACCGGCCGGTGCATCTGTTGCAATCGAGAGAGCGCCTTCATAGGGATGTCGCCCCGCGCCATCCCTCGTCCGCCACGCGTCGCTGCGCATCGTCGGACTTACCACGTTCAAGGTCCGCGTCTCGCATGTCCCATCCGACCCGTGTGCTACAACTGGCCAAGCATTTCGATCCTGACACCGGCGGAATCGAGACAATTACCTTCAACATCGCCGAGATGCTGATACGGCATAATATCCGCGCCGACGTCCTGTGCACGGAGGTCAAGGGCCCGTATATCGAGCGCGAACGCGATTATCGAGTGATCCGTTGCAAAGCCGATCTGTCGTTCGGCAACAAGCGGCTGTCCCGGCGCTACCTCCAACTGGGCCGCCGGCTCGAAGCGGATTACGACTGCGCCTTAGTCCATTTGCCTAATCCCTTAGCGGTGCTGGCGGCGCTCAGTTGGCGCAAACCGGTGATCCTCATCTGGCATGCTGACATTCCGCAGGCCATGATACGCTGGGCCACAGCGCCGGTCGACAACCGCCTGCTGGCCCGCGCGGCCGCGGTGATCGGACCGACGCCGATTCATCTCGAATGCTCGCGCCGGGCCAAGGCCATCCGCAACGGTGTTGTCATTCCTTTCCCGTTCAACCGGACCTTGATCCCCGTCGCGACCGGACACACAGCCTTTGCCGACACGCTCAGGCGCTTTCGCCGCGGTCGTGCGATGTCAATCTCGATTGGACGACTGGTCCCCTACAAAGGCTTCGACGTTCTGGTCGAGGCCGCTCGCGGCTTCGACGAAGAGCTTTGCTCGCTAATCGTCGGCTCGGGGCCGCTTGAGGATGAGCTAAGGCGCCGGATTGAAACGGCAGGGGTCAAAGATCGCGTTCTGCTCGCGGGCGGCTTGACACCCGCCGAACTCGCGGATGCGTTCGCTCAAGCGAAGCTGGGGGTTATGCCGTCGATCACGGCGGCGGAGATGTATGGCATCGCGCAGGTAGAGAGCATGGCCGCGGGACTGCCGATGGTGTCCACCAATCTGAAGCGATCCGGCGTTCCCTTCGTGAACAAAGACGGCGAGACCGGACTTATCGTGGAACCTGGCGACCCGAAAGCACTGCTCCTTGCCATGCGACGGCTCGTCGCCGACGATGCGCTCTGGCAACGCCTATCCGCAGGCGCACTCCGCTCGATCGAGCGCGATCATGAGATGGCCTCAGTGGGAGAACGCTATGCGCATCTTATCAGAAGCGTGTCCTGTTCCTGATCACGACGCCAAGCTCATTGCATGAATCCAAGAGGCGCGCTGCGTAAGCGAACCTTCCCCTTAGAGCGTGATGGCGTGGATCTGAATCGCTGAGGATTCCCATTGGGCTGGCGATCTGATTCAATGTGCCGGCTGGCGAAGGAGGCCAGCCAGCATGTCAAAGCCGTATTCGATGGACCTGCGGGAACGGGTGGTCAGGGCGGTAATCGCCGATGGCATGTCGTGCCACGCGGCTGCTTCACGCTTCGGGGTGGCGCCGAGTTCGGCGATCAAATGGGTGCGGCGCTTTCGCGATACGGGCAGCGCCGCGCCGAGCCGGATGGGTGGTCGCCGATCCAACATCCTGTCCGGCGCGACACGTGACTGGCTGCTGGAGCGGATGACCCGCGACTTCACCTTGCGTGGACTGGTAGCGGAGTTGGCGGGCCGCGACGTGAAGGTCGACTATGTTCAGGTCTGGCGGTTCGCCCATGTCGAGGGGCTGAGCTTCAAAAAAAAGCGTGCTGCCCGCCGAACAACTCCGTCCCGCAATTGCCCGGCGTCGCGCGCAGTGGAAGAAATACCAGGGTCGGCTTGATCCGGCGCGTCTCGTCTTCATCGATGAGACGTGGGTGAAGACGAACATGGCCCCCTTGCGCGGTTGGGCACCGGTCGGCCAGCGGCTCCATGCCAAGGTGCCCTACGGCCACTGGCGCACGATGACGTTCCTGGCGGCGCTGCGCTGCGACCGGATCGACGCGCCGTGCGTGCTGGACCAGCCGGTCAACGCGCAAAGCTTCACCGACTATATCGAGCAGTGCCTCGTGCCGACGCTGTCGCCCGGCGACGTCGTCATCATGGACAACCTCTCCAGCCACAAGAAACCCGCCATCCGCAACGCTATCCGTGCGGTCGGTGCCAGGCTGCTGTTCCTGCCGCCCTACAGCCCGGACCTGAACCCGATCGAGCAGGTCTTCGCCAAGCTCAAGCACCTCATGCGCAAGGCCGCCGAGCGATCCCACGAGGCAACATGGAGACGCGTCGGCACGCTTCTCGATGCCTTCTCCCCCGCAGAACGCCGCAACTACCTAGGTGTTTAGTCCCGGCATCTGGTGGATCGGGTCGACGATGAACCGATTTGGCTCTGACGTCCAGATCTTGGCGATGTATTCGTAGGGCGTGAGACCGTTCAGCGTCTTGAGCCGGCGGGCGAAATTGTAGGCGGCCATGAAGTCGGCGAGGTGCGTGCCTAGCTGGTCGTGGCTTTCGTAGTGGAAGCGTTTGACGGTCGCCTCCTTGATGGTCCGGTTCATCCGCTCGACCTGACCGTTGGTCCACGGATGGTTCGGTTTCGTGAGCCGGTGCTCGATGCCATTTGCCTCGCAGATCATGTCGAACCGCATCTGACGCGACCAGGCGGTGTTGCGGTTACGAGGCTGGTCGGCAAACTGGATGCCGTTGTCGGTCAGGATGGTGTGGATGCGGTACGGCACGGCCTTCAGCAGGTGTTCGAGGAACTCCCACGCAGTTCGCCTGTCAGCCTTCTCAACCAATTGGGTGACCGCGAACTTGGCGGGTAGCGGTCGATGCCGACGAACAGGTACAGTTTGCCTTCGGCAGTCTGCACCTCGGCGATATCGATGTGAAAGAAGCCGATGGGATAACGCTTGAAGCGCTGGCGCTTCGGTTTTTCGCCCTCGATATCCGGCAGGCGGGATATGCCGGGCCGCTGGAGGCAACGATGCAGCGCTGAGCGCGTCAACTGCGGGATCGATGGCTGCAACGCGTAGAGGCAGTCGTCGAGCGGCAGCAGTGTGTGCCGTCGGAACGCCACAACCATCGCCTCTTCAGCCTCGGTCAAGGTAGTCGAATGAGGGGCCTTCGGCCCGGTCTTTATATCCTCGACCGTTGCCCTCTTACGCCACTTCGCGACTGTCTTCGGATTGATCCCCAGCTCACGGCTCAGCGTCGCGAGCGAAGCTTGCGATCGCTGTATTGCTGCTCGGACGGCGTGCGTGGTCGTGGCGCTCCCGTGACGAACTTGTCCCATGCGGCTTCCTTCCATTCCAACGAAAGGATCGCACCATCAAACCGTGGGATCAAACACCTAGTCAACTCAGGATATGGGTCAGCTTGATGTCATCCGACTCTAGCCATCGACCTGAAGCATCCGACGGGGCGGTTAGCATCGTGGTAGAGGTCTGATTGGCATGGTGGGTAGGTTGAATCAGTCGAAGATCTGGGTTTTCGTGAGCCGCTAACTGTCGCATGATCATCCACCGCGGCGTTGCGGTAGAACGGTCGGCGGGATGGCGACTACTAAAGTATCATCTACTCTACTGTCGGATAAATTCCACGATTACTTATTTCATGCTCAGTGCCCTCGATCCCGCCCTGACCGAATGATGACATGCTTTGAAACTGAAGTTAACATCCGCCGATCCTTACGAACTCAGCAAATCGTACGCCAGGCGGCCCGCGCCATCGACGTCGTCAACGCCATATCGAGTCACATCAACGCGTCGATAACCTTCGCGCACGCGACGTATACGCACTCGGAGGCGGTCCGCCTCTCGATCAATCCTCTGCGTCAGCGTCGGTGATTGCGGAACGGCCAGGCGGAGGCCATGACGATCCGCGGTCTCGACCACGGCATTGCGCACCGTTGCGTAATTCTCCTCGCCCACGTCGCGCATAGCGACGCGGCACAAAAGCCGTATGTCGAACGGGAGGTTGCGAAGACGCGGCACGCGATCTCGCGCTTGCAGAAAGGCTTCCGCCACGACAAGCGGGATCGACTTGGGGCAGTAGGTGATGTCTGGATGGGTCGGCAGGTCGTTCTCGACCAAGTACCGTTGCGCCTCGCCGGGGTCACCGCTGTTCACATTGGACCCTCCATTGCTTCGCCCCGATAACCCCGCAATGGCGAACGGCCGCTCGGAATAAACGAAGGTGTCTATGACTCCGGCGTTGACGAAACCGGCGTAAGAATCGGGCGTGATGGACGAGTAATAGCTCGCGCCTGCCGCCACGCGATCGATCACCGCCTTCATGACAAATCCCGAATAAGTGCTGGGTAGATAAGGGTATCCGCGCCGGAACGCGATTACATCCGCCGCTGCATCCAATCCCTTCACCCGGCGATAACCGCGTCTGACAGGCAGGATCAGACGATTGCGATATCCTGTGTAAAGACTGTTTGGCCAATGATACACGGCGTGGGCCGAATTGACCGCCTCCGCTCCCGTTTCCTGAATGATGCCCGCAACCTGTGACGCGGCGCCGAGGACCAAGCCGTCATCGTCACCTAGGTGCATCAGATACCCGCTCTCAACCTGCGAGAGACTGAACTCGAAATTGCCCGTCATGCTTAGTCGGCGCGGGGTGCGGACATAGCGCAGCCGCGGATCGTCAATCGCCGCCACCATGTCGGCTGTCCCGTCGGTGCTGCAGTTGTCGCTCACGACGATCCTTAGGTGCGGATAGTCCTGCGCGAGACAGGACTGGATGGTGCTGCCCAGTGTTTGAGAGCGGTCACGGGTAGGGATCAGCACCGTGAGCGTCGGGGCGGATGACATGGGAGATCTCCGATGGTTCAGGCGAGACACCGTTTTACAAGCGAGCTAATCCGCTCGCGTAGAAAAGAAACCGTCAAAATTCCCGCGATCAGCGTCACAACGCATGAGGCTCCAAGGGCGAGTAGCCGGACCGCAGGAGTTGCTGTGTCGGGATAGAGGAAACGGCACAGCGCGGCTACGCCGAACGCCACCCCGAACGGGATCAGTAGATCCTGCACGTACCATCGTCGCATCTCGCCTATCAACAGGCGTCGGTGCATGATACGGATCGTGGTAACCAGTGCGCCGGCATTCAGCACCAGCCAGATCACGGCCGCACCGATCATACCTGCGCGAGGGACTACGATTAGTAACGCCGGAAACACTATCAGGACTGCGGCGATATTCATCCTCATCGCCAATCCAGACCATCCGGCGGACAATTGAAGCATGTAGGGCATGTACATCGCACAATGACACGCGGTGCCCAGTGCAAGCAGTGATAAAATAGGGCTAGCCATAGCAGCGAGCGGGGGATTACCGGTCCACAGCGTCAGCACCGGACCGGAGAAGAAAGACAGGATAGCCGCAGGCGGGCCTACCGTCGCCGACACGATCTGCGATCCCTGATGATAGGACATCGCCAGCTGGTTTTGCCCGCTCGCCATCCGACTCGTAAAGACAGGGTAATAGGATTGCGACACCGGGCTTACGACCTGATACAGCCCGCTCGCGATTGCGGTCGCCAAGGCATAAGCGCTGAACTGGTCCAGCGGAACTAGCTTGACCAAGAGGATCTTGTCCGCCTGAGTCAGGACCACGGCCAAGGCCGTCGCCCCTAGGACGCCACCCGCAAAATGCCGCAGCGTTCGCACGATCGCCGGGTCGAAGCGTGGTCGGCGCTCGGACGAAGGAATACTCTTACGCACCGCCACGGCGAAGGCGGCGACTGACACTGCCGATATTGTGGCCTGCCAGCAGAAGAACATTTGCGGAGTTGCCGACACGAGTGCCAGCGGCGCGATGACCCCTCCCGCACGCAAAGTCACCGTAATCATCGACAGCAAGTTCAGCAGGACATGTCGGTGCAGACCCAGCAACGCGCTCCGCTGTACTCCCTCGACGATACGCAGAGCCGCCATCAAGATCATGAGAAAGAGCGACTGAACCACCGTCCCCGGCGGCAACGACCGATCGCCGATCCAGTGCGCCGCCAGCGCCGGGGCTGCAGCCAAGCCCGCCAACGTCACCAGAACGAACCCAGCCGCGCAGATCAGATTGATCGTGCGCAGCAGGTTGCGGACATATTGGACGGTATGCCCTCCTGCGGAGAAGGTCGCCAGTTCTCGATTTAATGTCGGTGTTAAACCCCCGTCAAGCAGGCTGGCGGTCGACAGGATGATAGCGAATACGCCGATTAGCCCATAGGCTTGAACGCCAAGATAATGGATGTAGGCTGGGATGAACGCGATGTTGGCGATCGCAGTCCATCCTTGACCCACATAGTTCGCGACGAGATTGACGCGCAGGCCCGCCGACCTACCAGCCAGTCGCCTAAGCCCGGTAATAGCGCGCATAGAAGCGCTCCCTGATTGGCTTGAAGAACGGCCGGCCATTCTCGCCTTGGAACACGATGCAGTTGCCTGGTGTGTCCGTGTTAATAACCTGGACGCCGGCTGACACGACAGTGTTCGGCCCGACGCGACAGCGCCCGATGATAGCACCGCCAGGATAGATGACGACTCCCTCGCCTAGTATCGGGCGATCCGCCAAGATGCGTCCGACCGTGCATCCCTGATGAAAGACGCAGTAATCGCCATAGTCGGCCTTAGCAAATACCATCCCTACCGTGTGCCCAATGAGGAAATGATCGGGCATAACCACGTCGTAAAATAAGTCGATTCCGTTCAGTGCCTTGTTGAGCAGGAAGACGTGCGTCGCTCGTTCACGATCCATACGAAGCACATGGGCGAGATAATACAGGAAGGTGGCATATTGCCCGGAGATGAGCGGGTCAAATCCTCGTTCGCCGCCATGCTGCGCGCGGACGTTGCACTCGATCCGCTCCACCGCCTCCTCGACAGCAGCGAGGGGAAGAGAGATCGCATCGGAAAAGCCTGGGACCACATGGGCGATCTGCCGCTCTACATAAGCTTGAAGGATACGCGCGATCGTCATGCCGATCCGCTTGCGGAAATCGCCCTCGCCGGAACTCCGACGACGGTCGCGCCCGCGACAACGTCGCGCGTCACCACCGCGCCGGCCCCGACGATCGCCCCCGCCCCGATTCGCAGACGGGGCAGCACAGTCGCCCCGGCGCCGACGAAGGCATCCCTGCCGACCATTATCTCGCCGGCGAGCGTGACACCTGGAGCGAGGTGAACTCCTGCATCGATCACGCAATCATGATCTACAGTTACGCCGGTATTAACGATGACCGCCTCGCCCAGTTGGGCTCGGGCGGCGACCACGCTGCCAGCCAACACCTGGCTACCCGCCCCGACCATCGCGTCGGTGGCCACATAGGCGGCACGATGGATGGCGCAAAGGATCTTCACCCCGCGCTGCTGCAGCGCCTGCTGCAATCGGCGCCTCTCCGCACCATGATGACCGCCGATCGCGACCAGCGCGCCGGGCAGCGGCGCCTCTCGTTCGTTTAGCCACGTGTCCAATGCTTCAGCATCGCGCAGCATCGTCACGCCTGGGAGCGGAGGCTCCGCCACGGCGCGATCCACCAACGCGACCAGCTGCATCGACTGGCCCGCGAGGAGTTCGATCAGGACCCTTGCTTGGCCCGTCGCGCCCCAGAGAATGTAGTCGCGCATCCTATCCAACCACGGTACGGATCACGTTGGCGACCCGCGCCATCTCCTCCTCGGTCAAGTCGTGATAACTGGGAAGGTTCAGCGCTCGCCGGTAAAGAGAATAGCTGATCGCGTTTTCCGGGCGGCTCTCGAACATGGGGAGCATGCTGACGGGCCAGAAGAACACGCGCCCATCAATCTCATCCTCCTTGAAGGCGTCCAGTACGACCTGGCGGTCGAACGCTGCTCCTTCGTCGATGACGATCGTCGGCATCCAATAGCCATTGACGCATCCTTCCGGTTCGGGGTTCATGCTAAGCGGCAAGTCGCTCAATAAGTCGTGATACGTTTCGAACACACGGCGCTTGCCCGCGATCAGCTCGTCGGCACGCTGAAGCTGCGCACAACCTATCGCAGCCTGCATGTTCGACATCTTGTACTTATAGCCAATTATATCTGACCAGAATTGCTTGGTCTGACCCGTCACACGCCCATGGTTGTTGAGCGTCAGCACCTTCTCATACAGATCCGCACGCGAGGTCACGAACATCCCACCCTCGCCCGTCGTCAGCGTCTTGGTGCCGTGAAACGAGAAGATGCCGAAGTCCGCAAACGCGCCCGCGCGCGTGTCGTGATAGATCGACCCGAATGCCTCTGCGGCATCTTCGATCAGCAACAGGCCGTGCCGATCGGCGACAGCCCGAAGCGCGCGTAGGTCAGCCAGATTGCCGTACAGGTGTACCGCGATGATCGCCTTCGTCCTAGACGTAATCGCCGCCTCGGCTGCAGCCGGATCGATGCACCAGCTATCGGGCAGAACGTCGACGAAAATCGGCGTGGCACCGAGGTAGGTGACAGGAGCAACGGAGGCGATCCAATTCGTGTCAGCGACGATCACCTCGTCACCCGCGCCGATGCCCGCTGCCGCGAGCCCGAGATGCAAGGCCCCAGTACAACTGGACGTGGCAATGGCATGGCGACAGCCAAGAAACGCGGCGAACTCGCGCTCGAACCGTTCGATATAGGCATAGCATGCACTGCCCCAGCCGTTGCGTGCGGCATCGGACGCGAACTCGACCTCAAGATCCGTGATCGAAGGCTTCGTGTAATGGATACGGCTCATCGGATTTCTAGTTCCGGAATAGCCGTAATGAACTTGGCGCCCCATTCGCGCGCATAGCTCAACTGCTCCATGACCTCGTCCTTGATGTTCCAGGGTAGGATCACGATCAGCTCGGGTCGCTCCGCGCGGATTCGATCCTCGTCCACGATCGGGATATGGCTGCCCGGCATAAACTTGCCCGCTTTGGCAGGATTGCGATCAACTACCCAGGGAAGAAGGTCGTGCCGCACCCCCGCAAAGTTGAGCAGCGTGTTGCCCTTCGCCGCGGCGCCATAGGCGGCAACCTTCCGTCCGTCGCGCTTGGCATCGAGCAGGAAGCGGACGAATTCATCCTTCAGTCGATCAACTCGGCTTTGAAAGCCTTTGTAAAAGGCCGCAGTCGCGACGCCGCGATCAACTTCGGTCCGTAACAACGCTTCTACAACGCCCCCTCGCGTTCGCAAACCCGTATCGAGGCGCTGCGCATAGACGCGCAAGCTGCCGCCATGAGTCTGGATCTGGTCGACGTCGAACACCTGAAGTCCGTTCGCGGCGAAGATGCGATCGACGGCAGTCAGCGACAGATAAGAGTAATGCTCGTGATAGACCGTGTCGAACTGACCATGGGTTACCATCTCCAGCAGGTGCGGGAACTCGAAAGTCGCGACCCCGGCCGGCTTCAGTAACCGGGCGAATCCGGCTACGAAATCGTTGATGTCGGGAACATGTGCCAGCACGTTGTTCGCAGCGGTCAAATCGGCGCTGCGTCCTTCTGTAACCAGCCGTTCGGCCAGCGCCACCCCGAAGAATTCCTCGACAATCTCTATTCCCTTGGCGCGCGCGGCGTTGGCGGTGCTGTGGGTGGGCTCAATTCCCAGCGCGCGGATGCCGGCCGCTGTCACATATTGGAGCAGATAACCGTCATTGGCGGCGACTTCCACCACTAGAGACCCGGAATCCAGTGCGAACCGGTCGCGCATCGCCTCGACATAGCGACGCGAATGATCTAGCCAGCCGGTCGAGAACGAGCTGAAATAAGCGTAATCCTCGGAGAAAAACTCTTCGCGGTCGGTGAAATCCTCGGTCTGCACCAGCCAGCACGACGAACAGACCGCCACGCGCAGCGGATAATAACGCTCCGGCCGATCGAGCGCGGCGGTAGTCAGATAGGAATTGGAAGGTGGCGAAGCGCCAAGATCGACGAACGGCACGTCGAGCGGCTGATGGCAGTGACGACAGTGCATTACAAACCCGTCTCTTGGTCAAGGGCTGGAAGGGCGATATCCCGGTTCGACCGGGAGGATACCGGTAGCGGCCAGGCGATCCCCAGAGTGGCATCAAGCGCGTCGATACCCCCTTCGTATGCCGGGGCATAGGCCGCCGAGTGGAGATAAATCATTTCGCAATCTGACTCCAGCGTCTGGAACCCGTGCGCGAACCCGGAGGGAATGCATAGGCTGTGGCCGTTGGCCGCCGACAGTACCGCACCATACCAGCGGCCGTAAGTCACCGAGCCGCGCCGAAGGTCGACCGCGACGTCGAACACCGATCCGCGCAGACAACTGACGTATTTCCATTCGCCGTGCGGCGCTCGCTGGAAGTGCAGCCCGCGGATCGTCCCGGTCGAGCCGGTCTGCGTATGATTCATCTGCACGACCGGCCCCGGCCAGCCGAGTTCGGCCAAGCGATTAGCGTCGAAGAAGCGGGAGAAGAACCCGCGCGCGTCGCCGTGCCGCAGCCGCGCGATGCGGCACAGCCCGTCAAGCGGGGTCGGATGGATCGCGAGGTTGCTCATGATCGTGTAAGGTCAGCCGCCCATGAACCGTTTGATCTGCGCCAGCGTCACGTGCCGCATGTCCTCGCCCCCGCGCCACGCGCGGTGCCAGACAGCGGTCTCGGCGAGCGACTGTTTCAGCCGCCAGCGCGGCCGCCAGCCGAGCCGCTGGCGTGCCTTGCTGCTGTCAAGCTTAAGCAGCCCTGCCTCGTGCGGTTGCGGCGCGGGATCGTGCCGCCAGCCAGGGCCGCCATAGACCCGCGTCAGTTGGTCGAGGACCCAACCGACCGGCAGCGCATCCTCTTCCGACGGACCGAAATTCCACGCTTCGGCCACTGCGTCGCCACGGTCAAACAGCGCCTCCGCCAAGGCAACATAGCCCGACACCGGCTCCAGCACATGCTGCCATGGACGCAGTGCGGCCGGATAGCGGCACACCACCGGCT
Source organism: Sphingomonas phyllosphaerae 5.2 (assembly GCF_000419605.1). Lineage (NCBI taxonomy): Bacteria > Pseudomonadati > Pseudomonadota > Alphaproteobacteria > Sphingomonadales > Sphingomonadaceae > Sphingomonas > Sphingomonas phyllosphaerae. The sequence continues at coordinate 20,200 of NZ_ATTI01000002.1, read as the reverse complement.
GCCCGTTATCGGCAGCGCGGAAGAAATCGGGAACCAGTCGGTCCGCTGCCCAATCGCCTCCACCAATCACATTGCCAGCGCGCGCGCTCGCGACATGGACGCCGCGCTCACGTAGGAAGGAACTGCGATAGGCGGCAGTGATATGCTCCGCACACGCCTTGCTGCTGGAATATGGGTCGTAGCCGCCCAGCGCTTCGTCCTCGCGATATGACCACAACCATTCGCGATTCTCGTAGCATTTGTCCGTGGTCACGCTGACGACATGCCGCACCGAGGCGACGTCGCGCACCGCCTGCAGAACGTGCGCGGTGCCCATCACGTTGGTGGCGTAGGTTTCCAACGGATCGCGATACGACCGGCGCACCAGCGGCTGCGCAGCGAGGTGCAGCACCGTGTCGGGTGCAGTCTCGGCCATCACCGCCGCGACCTTCGCGGCGTCGCGGATGTCCCCAACGATATGGTGGATTTCGCCCGCTAGCCCCAACACGTCGAACAGGTTCGGCGTGGTCGGCGGCGCCAGCGAAAGCCCTGTTACCTCCGCGCCGACTGAGCGCAGCAGCAGCGTCAGCCAGCTGCCCTTGAACCCGGTATGTCCGGTGACGAGGACGCGCCGTCCCCGCCAAAGCGCCGGCGTCACGACCAGACCTTCCACGGCGCTTGGCCCGAGCTCCACAACTGGTCGAGGTGGACCTTGTCGCGCAACGTATCCATCGGCTGCCAAAAGCCGGTGTGATGGAAGGCGCGCAGTTCACCGGTGGTCGCCAGCGTCTCCAGCGGTGACTGCTCCCATACGGTCGTATCGTCTTGGATCAGGTCCAGCACCTGCGGCGACAGCACGAAGAAGCCGCCGTTGATCCAGCCGCCGTCGCCGCGCGGCTTTTCGACAAAGCCGTCAACCTGATGTTCGCCCGAGATCAGCAGCGCGCCGTAGCGCCCAGATGGCTGCACCGCGGTGACCGTCGCCTTGCGCCCATGCGCGCGATGAAAATCGATCAGCGCGCCAACATCAACATCGGCGACCCCGTCCCCATAGGTCATGCAGAACGCCTCCTGATCCTCCAGGTAAGGCCGCAAGTACCCCAGCCGTCCACCGGTCATCGTCAGCTCGCCGGTATCGACCAGCGTTACGCGCCATGGCTCGGCCTTGCGCTGATGGACGTGCATCGTGTTGTGTTCCATGTCGAACGTGACGTCCGACATGTGGAGGAAATAGTTGGCGAAATATTCCTTGATAACGTAGCCTTTGTACCCGCAACATATCAGGAAGTCGTTGACGCCGTGCGCTGCAAAGACTTTCATGATATGCCACAGGATAGGGCGGCCGCCGACCTCGACCATCGGCTTGGGCCGGGTCGCGGTTTCTTCACTCAGACGCGTGCCCAGCCCTCCCGCGAGAATTACGGCTTTCATCGATATCCCCGAATGATATGCGGGCACTTGCCTGCCACCTGAGGCCCACTGGCCCGCACCTTGCCCGATTTCAAGCGTTTTCCACCTGCGCAGGGCGACCCACGCCATTTTCTAACAGCAGTTCCCATGTCGCCCGCGCAGTCCGTTCCCAAGAGAAACGCGCCTGGTTCGCGAACCCCGTGACGCGCAGCGCTTGCCGCCGCGCCGGGAAGTCGATCAGGTCGCCAATCGCAGCGGCGATCGCCATTGGGTCCGTCGGATCGACATACAGCGCACCCTCCCCGCCCACTTCCGGCAAAGCACCACGATCTGAGGCGATGGCGGGCGCGCCCAGTGCCTGCGCCTCCAGCAGCGGCAACCCGAAGCCCTCGTACAGCGACGGGATAACGAAACACAGGCAATCGCGATAGGCAGCAGACAGGTCAGCGTCGCTCACCCCCGATCGGCTGGTAATCCATGCGTCCGCGCCATGGCGCACGCGCGCCGCCGCCAGTCGCCCCTCAGGATCAGAGCCGATGTGTAACAGAAACAGGTTGGGATGCCGCGCGCGCAGCAATTTGATTGCGGCGACCAGCGGCAAGGGATTCTTGTTGCCGGTTAGCGCGGCCACCAGCAACACGAACGGGGGCACTGCCGGGGACACGTTTGGCAGAGTCAAGGGGCCCGGAAAGCGACTGGCGAGCGGGATGACCGAAACCTTACCCAACAGATCGGGATAATAGCGTAGCAGGTCGCAGGCAGTTACCTCCGACGGCGCAATCACCGCATCCGCGCGGCGGCAGCACCACGGTACCAGCGTCGACAGGAATAGGCGCTGTGCGCGCGGTAGCAACTCGGGCGTAACGCGGAAATATATGTCGTGAACGGTAAACGCGATCCGCCGCGCTCCCCAGATTGGCCCCGTAAATGCAGGGTTTAGTAGCACATCGACGCCTTCGCGGTGCAGCCTGTGCGGAATCGTGGTCTGCTCGGCCAACACGCGCGCTATCCGGCCACCGTGGCCTGACAGTACAATCGGTTCGACCCCTGAAATCGCGTTCAGGTGATGCGCGGCCTGCGCACGTACGATGCCGAGTAGGCGGTGCGGATTACCAGTCGATTGATTAAAACGCGCAAAGTGCGTCAGTAACTGGACGATGTAATGGCCAATTCCTGAAAGTCGCTCGTCGAGGATCATGGAGTTAATGGCAATTACGGTCACGCCGGCTGCCCCGCCGCGCGCGTCGCAGGCCGAGCGCCCGACGCAACGCGCCGCCGCACCAGATAAGACAGCGCAGCCAACAACAGCATGAAGGTGCCAGTGAAGTAGTTAGTGCCGCGAACTGCCATTTCAACTAGATATCCAACCACACAGGCACGTGCGAATAGTTCGGCATCGGTGATCTTTACCCCAGGTTTAGCAATCGTGCGCAGCCGCAAAAAACTCCGAACCGCAGTATAAAAATATGCTACTATCAGTAGCATCCCTAATAATCCCAATTCACTGCCAATCTTAGACATGATGAAACCGCCATCCTGCAGATTCGCGTCGCGGCCAAGCAATAGATTAATCCGTATTGATGCCGGAACATTCGTATACACGATGCCAAGCTGTTGAAATCCTATGCCCCATCCCAGCGATTTATGCAGTGACTCGCCCAGCATCTGCCAGCCTTGCACATAGACCAGCGCCGAGAGATTGGTGCTGGTCGCCCAATTGAAGTCAAGCCGTTCGGCGTAATAGCTCAGGTCGAGGCTGGCGCTGCCGATCACCCCAACGATTAATCCCGCCACCAACCACGATAGCGGCAGTGCCGTCGCCGCAGCCAGCACGCAGGCTACGATGATTGTGAAATTGCCGAGCCCGTAACCTAGGGCGAAGAATGTCAGCACTATTACCAGCCGCACTAAACGCGGCGCACGCAACATCGTAAAAATTAGCGCTGCTGGCAGCGAGAAACCTAGGAATGACGGCTCCGTATAGGGAAAAATTGGCTTGGCCCCGAGGCTAGCCGTCTCAGGCTGGATCTGCGCGAGGGAAAAAATCGCGCTAAGCGCGAACAGCGTGCATACGATCCGGATCGCGGCCGTGATGCGAGTATCTTCGCCCATGACACCCTCACGCACTGCCGGGACAGACACGATGATGAGGCCTAGCAAGATAATCGACAGAAAGGCGCGCGAAACGTCTAAGCTCGGGTCGTTGCCGATTGCAGTGGCCAGCAATAGGTGGATCAGCAGCACCAGCGTCGTCACGCCGGCTGCCGCGAACGCCGTCTGGATGTCGGTCGAGGTCAGTGGGATATTACCGGTCGCCGCTAATGCCAGCGCCAATATTCCAATGAAGGAGGTGCCCGGCGCGAACGAAGACGCCTCATACAGATAGCCGAGCGCCCCCGGCACGAACAGCAACGCGCCGATCAAAAGTCCCGCCCACAGCGAAGCGGCGCGTCCCCGGGTAGGTGCGTTAGCAAACATGGCGGGCGTCCTAGCAGCAGCGCGCTACCGTAGCAACGAAGCCTATCAGTCAAACGGCCATGTGCATTCACTACTGCCAGCCCAGCGATGCTGACCGCGCTCCATCATGACTAAATCGCGGATGATGTAGCATGTATAGACGTATCTCCCAAAGCTCTACCAGTCATAACTAGAGTCCAGGGTTGGTTTGAGGGTTTCCCGGTTTCTCATCCAGGTCGGGGGTGAGTTTCCGGCGTTCATTCGGCCGCGATCTTGGCCGCGGCAGCAGCATATTCGAGCGGCGTCAGCCAGCCAAGCGATGTGTGAGGACTGCTCTCGTTGTAATCGCGCCGCCAAGCCTCGATCTTGGCCCGTGCGTCCTCGAGGGACAGAAACCAGTGCGTGTTCAGGCATTCGTCGCGAAGGCGGCCGTTGAACGACTCTACGAAGGCGTTGTCGGTCGGCTTACCCGGCCGGCTGAAGTCCAAGGTCACGCCATTCTCGTATGCCCAGCGGTCGAGCGCCTTCGAGATGAACTCTGGCCCATTGTTCACACGAATGCTTTGCGGTGCCTCGCGCTACGATGTGATCTGCGTCATCACCCTCGACCACACTGCTCGCCTTTATGCCCTAATCGACGTCGATCGCCAGGCGACGACCCCGGCGCCGGGCACGTCCGCGACGGAGGCCTGCACCAGCAAGGTGACCCGCGCCGGCGCCAGCGGTGCCCCGCCGAGCGCCGCGGCAGGCACCGGCGTGCCCTTTGCGGCTGCGCAGTAACGGCGGCGCAGAGGCGGTCATGGATCGCGCCGGTGGCAATGCCGTCGGCGGTGTGTACAAGGCTAGTGACGCCGATCAAGGTTACGTCCTGCCACAAAAGCGCCGGCGTGGCGGGGTGCCGGCACGGTCAGCTCGGCAGCTGACGAGTTGGCGGAAGGCTGCGCCCCAGAGGGGGGGCTGGATCGCGGACGGTTGCGCGGAAGCGTCGGCGACGACGCCGCCGCCGCGATCCGTGCTCCTGACCGGTAGTCCACCGCCACTCCCGTTTCTCTATTGGAAGTATCGTAGGAGACTGTCGTGTCCGCGCGGCGGCGTCAATCGGATTTTAGCCAAGATGTCGTGGAAGAATCTTTTCGGATCAGGACTGTGCCGGAAGGTCACAGAGATCGCGCCGGCACAGGCCTGCCGATCTTGCGCTTCACAGGCTTTACCAAAATGACGTCCAAGCCAAGAGGTCGGTGTAGACGTTCATGATATCGTATCATAGAAACACTGCGATGGCGTGGGGACGCCGTAGGGAACAGGGGCGAAGATTGATGTCAGTTCAGCGTTCGGTGCGGTTGCGCCGGTGGTCGTTCGCGCTCGGGACGAGCATCGTAGCGATGAGCGCGGCCTCGGCGGCGCAAGCGCAATGTTCGCCGGATCCAGTTGTCGCGAACGGCACCACCACCTGCACCGGGACCGACGCTGACGGACTGACCGTCACCACCTTCGGCACGCGCGTGGCAATCGGTGCCGGGGCAACCGTCCTGGGCGGGAACGATGGTGGTGCGATCGTGAATCGTGCGACGGGGACGGCGATCGCGCTGGAGGGACGCATCGACGGCGGCAGCGGCGCCGGAATCTTCGTCAACACGGCCGAGCCCGGCTACGAACGTTGCCCGGACGATCCCTATGCCGGGGCATCGGTCCCCTTCCCCTTCCCCTTCTGCTGGCCCGGCAGCTATCAATTTGTCTATCCGTCTTCCAGCACGTCGATCACGGTGGGCACCGGTGCGACGGTCACGGGCACGCAGGCGCTGCTGCTGCGGCCGAACCTGTACAATCACGTCGGGATCGCCTCCGCGACCCTCACCAACGCCGGCACGATGACCGGAACCGCCGGGCCGGCGATCCTTACCGACGGCGATGTCGGCAACACCAGCCTGTCGGTCATCAACCTGGCCGGCGGCACGATCGCCGGGATGCAGGGACAGATCACGCAGCTGACGAACGCAGGCACAGTATCCGCCGCGGGCGGCATCGGGTTCGCGTCGCGCGTCGGACGCGCCGTCGTCACCAACACCGGGACGATCGCAACGCCGGGTGTTACCGCGATCAGCGTCGACGGCGCGCTTGCGCTGACCAACAGCGGCACGATCACCGGCGCGGTCGTGTCGCGCGCGTCCAGCGGGCAGAACAGCACGATCGATACCCTGTCCGGTACGATCGACGGCAATCTGACGCTCGGCGCGGGCGACGACACGATCCTGGCGCGGCTGGATGGCGGGCGGCTGGTCACCGGCATTACCGGCGCGATCGATGGTGGTGCCGGCATCGACACGCTCAGCGCCTCGATCCTGGACGACGCCACGCTCGGCGCCGTGGCGTTGCCGACCGGGTTCGAACGGCTTGGCCTGATAACGACCGCCAACAGGACGGTGACGCTGGACAGCACCTTCGGTGTGCTGGGCGGGCTCCTGCAGATCAGTGGTGGCGGTAGGGTCATCAATGACGGCGTGCTGCGCGGCAACGCGTCGATCGTGTCGGACACGTTCGTCGGCAACGGATCGGTCGCGTTCGTCAACGCGCAGACCATTAACGCGACCGGCGGCGATGCCGCGTCCTATGCGGTCACGCTGAACTGGGCGCGGGCGTTCGGCAACAGCGGCACGGTCACGTCGGCTGTCAACGGCGTATCGGTCACGAGCGGCTCGTTCGACAACAGCGGCGCGATCACCGCCGCGGGTACCGCAGTGAATTTCGCCGGCGGCCGCTTCACCAACGACGGCGCGATCACCTCGAACGCGGGGATCGGCGCGAGCCTTGCCTCCGGCGGCACCGCTACCAACAACGGCACCATTACCGGCGTCGCCGCCGGCGTGCGGCTGTTCGGCAACCTGGCGAACAGCGGCACGATCGCCGGCACCGACGCGGGCGTGATCCTGGGCTCGGGCGGCACGCTCGACAACCGCGCCGGCGCGCGCGTCCGCGGCGACATCGTCCCGCAGGTGCAGTCCTTCTTCACCGTCACCAATGCTGCCGTGGTCAATGCCGGCACGGTCGACGGCAACGTCCGCTTCGATGGATCGAGCGGCTTCAGCTATGCCAACAACCGCTATTTCGCGGTGGTCGGCGGGGTGCTGAACGGTAACCTGACGCTGGGGAGCGGCACTACGCTGGTCACCGAGCTGGCGAACGACGGCCCCGGCACCTTCGCCGGGATCACCGGCACCGTCACCGCGACCGATGCCACGCTGGTCTATCGCGTGCGGGGCAATGCCAGCATCGCCGGTACGGCGGCCACGGGCTTTTCGTCGGTCGGCTACGACCTGTACGACGATGCCGCGCTGACCCTGACCGGTGCGAACGTGCCGCTGTCGCTCGCCGGGACCGGCACCATCGACGTGACCGGCGACATCGCCGCGACCACGAACAGCGCGATCCGTGTGCTGGGCCTGACGCGCAATCCGGGCGAATATTCGTCGGACGGCAACACGCTGGCAATCACCAGCCGCGGCGCACTGACACTGGAGCAGGGCGCCGCGAACACCACGAACAGCGCCGTGTCGCTCGACGACGGCAGCAGCTTCACCAATGCCGGGTCGATCACCGTGCGCAAGCGGGACGCCGGCACCTTCGGCACCCTCTATGCGATATCCGGCAGCACCGTCGTCAACGACGGTACCATCGCGCTGGACGGCGCGACCGGGATCGGCGCGACGCAGGTCACCAACAACGGCACGATCGCGCAGGTCGCGGGCGGCGCCACCAGCCGCGGGCTGTATAGCTGGGGCGGCGGGATGCGGCTGACCAACACCGGCACGATCGACGTCGCCGGGGTCGCGGTCCTGGGCAGCTACGGCCTGACGATCGACAACAAAGGCCGCATCGTCAGCAGCGGCGACGTCGCGATCGGTTCGGACAATTATGCGATCGCCACGATCACGAACCGGGCGGATGGCACGATCGCGGGTAGCGGGACCGCGATCCGCATCAGCGGCGGTACGCTGGACAATGCCGGCACGATCACCGGCACGGTCGACCTGGGAAGCAGCTGGAACGATCGGTCGTTCTCCAGCGCGACCTACAGCGCACGCGGCGGCACGATCGCCGGCGACCTGCTGTTCGGCCGCGGCGACGACACGCTGATCGCCTATGACGACGTGACCGGTGTCAGCGGGATAATCGACGGCGGCGACGGCACCGACACGTACGTGCATGCGCGCGAGACGACCGGCACGGTCACGCTGGGAACGGCGCTCCCGCGCGGCTTCGAGGTCGAGGGTGTCCGCACGCTGGGTGCGGACACGGTCGTGACGATCGCCGCAGCCGCGCCGGTCGCGACCGGGCTGTCGGTATTCGGCGACGGGGCGATCGTGAACACCGCCGATATCACGGGCCAAGTGACGACCTACCGGAATGACGGCTGGTCCTCGTGGTCCACGCCGGTGCTGGCCGGATTCACCAACCGGGCGACGCTGCACGACGGCTTCGACGGGCGGGTGCTGCGCTTCGAGAACGACGCCGGCGGCGTCGTCACCGCGCAGACCGCCTCCCAGGCCGGGGCCGTCAACCTCAGCCAGGGCGAGACGCTGGAGTTCGTCAACGCCGGGCGCATCGATCGCGGCGCGCGCAGAAGCGCCGTCGGTGCCTACGCACAGACGGTTGTGACGGCACGCAACAGCGGCGCGATCAGCGGTGGCTTCGAGGCGTCCACCCAGACCTCCGGCGATATGACCGCGCCGCAGCCGATGGCGGTGTCGCTGGTCAACAGCGGCACGATCTCGACCGACCGGAGCGCGGCGGCGATCGAGCTGTACGCTATCGACGGCGCCGGCATCATCGATGCCAACGTCACGCTCGACAATGGCGGCACGATCGAGGCAACCGGTGCGGGCGGCAATGCCGCCTATCTGGCCTCCTATGGTTACAGCCAGAACAGTCTTCCGCTGTCAGGCACGCGGCAGATCACCATCACCAACAGTGGCACGATCCGCGCCAACGATGGCGGCACGGTCCTGACCGATCCCTTCTTCCCGGGACCCGACCAGACCTATACCGACATCGGTGCCGGGCTGCTCCTCTTTGCCGACGACACGATAACCATCACCAACACCGCTACGGGCACGATCGAAGCGACCGGCGCACTGTCGAGCGCGGTCCTCGTATCGGGCGGCGCGCTCGACCTGACCAATGCCGGTACGGTGCGCGGCGGAGGCAGCTTCACGGCGCAGAACTACGGCACCACCTCCACTGTCGCCGGCGCGATCGACACGCAATTCGCAGGTGACGGTGCCCGCATCGTCAACACCGGCACGATCATCGGCTCGATCGCGACCGGCGCGGGCGACGACCGCGTCGAGAATTACGGCACGCTCACCGGCGACGTGTTCCTGGGTGACGGCGACGACACGTTCCTCCACCGCGCCTCGGCGACGCTGACCGGCACTGTCGACGCCGGCATCGGCCTCGACAGCCTGATCATCGACGCCACCGCGGGCGGCACGGTGCGCGCCAGCCAGTTCGTCAACTTCGAACGCTTCAGCCAGATCGGCGCGGGCGCGGTCGACTATGTCGGCGCGTTCCAGTCCGACACGATCGGCGTCGCGGGCGGCACCGTCGCGGTAGCCGCGGGCGAGACGCTGAGCAGCACCGGTCCGGTCACGATCACCGGCAGCGACGCGGCCGAGACCGTCGACAATGCCGGCACGATCGCGGGCGCGGTCGAGCTGGGCGCCGGCGACGACACCTATGTCGACCGCGCCGGCAGCAGCGTGCTGGGGACGCTCGACGGCGGCACCGGCATCGACACGTACCGCGTCGCGCTGTCGGGCGACCGCAGCGGGATCGGCGCGCGCAGCGGGTTCGAGCAGCTCGCCGTCACCGGCAACGGCGCGCTGGCGCTCACGCTCGACCAGAGCTTCGACACTGTCGCGCTCGCCGGCACCGGGCTGGCGCTCACGCTGGCCGGCAACACCGTCGGTGCGGTGACCGGTTCCGACGCGGCCGAGACGCTGGACGTCGACGGCGACATCGCGCGCGTCGCGCTGGGCGCTGGCAACGATAGGCTGGCGCTGGGCACCACCACCGCCGCGGGCAGCTATGCCGGCGGTACGGGCAGCGACACGCTGCGCTTCACCGCCGCTGGGCCGGCCACGCTCGCCGGCACCGTCAGCGGCTTCGAGACGATCGCGCTGACCGGCAACGCGCTCACCGTCACCGGCACGCTGGGGGCCACCGGCGAGACCATGACGCTCGGCGATGGCGCGCAGACGCTGCTACTCGCCAACGGCGGGACGATTGCCGGGACGGTCGATCTCGGCGCGGGCAACGACAACTTCAGCCTCGCGCCGGGCGGCACGCTCGCCGGCACCGTCGCGGGCGGCGCCGGCGACGACATCGCCACCGTCACGCTGGCGGGCGACCGCACGCTGGCGGCGGCGCTGACCGGGTTCGAGACGCTGGCCAGCACCGGCACGGGCACGCTGACGCTGACCGGCGCGCAACGCTATGCGCAGGTGCTGTCGGGCACCGACCTGACGGTGGCGAACGGCGGGTCACTGACCACGTCGACGCTGCGCATGGGCGCCGGCAACGAACGGCTGACGATCGCGGGCGGCTTCGCCGGCGCGGTCGACGGCGGCGCGGGGACCGACACGGTCGCGGTGTCGGGCGGCAGCGCGAGCGCGCCGGTCGCCTTCACCGACGTCGCCGGCGTCGAGGCGTTCGGGATGAGCGCCGGTTATGCGACGGTCGCGGGCAACGCCGCGCTGGGCGCGGTGAACCTCGGCGGCGGGCGGCTGGTCGGGCTCGCCAATTCGACGCTCACCGCCAGCCGCTTCGACGTCGCCAGCGGCGCGACGTTCGGGTCGGCAGGCACCGTCAACGGCAATGTCGTCGTCGCGGGCACGCTCAGCCCCGGCGCGTCGCCGGGGATCATGACCGTCAACGGCAACGTCACGCTGGCCGGCGGATCGCTGTCGGTGTTCGAACTCACCCCGACCGTCTCCGACAAACTGGTCGTCAACGGCGCGTTGCAGATCGCCAGCGGGGCCACGTTGCAGATCGTGCCGGTCGGCACGCTCCGCGCCGGCACCAGCTACGACCTGATCACCGCCAGCGGCGGGATCACCGGCGGGTTCACGACCGTGACCAAACCGGCGTCGCTGTTCGGCGTGATCGTGCAGCGTGCCGACCGCATCCAGCTGCTCGGCCAGTTCCTGACCGACGCGCGCTTCTCGGCCCAGGTGGCGCGCAGCATCGCCTATGCGAACGCCACGCTGGCGGTGCAGCCGGCGACCAGCACGTTGTTCAACAGTCTGCCGGCATTGGTCGAGGCGTCGGGCGCCTCGAACGCGCGCGGCTTCGCGCAGCTGACGCCGGAGGCCTATGCCTCGGCGACGCAGCTCGGCATCGACCATGCGCTGTCGCTGGCGCAGGTCGCGCGCGGCAACGCGTTCGCGACCGATCGCGACGATGCCGGCGCGTTCACCTTCGCGCAGACGATCGGCCAGTGGCACACGCTGCAGGGCGATGCGGCGCAGGGCAGCAACGCGGCGCGCGCGCAGAGCTACGGCTTCCTCGGCGGCGTCGGTTACGGCGATCGCGGCTGGATGGTCGGCGCGTTCGGCGGCTATCTCAACGGACGGCAGCAGATCGGCGCGCTGGGCGCACGCACCCGCGCCGACGGCGTGGTGGCGGGCGTGCACGGCCGCTACGGCGCCGACAGCGGCTGGGGCTTCAGCGCCTCGCTGCTCTATGACGGCGGCAAGGCGCGCACCGACCGCGCGCTGCCCGGTACCGTCGCGGCGGCGACCGGGCGCTACGACCTGCACAGCTGGGTCAGCGACATCGCGGCATCGTACGGGATCGAAACCGGCGAGGGCTGGTCGCTGCGCCCGCGCCTCGGGGTGACGTACATCCGCACCACCCGCGCCGCCGTCGCGGAAGGCGGCGGCAGCGCGTTCGCGTTGCAGGTCGCGCAGGACCGCCACGTCGCGGGCTTCGCCGACGCCGGGCTGACGTTCGCACGCAGCGACGCCTCGGACGCGGCTTTCCGCCCGTCGGTGACGCTGGGCGCGCGCTACCAGATCGAGGGCCAGCGTGCCGACGCGCTGGCGGGCTATGCCGGGGGCGGCCTCGGGCTGACCGCGGTCGGTGCGCAGCGCAGCGAACTGGTCGGCACCGCGGCGGGCGGTGTCGCCTATCGCCTGCCGAGCGGGCTCGACCTGTTCGCCTCGGCCTCGGCGCAGACCGGGCGCGACGACCATCAGGAGACGATCACCGCCGGCGTGCGGCTGCGCTTCTGACGGGTCCGCGGGGGGCGGCGTTCGCTCCCCGCGGCTTTTGCAATGCATCCCTTCGCGCCCATCGCCGTTCGTCCCCCGACATCATTCGGAAAAAGGACGATCGGACATGGCGATCTTCAACAAGGACATGGTCGAACTCGCGGGCAAGAACGCGCTGTGGCAGAAGGAAGTGTACCGCGACGCCAAGGTGCAGATCGTGCTGATGAGCATCCCCGCCGGTGAGGAGATCGGGCTGGAGACGCACCGCGCCGACCAGACCACCTTCATCGTCGCGGGCGAGGCGAAGGTGACGATCGACGGCCACAACACCACCGCCGGCCCCAACCATCTGGTCGTCGTCCCGAAGGGCGCCGAGCACAATATCGTCAACAAGGGCACCGGCGACCTGAAGCTGTTCTCGGTCTACGCCCCACCCGCCGAGCCCGAAGGTGCCGCGTTCAAGACCAAGGCCGAGGCCGAGGAAGCCGAGAAGGGCCTGCTCGCCAAGGCCGCCGACAAGGTGAAGGACGTCATCGGCGGCTGACGCACGGGCACGGCACGGCGCGGCACGGCGCGACACGGCGGCGCACGATGCCGCTTGCGCAGCGCGGATCGGACGCGGCATCGTAACTCGCTGAATGCCAGAGGGGAAATGATGCGCCATCCGATCCTGTCCGCCGTGCTGCTCGCCGTGGCGATCCCCTCCGCCGCATCCGCCGGCCGCGTCACCGTCGAGGAAGCGTCGATCGACGCACTCCAGGCGCAGATGACCGCGCACAGGGCGAGCAGCGTCACGCTCACCCGCGCCTATCTCGCGCGGATCGCGGCGATGGACCGCAAGGGCCCGGCGCTCGCCAGCGTGATCGCGCTCAACCCCGCTGCGCTGGCGCAGGCCAAGGCGCTGGATGCCGAGCGCAAGGCTGGCCGCGTCCGTGGTCCGCTGCATGGCGTGCCATTGCTCATCAAGGACAATATCGAGACCGCCGATCGCACCGCGACCACCGCCGGCAGCCTCGCGCTCGCCGGCAACGTCACCGCGCGCGACGCCCCGCTGGTCGCCGCATTGCGCCGCGCGGGCGCGGTGATCCTCGGCAAGACCAATCTCTCCGAATGGGCCAACATCCGCTCGACGCACTCGATGAGCGGGTGGAGCGCGACCGGCGGGCTGGTGCGCAATCCCTATGCGCTCGATCGCACCGCCTGCGGTTCTTCGTCGGGATCGGGCGCGGCGGTCGCGGCCAGCTTCGCAGCCGCGGCGGTCGGCACCGAGACCGACGGATCGGTGGTGTGCCCGTCGTCGGTGAACGGGCTGGTCGGGCTGAAGCCGACGCTCGGGCTGATCGACGGCGCGCGGATCGTGCCGATCAGCCACAGCCAGGACACGCCCGGCCCGATGGCGCGCAGCGTGCGCGACGCCGCGCTGCTGCTCGATGCGATGACCGGCGGCACGCACGCCTTCGCGGCGGGGTTGTCCGCCGGCGCGCTGTCCGGCGTGCGCGTCGGGGTGATCCGCCCGAAGGACCTGCGCCCCGATCTCGCCGCACGCTTCGACGCGGCGGTCGACGTGCTGCGCGCGGCGGGCGCGGTGCCGGTCGCGGTGGTGATGCCCGACCTCGACGGGCTCGGCGCGGCCGAACAACTGGTGCTGGAGACCGAACTGAAGGCGGATCTCGACGCCTATCTCGCCACCACCCCGCCCGCGGTGACCACGCGCACGCTGGCGGAGGTGATCGCGTTCAACCGCGCGCACGCGGCCGAGGAGATGCCGTACTTCGCGCAGGAATTCTTCGAGGCGGCGGTGAAGACCAGGGGGCTCGACGACCCGGCGTACAAGGCGGCGCGCGCGACGTCGCTGCGGCTGGCGGGCCGGCAGGGCATCGACGCGCTGCTGGCGAAGGCCGGCGCGCGGCTGCTGGTGGCGCCCACCTACGGCGCGGCGTGGCTGAGCGATCCGGTGTACGGCGACCAATATGACGGCCCGTCCGCCGCCACGCTCCCCGCGGTCGCCGGCTACCCGCACCTGACCGTGCCGATGGGGCTGGTGCGCGGGTTGCCGGTCGGCCTGTCGTTCATCGCGACGAAGGGCGCCGACGCGACGGTGCTGGGCGCCGGCTATGCCTACGAACAGCGCGCGCACGCCCGCGTCGCGCCGCGTTACCTGCCGCGGACGGAGGGACGGTAGGGCTGCGGCCCTACCCTGCCCGCTGCTCCCGCGCGGCGAACAGCACCGCGAAGCCTACCGCGATCATCATGATGAAGCGCGGGTAATGAAGCATGCCCTCCAGCAGGCTCATGAACAGCAACGAGTAGAGCATGCCGGTCAGCGGTCGCAGCGCGGCGTCGTCCATGCCCGTGCGATGCGTCGCGACGATCGCGCGGCCGAGCAGCCACAGCGCGCCCGCCGCACCGAAGACGCCCCACGAGATCAGGAACTGCAACACGGCGTTATGCGGCTGCGTGTGCGTCCAGCCAACGAACACTTCCCAGAAGGTCGATCCCGACCCCCAGCCGAACAGCGGCGCGTCCAGCCAACGCGCGAACGTGGCGTGCCACAAGGCCAGCCGCCCGCCGGTGGCCATATTGGCATCCTGTGCATCACCGCTCGCATAGAGATAGAAATCCGGATTGTCGGGCAGCAGCGGCAACGCGAGCCCCAGCGCCAGCGCGCTCAGCCCGGCGACATGCACCAGCCGCGCCCGCTCCGGCCAGCGCCGCAGACTGACCAGCGCCACCGCGGCCACGACCACCATCGCGAGAATCGCGGCGCGCGTTCCCGACCAGCAGGTCAACCCCGCCGCCAGCAGATAGGCCACGCTGGCAAGGCGATGATCCTCCCCCTCATCGCCATAGAGCAAGCCCAGCATCAGCCCGGCCGCGATCGCCCCGGTCCAAGATCCGAAATGGCGCACGTTGATGAACCCGGGTAGCGCCGAACCCAGCTCGATCACTCCGCCCGGCACGCTCGCCGCGGGCGGGGGCAGCTGGAACCGCCACGTCGTCAGCATCGCCAGCGCGACCAGCCCGAGCGTCAGCCACGAGAACAGCGTGCGGATCCGCGCGACCGGCTCGGCGCGCGCGAAGAACCAGATCGCCGCGCAGAAACGCAGATGGACAAGCGTGATGAGCGAGATCAGCACGGAATCGAACGGCTTCCTCGACACTAACACGCTGCCGACCGTCAGGCCGACCAGCAACAGTGCGAAGGCTGCCTTCACGTCGCGCGGCAATCGCTGCCAGAGCGCGGCATCGCGGTAACCGGCACGGACCGCGACATGCACGAACGCCAGCTCGCACACGACGAACGGCAACTCGAGCAACCGCGACCATTCCGCCCATCCCGGACTGACGCGGTGCATGTAGGTCGGATACAGCAAGGCCGCGATCACCGGCATCGCGATGCCGAGCACCACGCCCAGCCAGTCGTAGAGGCCCCAGCGTGTTACCGATGCCCTGATCGTCGCCGCGTGGTTCATGCGTCCGCCATGCCTTCGCCGCCCACCCGCGGGCCGCGCTGCGCGGCACGATAAAGCGGTCGGGCTGCGGAATGGTTAATCGCCCACGCGCGCCCATCCCTCCCCCGCCGGCACCAGCGTGGCGAGGAACGCCGCGGCGCTCTCGCGGTACTCGGCGCGCCTCGCGTCGTCGAAGCGGCCCCATGTCGCGTACATGTTGCGCATCCGCGCATTGCCCGCGAACCGCTTCTCGTGGCGCGCCAGGAAATCCCAGTAGAGCGCGTTGAACGGGCATGCGTCCGCGCCGGTCTTCTTCTTCACGTCGTACCGGCAGCGCCCGCAATAATCGGACATACGGTCGATATACGCGCCGCTCGACACGTACGGCTTCGACGCGATCGCGCCGCCGTCGGCGAACTGGCTCATGCCGATCACATTGGGCATCTCGACCCATTCGTAGGCGTCGAAATAGACGACCAGGAACCAGTCCGACACCGCCTTCGGGTCGATGCCCGCCAGCAGCGCGAAATTGCCGAGCACCATTAGCCGCTGGATGTGATGCGCATAGGCCTCGCGCTTGGTCTGGCCGACGCTTTCGGCGAGGCAGCGCATGTCGGTGTCGCCGGTCCAGTAGAAATCGGGGAGCGGGCGCGTCGCCTCCAGCGCGTTGCGCGCGGCGAGTTTCGGCATGTCCCACCAATACATGCCGCGCATATATTCGCGCCAGCCGATGATCTGCCGCACGAAGCCCTCGACCGCGTTCAGCGGCGCGTCGCCGCGATCATAGGCCGCGACCGCCGCCTCGCACACCTCGACCGGCCCGAGCAGCCCGAGGTTGAGGCACAGCGACAGGCTGCTGTGGAACAGGTAATCCTGCCCGGCGATCATCGCATCCTGGTAGCGCCCGAAATCGGGCAGCGCCGCGGCGATGAAATGGTCGAGTGCGGTCAGCGCCTGCGCGCGCGTCACCGGCAACGCGAACGGTTCGAGATCGCCGAAATGGGCGGCGAAGCGCGCGCCGACCAACGCCAGCACGTCCTGCGTGATCGCGTCGGGCGCGAAGCGCTCGGGGGCGGGATAGTTCACCCCGCGCGGCGGCGTGTCGCGATTGTCGTGGTCGTAATTCCATTTATCGCCGACGGGCTTGCCGTCCGCGGTCATCAGCAGCCCGGTGCGGCGGCGCATGTCGCGGTAGAAATATTCCATGCGGTGCGCGCGGCGTCCCTGCGCCCAGGCATAGAAGTCCGGCAGCGGGCAGACGAAGCGATCGTCCTCGAGGATGTCGACCGGCAATCCGGTGCGCAACGCCCAGTCGTCCTGCGCCTGCCGCACGCGGAACTCGGCCCCCGCGACGGTGCGGATCGCGGTGACCGCATGCCGCTCGGCGGCGCGCGCGACCTCGCCGGTGAAGCTGTGCGTGTTGCCGGGCGCGTCGAGCGTCACGTAATCGACCGTCCACCCGTCACCGCGCAATTCTTCGGCGAAGTGGCGCATCGCGGCGAAGAGCAAGGCGATCTTCTTCTTGTGGTGGCGGACGTAGGTGGTCTCGTCGCCCACCTCCATCATCACCACCACCGCCTGCGCGCGATCGACATCGCGCAGGGAAGCGAGCGTGTGGGTGAGCTGGTCGCCCAGCACCGGGATCAGCATGGTCATGCGACGGCAACGCACGAGGCGCGCGAAGGCGGCGTGCGTTGTTCGGTCGGGCCGTCATGCCGCTCTTCGCGTGCCGAACGCTGCGGCCCCCGCCTGTCATCGCGAGCGTAGTGGATCCATCCCGAGCAACACCGGAACGCCTCGGCTACGATGGCATCACCGATCATCGGCGTCGAGCGTGGCCCCGGACCCGGGCCCGACTTCTGCGGTCGTCGGCGAGAAGCGGGACCCCGGATCAGGTCCGGAGTGACGGCGCTGGTAAGTCCGGAGCGTGAAACCAGCTGACCTCGATGCCCGATCCGGCTGTCGACCGGCACTCGATCCGTCACCGCCCCGAGCAACACCGGAACGCCTCGGCTACGATGGCATCACCGACCATCGGCGTCGAGCGTCGCCCCGGACCCGGACCGGGACAGGGACCGGGGCCCGGCTTCTGCGGTCGTCGACGAGAAGCGGGACCCCGGATCAGGTCCGGAGTGACGGAGCTGGTAAGTCCGGGTCGTGAAACCAGCTGACCTCGATGCCCGATCCGGCTGTCGACCGGCACTCGATCCGTCACCGCGGCGCGTCGTCGAAACGACGCACCCGCGCCCTCATCCCCCCGGCAGCAGGAACCGCACCGACTGCTGCTGCCCCGAACAGGCCAGCGCGCCTTCGGGGCGGAAGGTGCTGCTGAAGCGTGCGCCGCGGATGATGCCGTTGGCGGCTTCGTCGAAGATGAACGGCGGATAGGCGATCACCGCGCGCGGTGCGACCGTCCGCCCGTCCGCGGCGATGTCGAACGCGGTGCGCACCCAGCCCTCGAACCCCAGCCGTTGCGCCTCCATCGGGAAGTCGCTCGCCCCCGCGCTCATCCGCTGCACCGCCGGCTGCACCCCGATCGTCGCGCATTGCTCGGCGGTCAGCCCGGTGCGGTCGAACACCGCGCGCGCGCCGGGCAGGTCGCCCTTTGCCGCCAGCACGTTCGCCTCCGCCAGCAACGCCGCGATCTTCAGCGGGTGACGCGCGGGCAGTGCCGCATCGCCGCTGACCGCCGCCAGCAGCGCGCCGGCATCGGCGGGCGGCCCCTTGCGGTAATCGGGCTGCGCGATCAGCAGCCTGAGCGTCGCCGCCGACAGCGGATCGCGCGCCACGTCGGGCTGCGCCAGCAGCGTGCGCAGTCGCGTGCGCCGCGCGTCGCCGTGCTCGTCGTCATCCTCGGGCGCGGCGATCGCCACGAAGGTGCGCGCCGGCACCGGCGGCGACAGCGACGCGGCCGCGGCGCGCGCGGTCGCGTAGAATGCCGGCTTCTCCTTCCCGTCGACCACCGGGTTGCCGCCCAGCGCCAGCGCGGCCTGCAGCTGTGCGGCGGCGTCGCGCTTCGCGGTCGCCGCGGCCAGCGCGGCGCGCTGCATCGGCAGCGCCAGCGCCGCCGGCCGTTCGTCCCATGCCGGCGTGCCCGCGCCCTTGTCCGCCAGCCACGCGTCGAACGCCTCCGCCAGCGGGCGCATCGTGCCCGGCGCGCCATCGGCCTTCACGCAGCGCAGCTCGACGCGCGTGGTGTAGCGGAACAGCGGCGGGATCTTCGCGGCATCCTCGGCGCGCCACGACCAGTCGGCGACCGCGCGTGCGAACGCCAGCGCCTTGGCGCGCCCGCCGTTGGTGTAGATCGGCGCGACCCCCGCGACATGCCCGTCGCTCTCCAGCGAGAATTCGACGATCGCTTCGTCCTCTGGCAGCAGCCCGCCTTCGCCGCACGCCGGCGGGTTCATCGCCGCGGCGGTGGTGAACGGCGTGTCGCGCATCCGCCCGGCGCCGGTGTAGGCAAGGTACAGCCGCGCATTGTCGCGATCCTTGTTCTTCAGCGCCGCGATCGCGAGGTCGGACCGCGTGGTGATGTCGGAGGCGCCGACGCGGCTGGTCAGCCCGCCCTGCTTGGCCAGGCTGTCCTTCAGCTCGGCATAGGCCTCCCTGGTGCGGCCTTCGTTGAGCAGCACGCGCGCATGGACGGTCTGCACCGCGGCGAGGTTCTTCTTGCCGAGATCGGGTTCGGCGAGCGCCAGCGTGCGCGCCTCCTCCGCCGCGGCCAGCGCGCGCCCGTCGCGGTCGAACATCGTCACCTGCGCCAGCCGCAGCAGCACCGGGATGCGCGCGCCGCCCTTCACCAGTTCGACCGCGGTGCGATATTCGCGTGCCGCGGTGTCATAGTCGAAGCCGCGCTGCGCCGCGCGCCCCAGCGTCAGATGCGCATCATAGACGTCGCCGGTGAACGCCTCGCCCTTCGCGACCAGCACCGGCAGCCCGCGCGCGATCGCCGCCTTGCCCTCGTCGACGCGCCCCAGCTCGACCAGGCAGCGCCCGTTGCGCACGTCCACCGTCGCGGCGAGCAGCGGGTTGCGGCTGACGGTCAGCGTCGCGAAACCCCGCACCGCCTCGCTGCACCGCCCCTCGGCCGCGGCCAGGCTGGCGGCGTCGAAGCGCGCCTGCGCACTTTGCGGTGCAGGCGGGGGCGGTGCAGGCGGGGGCGGTGCAGGCGGGGGCGGCGCCGGCGCGGGCGCCGCGGTCGCGGCTTGACCGGCAAGCGCCAGCGCGAGCATGGATACGGACATGAAGCCTCCCTTTGTCGCGGCGAACACATCACGGCCGCCGCGGGCTGTCGAGGGGGGAAGCGGCCCGAAGCGGACGATCGCGCCGCGGTTCGTCGCAACGCTCGCGGCACTGGCAACACTGGCGGCGCTGCCCGCGTCCGCCGCGGAGTCGCCGCTGCGTTATCCGCCCGACAGCGTGCTGCTGCTCGTCGCGCCGTGGTGCGCGCCGTGCCATGCCGAGCTGGCGCGGATCGACACGATCGCCGCTGCGGCGCGCCCGCGCGCGGTGCGCGTGTTCATGGTCGAGGACGGCCCGCGCGCCCGCGCGATGTGGCGCAACGTTCCCGAGGCCTATCGCTGGACGCCCCCGCCCGGCGAGGAGCGCCGCTACCGCAGCGACGCGCTGGCG
>NZ_ATTI01000001.1:3622500-3796150 GCF_000419605.1 Sphingomonas phyllosphaerae 5.2 | reverse complement strand
CGGCTTCGGTGGTGGCGGCGGCGGTGGCCGCGGGTTCGGCGGCGGTGGTGGCGGCATGCCCCCGCAGGTCGTCGGCGAAGGCACCGGCGTGGTCAAGTTCTTCAACGGTCAGAAGGGCTTCGGCTTCATCGTCCGTGATGATGGCGGCGAGGACGTGTTCGTGCACATCTCGGCGGTCGAACAGGCGGGTCTGTCGGGTCTGGCCGAAGGTCAGCCGCTCGGCTTCACGCTGGTCGACCGTGGCGGTCGCGTCTCGGCGACGGACCTGAAGATCGACGGCGAGCCGATGCCGGTCACCGACCGTGCACCTCCGCGCGACGGCGGCTTCGGCGGCAACGATCGCGGTGCGCCGCGCGGTGGCGCAGCGGGTGCCGGTGCGGGCGCCGCACAGCGCCAGCTGACCGGTGAGAAGGCGACGGGCACCGTCAAGTTCTTCAACGCCATGAAGGGCTTCGGCTTCATCCAGCGCGACGATGGTCAGCCGGATGCATTCGTGCACATCTCGGCCGTCGAGCGTGCCGGGATGCCGACGCTGAACGAGGGCGACCGCCTGAGCTTCGAGATCGAGGTCGATCGTCGCGGCAAGTATGCGGCCGTGAACCTCGAGTCGGGCAGCTAATCCAGCGTCTTCCTCGCTAATGAAAGCGGCCCGCCCGACAGCAGTCGAGCGGGCCGTTTTCGTATTCGCGAGACGGCCGCGCTCGACGGAGGGGGTCACAGGAGGTCGCCTGCGCTGTGTGGCAAGCACGTAGTCCTGCCCCATGCCACGGGGAACGGGGCCGCCCCTGTTCGATGACGACGCCCGCTGCTATGCGGCCGATATCCTGCCGCGCCGATCGGATGCGGCCCGCCCGCAACGCTGGAATCCCCATGACCTCCCCCCGCCGTACCTTTGCGATCATCTCCCACCCTGACGCGGGCAAGACGACGCTGACCGAAAAGCTGCTGTACTTCGGGGGCGCGATCCATCTCGCCGGCGAAGTGAAGGCGCGTGGGCAGAGCCGGCGTGCGCGTTCGGACTGGATGAAGATCGAGCAGCAGCGCGGCATCTCGGTCACCTCCAGCGTGATGACCTTCGAAAGCGGCGGCATCACGTTCAACCTGCTGGATACGCCGGGGCACGAAGATTTCAGCGAGGATACGTATCGCACGCTTACCGCGGTCGATTCGGCGATCATGGTCATCGATGCGGCGCGCGGTATCGAGGCGCAGACCCGCAAGCTGTTCGAGGTGTGCCGGCTGCGCTCGGTGCCGATCATCACCTTCGTCAACAAGGTCGATCGCGAAGGTCGGCCGCCGTTCGAACTGCTCGACGAGATCGCGGACGTGCTGGCGCTTGATGTCTGCCCGATGACGTGGCCGGTGGGCATGGGGGGTACGTTCGAGGGTATCCTCGACCTCGCCACCAACCGCATCACGCGTCCGGAGGGCGACAGCCGCACCTTCCAGGGCAAGACCGAGGATGCGCCGGCCTTGCCGGAGGCGATCGCCGAGGAGATCGAGCTGGCGCAGGCCGGCTATGCCGCGTTCGACGGCGAAGCCTATCGCAACGGGGACCTGACCCCGGTCTATTTCGGCTCGGCGCTCAAGGACTTCGGTCCTGCCGACCTGATCGCGGCGCTCTCCGATTACGCGCCGCCGCCACGCCCGCAACCCGCCGAGCCCGCGGCGGTGTCGCCGGACGAAAAAGAAGTCACCGGCTTCGTCTTCAAGGTGCAGGCCAACATGGACCCGCAGCACCGCGATCGGATCGCGTTCATGCGGTTATGCTCGGGGACGTTCAAGCGCGGCATGAAGCTGACGCCGAGCGGTCATGGCAAACCGATTGCGGTCCACTCGCCGATCCTGTTCTTCGCGCAGAACCGCGAGGTCGCCGACGAGGCGTTTCCGGGCGACATCATCGGCATCCCGAATCACGGCACGCTGCGCGTCGGCGACACGCTGTCGGAGCGCGCCGACGTGCGCTTCACGGGGCTGCCGAACTTCGCGCCGGAAATCCTGCGGCGGGTGGTGCTGAAGGATTTCACCAAGACCAAGCAGCTGCGCAAGGCGCTGGACGACATGGCCGAGGAAGGCGTGACGCAGGTCTTCTATCCCGAAATCGGCAGCAACTGGATCATCGGCGTGGTCGGGCAGCTCCAGCTCGACGTGCTGCTATCGCGGCTGGATGCGGAATATAAGGTCGCCGCGGCACTGGAGCCGGCGCCGTTCGACACCGCGCGCTGGGTGTCGGCGGAGGACCCCGCGGAGTTGAAGAACTTCACCGACCTGAATCGCGCCGCGATGGCAAAGGATCGCGACGACAATCCGGTGTTCCTCGCCAAGAGCGCGTGGGAGGTCGGTTATGTGCAGGATCGCTACACCAAGGTGAAGTTCGCGGCGACGCGCGAGCGGTAACGGTCGCTCGCCGACGTGGCGGCTGGCTCGTCTACCCGCCCAGGCCCCAGAGTGCTGCGAGGCCCAGGAAGGTGAAGAAGCCCAGCGAATCGGTGCAGGTCGTCACGAACACCGACGAGGCGACCGCCGGATCGATGTCGTAGCGATCCAGCGTCACGGGAACCAGAACGCCCGCCAGTCCGGCGACGATGTTGTTGATGAACAGCGCCAAAGCGAAGACCAGCGCCAGCGCGGTGTTGCCGAACCACAGATAGGATCCGGCGCCGACTATCAGTCCGAGCCCGGCACCGTTACTCGCCGCGATGCGCAGCTCGCGCCCGATCATGCGCAGCGTGTTCGAGCCGGTCAGCTGGTTGGTGGCGAGCGCGCGAACGACGACGGCCAGCGTCTGCGTACCGGCGTTGCCGCCCATCCCGCTGACGATCCCCATCAATTGCGCCAGTACCGCGAACCGCGCGATCCGTTCGTCGAACAGCCCGACGACGGTCGCCGCCAGCATCGCGGTGGGCAGGTTGATCAGCAACCACGTCAGCCGCGTGCGCACGGTGAAGCGGATCGGCTCGTTGATGTCGCCTTCGCCTGCGCCCGACAGCCGCAGTGCGTCCTCGCCCGCTTCCTGCTGGATGATGTGGACGACGTCGTCGACGGTGATCATGCCGACCAGCCGCCCGGACCCGTCGACCACGGCCGCGGAGATCAGCGCATATTTCTGGAAGCGGAGCGCGACCTCCTCCTGGTCCATGTCGACCGGGATCAGCGTCTGTTCGCGCTGCATGACGTCGGCGATCGCGATGCTGCGCGGGGTACGCAGGATCCAGCTGAGCGAGCAGGTGCCGACCGGCTCGTGCGTGGGATCGACGACGAAGATTTCCCAGAAATCGGTGGTCAGCGTCTCGTCGGCGCGCAGATAGTCGAGCACGTCGCCGACCGTCCAATGTTCGGGCACCGCGACCAGATCGCGCTGCATCAGGCGACCGGCGGATTCCTCGGGGTAGGACAGCGCCTCCTCGATCGCGGCGCGATCGTCGGGCTCCATCGCGCGCAGGACCTCGCGCTGGTCCTCCGGCTCCATGTCCTCGATGATCGCGACCGCGTCGTCGGTATCGAGTTCGCTGGCGATGTCCGCGACCTGTCGCGCGTCGAGCGCGTCGATCAGCGCCTCACGGACATAGTCGTTCATTTCCGCGAAGACGTCGGCGTCGAGCAGGTCGGCGATCGCGGTGGCGAGATCGCGGCGGCAATCCTCGGGCGTCAGCTCGAACAGGTCGGCGACGTCGGCGGGGTGGAGCGGCTCCACCAGCGTATGCGCCTCGGCGAAGTCGCCGGCCTGAACGGCGTCGATCACCGCACGGACGAACTCCGGTTTCAGCCGGTCGTCCTCGTCCAGCTGGTCGTCCTGATCCTCATACGCGTCGGACAGCTCGGTCTCGCTCATATGCCGGCTCCCTTTTTACGACGACGTCCCGGCACCTAGCGTGGCCTTCGGGCATTTGCCAGCCGGGCGCGGGACCGATAGGGGCGCGCGCATACGGCAAGAAAGGACCTGCCTGTGACCGAGACCTATTCAACGCTGACCATGACCCTTGACGGCGGCGACGTGACCATTCGCCTGCGCCCCGATCTGGCGCCCGAGCATGTCGCGCGCATCGCCGAGCTGGCGAACGACGGCTTCTACGACGGCGTGGTGTTCCACCGCGTGATCCCGGGCTTCATGGCGCAGGGCGGCGATCCGACCGGCACCGGCATGCACGGATCGGACAAGCCGAACCTCAAGCAGGAGTTCTCCAAGGAGTCGCATGTGCGCGGCACCTGTTCGATGGCGAGGACGATGGACCCGAATTCGGCGAACTCGCAGTTCTTCATCTGCTTCGACGACGCCCGCTTCCTTGACGGCCAGTATACCGTGTGGGGCGAAGTGACCGAGGGCATGGAACTGATCGACGCATTGCCCAAGGGCGAGCCGCCCGCGAACCCGGGCAAGATCGTGTCGATGAAGGCAGCGTGATCCGCAGCCGCGACTCGCGCCGCCGCCTGGCGGGGCGAGTCGCGGTGGCCGACGCTGGCGAAGCCTACGTCACCCGAGGCTGAGATTCTCCTGCTGCGCTTGCCGCCATCCGCACGCGCGGCCGCTGCGACAGGGCAGTCGATCGAAGAACGACTGGCGACGGAAGTTCGTGCGATTCCCTGAACGCCGGCTTTTCCTCGGGTCGGTGCAAGCCGCTGTCGAGCGTAACGACATCGCGGTCGGACACCGCGCTCATCCCTCGCGGAGCGTCCGGATCAACCAGTCGCGGAAGATCTTCACGGGCTTGGTCTGCAATGCACGCGGCCGGCACGCGAACCAGTAGCTGTACGGGCTGGTCACGTCGATATCGAACAGCCGCACCAGCCGCGGGTCGTTGGCGTCCTGGAAATGGTTCTCGTGCATGAAGGCCACGCCAAGTCCCTGCGCTGCCGCCTCGAGGATCAGCACGCCGGTATCGAAATAGTCGATCGCGACCGGTTCCATCCCCGGAAGGCCGGCCGCCTGGCTCCACGCCGCATAGGTATCCGGCATGTCGCGATGGAGCAGCACGCTGTGCCCGCGCATCTGCGCCGGCGAACGCAGCGCGTCGGGGCCGTCGAGCAACGCGCGTGCGCCGATCGGGAACACCATGTTGCGGTCCAGCCGCTCCGAATAGAGCATCGGGTCGATATCGCGGGCCACGACGATGACCGCATCAAGCCCCTCGCCGAGCCGCGCCAGCGCGTTGCCACCGGTGTCGATGTCGAGGTGCAGCTCGGGATGCGCCGCGCGCAGCTCGCCCAGCCGCGGGAACAGCCGCTGCGATGCATAGAGCGGCAGCACGCCAAGCCGCAGCCGCAGCACGTCGTTGCCGCTCGTCATCCCCTCGATCGCGTCGGACATGCCGTCCAGCGCCGGCGCGATCGCCGCGAGCAGCCGCTCGCCATCGCCGTTGGGCACCATCGCCTGGTGCCGCCGGTCGAACAGCGGGCGCGAGATGAAGCGTTCTAGCGTCTGGATACGGCGGCTGAGTGCGGGCGGCGACAGGGCCAGCTCCTGCGCGGCGGCCTTGATCGAGCCAAGCCGCGCGACGGCCACGAAGGCCTCGATCGCAGTAAGGGGCGGCAGGCGGCGCATGGCATGTCCGATGTGTCTGTTGCGCTGCATCATGCAACATTCGCACGCGTACGGAAACCACAAACGATCGCCTGATTGCAGTTTGTGCAATTATAGCGGTACCATTTCGCAATTGCGAAGGGCCGTCACCGTCGGCACATAGAGCAGGCCTTTCAGGCATCCTCTCCTAAAAACTTCAAACGGCCGGCCCCTCGGGGCTGGCCTTTTTTTCGTCCGCGTCAGGTCGCCGGGTGGTTCGCAACGCCTGATCCGCGTCCTATCTCCTGAGCTCGGCTGTAAGCCGCGAAAGGACAGACATGGCGGATGCCGACGAGAAACTGGTGAAGTTGCAGGTCGCGAACGCGCGGCCCGAGGATAGCGGGCGCGGTGTCGCGCACCTCCCGCGCGCCGTATTCGCTGCGCTGGGCATCACCGATGGCGACGTCGTCGAGATCGTCGGCAAGAAGACCACCCCGGCGCGTGCGATCGGCCCCTATGCCGAGGACGAGGGACTGGAGCTGGTCCGCATCGACGGGTTGCAGCGCGCCAATGCCGGGGTCGGATCGGGCGATTTCGTCGAGGTTCGCCGCGCCGAATCGAAGGCGGCGACGCGCGTGGTGTTTGCGCCGGCGCAGCAGAACCTCCGCTTGCAGGGTTCGACCAGCGCGTTGAAGCGGACGTTCTTCGGGCGACCGCTGTGCGCGGGTGACATCGTCGCGACCGCGGGCCATCAGCGGGTCCAGAACATGCCGCCGGGAATGGAGCGCTATGTCAACGCGCCCGCTTATGCCCTGCAGGAGATCCGGCTGCTGGTCGTCTCTGCCAATCCCAAGGGCGTCGTGCATATCGACGAGAGCACCGAGATCGAGCTGCGTCCCGAATATGAGGAACCGCAGGCGACGCGGCGTGCCGACGTTACCTACGACGATATCGGCGGGATGGCGGCGACGATCGACCAGCTGCGCGAGATGGTCGAATTGCCGTTGCGCTATCCGGAGCTGTTCCAGCGGCTTGGCGTAGATCCGCCCAAGGGGGTGCTGCTGCATGGCCCGCCCGGCACCGGCAAGACGCGACTCGCCCGTGCGGTGGCCAACGAATCGGACGCGCAATTTTTCCTGATCAACGGGCCGGAGATCATGGGCTCGGCCTATGGCGAATCGGAACAGCGGCTCCGGCAGGTGTTCGAGGAAGCGAGCAAGGCCGCGCCGTCGATCGTGTTCATCGACGAGATCGATTCGATCGCCCCCAAGCGCGGGCAGGTGTCGGGCGAGGCGGAGAAGCGCGTCGTCGCGCAATTGCTGACGCTGATGGACGGGCTGGAGGCGCGCGCCAATCTGGTGGTGATCGCGGCGACCAACCGCCCGGAGGCGATCGACGAGGCATTGCGGCGGCCTGGCCGTTTCGATCGCGAGATCATCGTCGGTGTCCCCGACGAGCGCGGGCGCCGCGAGATCCTCGGCATCCACACCCGCGGCATGCCGCTGGGCGACCGTGTCGACCTGGACGAACTGGCACGGATGACGTTCGGCTTCGTCGGCGCGGACATGGCGGCGCTGACCCGCGAGGCCGCGATCGAGGCGGTGCGGCGGATCATGCCGAAGCTGAACCTCGAGGACCGAACCGTTCCGTCCGAGGTGCTGGACACGCTGGCGGTCACGCGCGAGGACTTCACCGAGGCGCTCAAGCGCGTGCAGCCGAGCGCGATGCGCGAGGTGATGGTGCAGGCGCCGACCACGCGCTGGTCCGACGTCGGCGGGCTGGACGACGCGCAGATGCGGCTGAAGGAAGGCGTCGAGCTGCCGCTGAAGACGCCGGACGCGTTCCGGCGGCTGGGGATCCGCCCGGCCAAGGGCTTCCTGCTGTACGGGCCGCCCGGCACCGGCAAGACCTTGCTGGCGAAGGCGGTGGCGCGCGAGGCGCAGGCGAACTTCATCGCGACCAAATCCAGCGACCTTCTGAGCAAATGGTATGGCGAAAGCGAGCAGCAGATCGCGCGGCTGTTCCAGCGCGCGCGACAGGTGGCGCCGACGGTGATCTTCATCGACGAGCTCGATTCGCTGGTGCCGGCGCGCGGCGGCGGGCTGGGCGAGCCGCAGGTGACCGAGCGGGTGGTGAACACGATCCTCGCCGAGATGGACGGGTTGGAGGAGCTGCAATCGGTCGTGGTGATCGGTGCGACCAACCGCCCCAATCTGGTCGACCCGGCGTTGCTGCGTCCGGGGCGGTTCGACGAGCTGATCTACGTCGGCTTGCCGAGCACGGCGGGACGGCGGCGGATCCTCGACATCCAGACGCAGAAGATGCCGCTGGCGCCGGACGTCGATCTGGATGCGGTGGCAACGCGTGCGGAGCGCTTCACCGGCGCGGATCTGGAGGACGTGGTGCGCCGCGCCGGCCTGATCGCGCTGCGCGAGTCGCTCGACACGCGCGAGGTGCGGATGGCGCATTTCGAGCGTGCGCTGGAGGAGAGCCGCGCGAGCGTGACCCCGGAGGTCGAGCGCGATTACGAGCAGATGGCGGCGCGGCTGAAGCAGGAGGCGAATGCGATCCAGCCGATCGGCTTTATCGCGCCCGGGCAATTGACCGCGCGCCCCGGCGGCAAGCTCGCGTGACGGTTCACGCCGCCGGGGTCTCTCCCCCGGCGGCGGGATCGCGCAGTGCCCGCCAGCCGAACGGCAGCAGCAGCGCGCAGGCGATCGCGGCGGCGTCATAGGGCAGCGGATGTCCCCAGCCGTAGAGCGCCACGCCGATCGACGGGCCGAGCACGAAGCTGGCGCCGCTGATGCTGGTCACCTTGCCGGCCACCGACGCCTGCAACGCGGGGCCGACCGCAAGGCTCGATCCCGCGGTGAAGCCGGGGCGCACGAAGCCGAAGCCGAGGCTGGCGAGCGCATAGCCGGTCGCGATCGCCGGCAGCGTGGTCGCGCGGCCCGTCGCCCACGTACCCAGTACCGCGAGCACCAACCCGACCAGCACCAGCGCCCGCGGTCGCAGGTCGAGCAGCGGGATCAGCCCCCATTGTGCGAGCAGTGACGCGCCCGCGCCGGTCATCAGCACCAGCCCGGTCGCACCCAGCGCCTCGACCGGGGCCACGCCGAGCCGATCGATGACGAGGAACCCGATCACCTGCCCGGTCATCGCCTGTGCGTGGCCCATCACCAGCCCGACCAGCAGCCAGGCGCGGATCCGCACGTCGAGCATGCCGATCCGCGCGCCGCTCTCGATCGCGGTGGCGGCGGTGACGCTGGCGCCGCTCGATTGCCCGCCAATCGACGGATAGGCATTGGCGGCGCCATGCGCCTCGGCGGGCAGGCGCCGATCGTCGGGCAGCCGCCGCCACACCGCCACGAACATCGCGACGCCGAACAGCGCAAAGACGAACGCCGGCCCGGCCAGTCCGATCGTGATCGGGCCGATCGCACCGAGGATCAGGTACGGGGCGAGCGCCGGGCCGAGGATCGTCCCCAGCCCGAACGCGGAGGCGAGCAGCGTCAGCGCGCGGGTGCGTTCCTCGCGGGTCGTGCTGCCGGCGACCAAAGCCTGCACCGCGGGCGGCGCGGCGGCGCCGAACGCGCCGTAGATCACCCGCCCGACGATGAAGAGCAGGAAGGCGGCTCCGCCGCCGACCCAGCTGTTGATCCCGGCGGCCAGGAACACGCCGCATAACGTCAGGCTGACCGCATAGCCGCCCAGCCCGAGCAGGATCATCGCGCGTCGCCCGTGGCGATGCGAGCGGTCAGCCCAGAACGGCGCGGCCAGCACCCAGAACAGGGCCGAGATCGAGAAGGCGAGCGCGACCTCCGCATCGCGCACGCCGAGCGAACGGCCGAGCGCGGGCAGCACCGACTGCAGCGCGGTATTACCCGCCGCGATCGTCAGCATCACCATGAACATCAGCGCGAAGGTCGCGTCGTGTCGCCCGTGCATCGCCATCTGTCCCTGATCCGCCCCGCGCAACGTCGATTAGGCCCTTGGGGCATACGCGCAACCCGGCTATGGCAACCGCTGTGCTTGCAAGGCGTTCGTCATGCTGATGACGCCGTTACGTCATCAGTCCAAGAGCTTTCGGGAGCCGCTTTTTCCACATGACCAGTTCCAGCGACGCCGTGCGGCGCGACCGCAGCAAAGCCGCCGGCGTGCCCGGACCGTGGCAGATGTTCTTCACCGGCTTCCTGAAGCATCCGGTCATGGTTGGCTCGATCATCCCGTCATCGGACCGGTTGATCGCCAAGATGCTCGGCCCGGTCGACTGGGCGAACTGCAAGCTGTTCGTTGAATACGGCCCCGGCGTCGGCACGTTCTGCCGCCCGATCCTGGAGCGCATGGCGCCCGACGCGATGCTGATCGCGATCGACACCAACGAGGATTTCATCCGCTACCTCGACCATACGATCACCGATTCGCGCTTCGTCGCGGTGCACGGGTCGGCGGCCGACGTGGAGCGGATCGTCGCCGAACATGGCCATGCCGCGGCCGATTACGTGCTGTCGGGGCTGCCGTTCTCGACGCTTCCCGAGGGGGTCGGTCCGGCGATCGCGGCGGCGACGCAGCGCGTGCTGCGCGTCGATGGCGGGTTCCTGGTCTATCAGTTCAGCCCCAAGGTCCGCGACTTCATCGCACCGCACTTCCACCGCATCGATCACGATATGGAATGGTGGAACGTGCCGCCGGCGCAGCTGTATTGGGGCTGGAAGGACTGACGTCGGGAGCACCGGGCGGCGGCAAGCCGACCAACGAGGCAGGTCCGCGATACACCTGTCCGGATCGGCATGCCCGATCATCGGTTCCCAGCCGTCGCCGCGGACCTGAACCAAGGCTCGATGACTGTTCGCCGCGGCAGAAGCGGCGAACAAGGCGGGTTCGACTTCAGGGCCGGATGTCGACCGGCCCAAAGCGAAGCCAGGCCCGCGATGCGGCAATGTCCCGCGCAGCCCATCATGCTGCGGCAGCGGCTGATACCCCTCAGTAAAGCCCCGGCGTCTCGCGCTGTGCGGCGGTCGGGTTCGTCGCCAGCAGCGGCCGACGCGACGGAGCGAACAGCCCTATGGTGCGCGCCGCCGCGGCGCTCGACCCGATCCGCGTGCAGCTACGCCCGGCCAGCCAGTCGAGCGCGGTCCGCGTCGAGGCTTCCTGCGGGTCGCCGAGCGGGCGGGTGTAATCATCGGTGGCCTGGCAGCTCGAATCGACCTTCGTCGCCAGGCCGTCGTAATAATCGCCCTGCCGTGCCGAATTCTGGAGCGCGAATGCGATGACGCGCAAGCGGTCGTCGCTGCACGACGGATTGTCGAGCGCGATCTGCCCGACCGGCTTGCCATAGGTGTTGCCGCCCACCAGCGCGAGATCGGCGTGCAGGTACGGGATCAGCGCGTTGATGACGTATTCGCTGGCCGAGGCGGTCTGCGCGGTGCCGATGAACGCTATCCGGGTCGGCGCGATCGCCTGCGCCTCGCGCTGGAAGCGACGGGTCGTGTTCTCGCTCGACTTCGATGTGCGATAGGTGGTGTACGCCTGCACGTCGCTGGTCGAGCGGTTGGCGCCGAGCAGGTCGGTGAACGTCTCTGCCGTATCCAGCAGGCCGCCGCCATTGTAGCGCAGGTCGACGATCACCTGCGTTATCCCTTGCGTCCGGAAGGTGCCGAATGCGGCGCGCAACTGGTCGTCGGCGGTGCCGATGAACGTGCGCAGGTTGATGTAGCCGACCTTGCGCCCGCCGTCGTCGATCACCTTGCTGCCATAGCGCGTGGACAAGGGCGAGACCGCGAAGTCAGTGCTGGTCACGGTGACGTCGCGGGTGCCGCCGGCGTCGGTGACGCGCAGCACGCGCACCGTGCCGCGGGTCGAGGTGTCCAGCGCCGCGTTGAGCGCGGCGTCGCCGCCGCTCGCCAGGATATCGCTGACCGTGCGCACCGTCGTGGCGGTGGTGCCGATGCCGACGATCTGTGCACCGCGATCGATCCCGGCGTTGAGAGCAGGCGCATTCTCATACGCTTCGCTGACGAACAGCCGGTCGGTCGAATCGAATGCCAGCCGCACCCCGATGCCGGCGGTGGCACCGGAATTGTAATAGGCGTTCTCCTCCGCGACCGAGGTCAGATAGGTGAAGAAGCGATCTCTGCGTTGTGCGCGTGCGGTCGCGGTCAGGGCGTCGAGATAGTCGTCGGCGGTCGCGAAGGCCCCGGGATCGAGGCTGGTCGGCAGTGTCTCCGGGAAGAGGTACCACTCGTTCATCTTCGCCAGCATCCAGTCCTGACGGGCACGCAGGGCGCAGCCGTTGGCGGGCGGCGTCACGCCGACCGTGGTGGTGCCGCCGCTTCCGCCGTCCCCCGTGCTACTCGCGCGCGTGCCGCCGTCATCCCCGCCGCATGAGGCGAGCAGCGCCATTACCGCCACCAGCCCGACCGCCCGCTGTCCACGCACCATCACGATCCTCACGATTCTACGCACCCCTGTGCATCACTATAGCGGGGCGTGCTGCAACCCGAAGCACGCAAAGTCGTTATGGCTGCGCACCGATCTTCGAAAGGCTGCCCATGCTACGTCACGTCACCTTCGCCGCACTGTTGCCGCTGTCGATCGCCGCCTGCGGTTCGGGGACGCCGACGCAGTCCGCCACCGTCAACGATGCGACTGACGGCAACTATCTGGAGCGGATGGCGCAATTGAACGAGAAGGAGCGCAACGCCGTGCTGTTCCGCGCGATCAGCGATGCCGGGCGCGCATGCCAGGGCGTGACCCGGTCAGTGGCAGCGCCGGCGATGCGGGGCAATCCGGCATGGGTCGCGACGTGCGAGGATGGGACACCGTTCATCGTTTCGCTGACCGATAATGGCGTCGCCAGCGTCAGCGCGGTCGCGGGTACGCCCAAGGCCGGCTGATTTGCACCGCGGCGCGTAGCCGATTGCCCGACACGCCGCGGCATCGTACCGCTCGGGCATGTCCCGCTGGATGCTTCTTCCGCTCATCGCGCTCGCCGGTCCGGCGGGCGCAGCCCCCCCGCAAGCGGTCGCCGCCGCCGTCGCTGCGCGCCAACCCGCGCTGGTCGCGCCGGTCGTGGTGCGCCGCTTCCCGCACGATCGCGAGGCGTTCACCGAAGGGCTGGTGTGGGACGGCGATGCCTTGGTCGAGAGCGTCGGGCTGGAGGGACGCTCCGACGTCCGCCGCGTCGATCTGGTGACCGGCAAGGTTCGGCTGCGCCGTACGATCCCGGCCGCGCAATTCGGTGAAGGGCTGGCGATGTGGAAGCGCGAGGCGATCAGCCTGACGTGGCATGATGGCATCGCGCACCGCTGGTCGGCAGCGGCGCTCAAGCCGCTCGGCACGATGCGCTATGCGGGTGAGGGCTGGGGGCTGACCGCGAATGCGACGTCGCTGATCCGCTCCGACGGCAGTTCGACGCTGACCTTCCACGATCCGGTGACGATGAAGGTACGCCGCACCGTGACCGTCACCTTCGCGGGGCGTCCGTTGGATCAGATCAATGAGCTGGAGATGGTGGACGGCGCGATCCTCGCGAACGTCTGGCACCAACCGTTCATCGTCCGCATCGATCCCGCCACGGGCGTGGTCACCCGCCTGATCGACCTGCGCGCGATCGTCGCCGAAGTGGGTGCGCGCGATCCCGAAGCAGTCGCCAACGGCATCGCCTGGGACGCGAAGGGGCGGCGGCTGTTCGTCACCGGCAAGCGCTGGCCGACGATGTTCGAGATCCGCTTGCCCAAATAGCGTTCGCCATCGGTGATGCCGCGGCGGGTCGGGCGGTCCGTAGGGGCGACGCGTTCCTGCTTTGAAGCTGCGGATCGTCGGGCGACCCGCGCTACGCGATCATCGACGGATCCAGCGTACGACCCGCTCTCTTCGCTTCATCGCAGCAATAGTTCGCCGACGTAGATCACCGCCTCGGCGGTCAATTGCGCGCCGACGACCGCGGCAGCACACATCGCAGCGATACCGGCGGCGACGACGCCATTGTGTCCGACATTCCTGATCGTGGTCATGACCCATCCTCTCCTTGTCAGGAGCCGGGGTCTCGTTCGTACGGGATCGCCCGACGCCAACCGCAGATATAGCAAATCCGCACCCGTCCGTCATCTTGCGGCGCAGCATCGGTGCAGCACGACAAAAAAGGGCCCGGTCGCGTTTCCGCGCCGGGCCGTTAGTGTCGTCCGCAGGAGGAACATCGGTGGCGAGGGCGACGGGTGCGCCGCCCTCGCGAATTCGTCAGTAATTGTAGGCGCGTTCGCCATGCTCGTTGATGTCGAGGCCCTCGACCTCGACCTCCAGCGAGGGGCGCAGGCCCATCGTCGCCTTGATGCCGTAGAACAGCACCGCCGACACGCCGCCCGACAGGCAGAGCGTCAGCACGACCGCCTTGATCTGCGTGAGAACCTGCGCGGCCATGTCATATTCGCCGGCGACCGACGGGAACTTGGTGTAGTCGATCCAGCCCTGACCGCCGAGCGATGGTGCCGCGACGATCCCCGTCGCGATCGCGCCGATGATGCCGCCGACGCAGTGAACGCCGAACACATCGAGCGTGTCGTCATAGCCGAGCTTGTTCTTCACGGTCGTCACGAAGAAGAAGCACGCGATGCTGGCGACGAAGCCGAGCAGGATCGAGGTCATCGGCGCGGCGAACCCGGCGGCCGGGGTGATCGCGACGAGGCCGGCGACCGCCCCCGACACGCCGCCCAGCAACGACGGCTTCTTGTGGATGATCTGCTCGATCACCGCCCAGGCGACCGCTGCGGCGGCGGTAGCGACGAAGGTGTTGACGAACGCCAGCGCTGCCGCGCCGTTGGCCTCCAGATTTGACCCGGCGTTGAACCCGAACCAGCCGACCCACAGCAGCGAAGCGCCGATCATCGTCATCGTCAGCGAATGCGGCGGCATCGGTTCCGACTTGTAGCCGTGGCGCTTGCCGATGATAAGGCAGCCGACGAGGCCCGCGATCCCGGCGTTGATGTGCACCACGGTGCCACCCGCGAAGTCCAGCGCGCCCCAGCCGTACAGCAACCCGGCGTCGGTCGGCGCGTCGGCCAGGTAGTCCGGGCCGGCCCAGTACCAGACCATGTGCGCCATCGGAAAATAGACGATCGTCAACCACAGGACGACGAAGATTAGCAGCGGGGTGAACTTCACGCGCTCCGCGAACGCGCCGACGATCAGCGCGGGCGTGATGCATGCAAAAGTCATCTGGAACGCGATGAAGGCGTATTCCGGGACGTAGACGTTGTTCGAGAAGGTCGCGGCGACCGAGGTCGGCCCGACGCCGTTCAGGAACGCCTTCGACAGCCCGCCGACGAAGGCGTTGCCGCTGGTGAAGGCCATGCTGTAGCCCCAGCAGACCCAGACCAGGCTGGCGACCGAGACGATCATGAACACCTGCATCAGCACGCTGAGCATGTTCTTGGTGCGGACCAGGCCGCCGTAGAACAGCGCGAGGCCGGGGATCGACATCAACAGCACGAGTGCCGCCGAGATCAGCATCCACGACGTGTCGCCCTTGTTGACCATCGTTGCGGCGACCTCGGCGGCTGGTGCGCGCACCGGGCCGGCCGCCTGCGCAAGCGCGGGCGCGGCGGTCAGTACCGCGGCGACCAGCCCCCCGGCGGCCGCCGCAAATTTGCGTGAAAGCGTCATCGGTCCCCCCATCACAATGCCGTGTCGTCGGTTTCGCCGGTGCGGATGCGCACCGCTTGCCCGACATCGAGCACGAAGATCTTGCCGTCGCCGATTGCGCCGGTGTTCGCCGCGGCCTGGATCGCCTCCACCACGCGGTCGGCGATGTCGGTGGCGCAGACCACCTCGATCTTGATCTTTGGCACCATGTTGGTGCTGTATTCGGCGCCGCGGTAGATTTCGGTCTGCCCCTTCTGGCGACCGAACCCCTTCACCTCCGATACCGTCATCCCCGCCACGCCGACGGTGGTCAGCGCCTCGCGCACCTCGTCGAGCTTGAACGGTTTGATGATCGCTATGACCAGCTTCATCGCGCCCCCTTTGCGTTGTCTATCGACGAGCAAAGCAAGCGCCGTGCCAACACGTCGCACAGGGAAGATCAACCGGAGCAGGTCCTAACGGGCGTTAATAAACGTGCAGCCTGGAATAGCTGCCCGTTTTTCAGGCAGGGCCGGCGATCGCCTGCGCGGCGGCGAGATCATCCTCGTCGACCATGACGCGCACGGGGATCAGCAACCAGCTGCCGTCGGCGATCGACGCGCCGCCGTCGAAGGCCAGCGCCGGAATACCGTCGCTTTCCAGCCGCCCGACCAGGATATTGGCGAGGTTACGGTCGTAGCGACCGAGTTCGACCAGCGCCATCAGCCGGGCACGCGCTCGGGGTTGCGGACCGGCAGTCCGTCGATGCTGGTGGTCCGCACCGCATATTTGCCGAAGCGCGTCGCATCGCTGGTGGCCGCGTGATATTTGTTCAGGGTCTGCCGCTCGCGCTCGAACGCCATATGCGGCACGCCCCAGCCGCACGAGGTCTGCACCCGGTCGACCGCAATCACGAAGATCTGCCGCGTGCCGGGCAGCAGGGTGAAACGGCTGGCAAGCTCCGCCCAGTCGTCGTCCTGCGGCAGGACCGGGCGGCCGTGGCCGTAGATGCGAAAGATCAGCGCCGGATTGTCGAAGGCGCAGAACATGATCGTGATCCGCCCGTCGGCGAGCAGATGCGCGTTGGTCTCGTTCCCCGATCCCGCGACGTCCAGATAGGCGACGGTCGTGTCGTCGAGCACGCGGAAGCTGTCCATGCCCTTGGGGCTGAGATTGATGCGCGCACCCGCCGCCGCGGTGGCGACGAAGAACACCGGTTGTTTCGCAATGAAGGTGCGATGGTCGGCGGTCAGGGCGGGAAAGAACTCCATCGACGATGCTCCGTGTTGATGCGCATGATCCGTGCGCACAACATGCGCACCATGAAGCACGATCCTGTCCTTTCCGGCAAGCGAAGGCCGGTCAATCTGTCGCTCGACACGGGCGTCGTCGCGTTGGCACGCGAGCGGGGATTGAACCTGTCGCAGGTCACGGAGCCGGCTTTGAAGGTTGCGATAACGTCGGAGCGCGAGCGGCGAGGGCGACAGGAAAATGCCGCGTAGATCGAGCGACATAATCGCTGGATCGAGGAAAACGGCATTCCGCCCGGCGATCTTCCCGTTCTTTGGTGGCACAGTTTGCGATCTATCGGCTCGACAGACACGGGCTCGTCGTGGATTGCCAGTCCGACCTGCTGTCGGATCTGCGCTCCCGCGCCGTCGCTCCGCTACGCGAGGCGGGAGAGGACAGCGTAGCGCTTTCGCGATTGAACCCGTGCATAGCGATCGACGGCGTCGCCTACCGCGTGGCGACGCTATTCCTTCGATCGGTCGATCGCCGTCTTCTAGGCGAGCAAGTCGGGTCGGCGGATGAGATCGAACGGGAGATCAAGGCGGCGCTCGATATGCTGATCTAGGGCTCTAGGCGGTCCCGCCCACCGTCAGCCCGTCGATCAGCAGCGACGGTTGCCCGACGCCGGCCGGCACGCTCTGCCCGCCCTTGCCGCACACGCCGATGCCTTCGTCGAGTGCAAAGTCGTGGCCGACGCCCAGCACCTTGGTGAGCACGCTGGGCCCGTCGCCGATCAACGTCGCGCCCTTGATCGGCGCACCGATCTTGCCGTCCTCGATGCGATACGCCTCGGTGCACGAGAAGGTGAACTTGCCCGAGACGATATCGACCTGGCCGCCGCCGAACGACTTCGCGAAGATGCCCTTCTTCACCCGCGCCAGCAGCTCGGCGGGATCGTCACGGCCGGCCTTCATGAAGGTGTTGGTCATCCGCGGCATCGGCGCGTGCGCGAAGCTTTCGCGACGGCCGTTGCCGGTCGGCGCGACCCCCATCAGCCGTGCGTTGAGCCGATCCTGCATGTAACCCTTCAGGATGCCGTCCTCGATCAGGATCGTCTCGCCGGTCGGCGTGCCTTCGTCGTCGATGGTCAGCGACCCGCGGCGGTCCGCGATGCTGCCGTCGTCGACGATCGTCACGCCTGGCGCGGCGACCCGCTCGCCGATCCGGCCGGCGAAGGCCGAGGTGCCCTTGCGGTTGAAATCACCCTCCAGCCCATGACCGATCGCCTCGTGCAACAGGATGCCCGGCCAGCCGCTGCCAAGCAGCACGGTCGTCTCGCCCGCCGGCGCATCGACCGCGTCGAGATTGACCAGCGCCTGCGCCAGTGCCTCGTCGATCGCGCGGTTCCACATCGCGGGTTCGAGCAGGCGATCGTAGAGATAACGTCCGCCGACACCGAAGCTGCCGGTCTCGCGCCGCCCGTTCGCCTCCGCGACGATCGACACGTTCAGCCGCACCAGCGGGCGCACGTCGGTGGCGACGAAGCCGTCCGCGCGCACGACCTCGACCACGCTCCACGTTCCCGAGAGCCCGACCGACACCTGCGCCACCCGCGGATCACGCGCGCGTGCGGCGGCGTCGATCGTCTGGCACAGGTTCACCTTGTCGGCGAACGGCACCAGATCGAGCGGGTCGGCGTCGGTATAGAGGTGGTGGTTGGTCCGGGTCGGCGGCGCGGCCTTGGGGTGTGCCGACGGGTCGATCAGCGCCATCGTCTCGCCGGCGCGGCGGATCGCGGCCTCGCTCAGCTCATTGGCGTGCGCGAACGCGGTCATTTCGCCTGACACCGCGCGCAGCCCGAAACCGGCCGTGGTGTCGTAGCTCGCCGTCTTCAGCCGGCCGTCATCGAAGCCGAACGCCTCGGCCTTGCGATATTGCAGGAACAGTTCGCCGTCATCGGCGCGCGCCAGCACGTCGGCGGTGACGCGCTGCGCCGTGGCGGGATCGAGCGTGTCGCGGTACAGGAAGGAGCGGGGATCGGTCATGCCGCTCAAGATAGGCGCGCCGGGCCCGCGATACTACGCCCCGTGATTAGCCCCCGATCAACGCCAGGATCAGCGCGGATTGGAACCTTCGTGAACGTCGCGCAGCGTCGTCGGGTCGACGCCGTCCGCCGGGCCACCGATCAGCACGAAGCGCCGGTCGCAATAGCCGCAGTCGACATAGCCATGCTCGTCGATCTGCAGCCACACGCGCGGGTGGCCCAGTGCCGCGCCACCGGGGATGTCGGTCGCGCCGTCGCAGGCGACGCGGGCGGACGAGGTGCGGACGAGTTCGGACGGCGGCTGCATGAAGCGGCGATTAGCAAGGCGAGGGGAGCGAAACAATCCTCAAGCCACCGGCAATCCGGATTGTTGGCTTCGTCCCGCGATCGGCCTATCGCTCCACGCATGACCCCTGCTCCCACCGACGCCGCGATCTCGATCCGTGACCTTTGCAAGACCTACGCCGGGATAAAGGGCGGCGCGCCCAAGCGTGCGCTGGACGGCGTGTCGTTCGACGTGCCGCGCGGCAGCATCTTCGGATTGCTCGGGCCGAACGGCGCGGGCAAGTCGACGTTGATCAACATCCTGGCCGGTCTGGTCAACAAGACCAGCGGGCAGGCGACGATCTGGGGCTTCGACATCGACGAGCATCCGCGCAACGCCAAGGCGTCGATCGGGATCGTCAATCAGGAGATCCTGTTCGACCCGTTCTTCACGCCGGTGGAAACGCTGGAGATCCAGGCCGGGCTGTACGGCGTGCCCAAAAAGGAGCGCCGCAGCATGGAATTGCTGCGTGCGGTGCATCTGGAGGACAAGGCGCGCGCCTATGCCCGGACGCTGTCGGGCGGCATGAAGCGGCGGTTGATGGTCGCCAAGGCGATGGTCCATCAGCCGCCGGTGCTGGTGCTCGACGAGCCGACGGCGGGGGTCGACATCGAACTGCGCCAGCAACTCTGGACCTATGTGCGCAGCCTGAACGACGCGGGTGTCACGGTGGTGCTGACCACCCATTATCTGGAGGAGGCCGAGGAGTTGTGCGATCGCATCGCCATCATCAACCACGGCCGCGTCATCGCCAACGAACCGACCTCGGAACTGCTCGGCAAGGCGCAGGAGAAGATCGTGGCGGTCACCGTCGATCGCGACGTCGCGGCGCTGCCCGACAATGCGTGCTTCGGGAAGGTCGCACTGAAGGGCACGCGCACGCTGGAGATCACCTACGCCAAGGACCGCGTCAACGCGGGCGAGGTACTGGGCGCGATCCAGCGCGACGGTTATGGCATCGTCGACGTCTCGACCAAGGAAGCCGATCTGGAGGACGTGTTCCTCAGCCTGACCCGCGCGTCGAACAATGGACAGGTTTGACCCGCACCCGACATAGACCTTGGTCGTAAGCCATTGTTGCGGCTCCGTTATGCTGCGATAGCGCGGCAAGACGAGGGGAGCGGTCGATGAAGGTGATCCTGTTGGCGGCGGCCGGTTTGATGGCGCAGGCGGCAACGCCTTCCCCGGTCGAGCAGGCACAGGCGATCGTCGGCGATGCGCCGGCCACGCCGCAGGTGCTGGTGCTGGCCGACGTGCCCAGAGCGACGGGGCCGGCGCGCGCATTGTTCAACGGCCGTGACCTGACGGGATGGCAGCCATGGCTCGGCTACCCCGATCCGGCGGTCACCTATCGCGACAACCCAGGCGTGGCCCCGATCGGGCGCTCGCGCGCGACCACCGGCGATTTCGCGGTAAAGGCGATCGACGGCAAGCCCGCCTTGTGGGTGAAGGGCGAGACATGGGGCGCGCTGGTCCATGACGCCGACCTGCGCGATTATCACCTGCGGCTGGAATTTCGCTGGGGCGACAAGCGCTGGGCGCCTCGCATCGGGCAGCCGCCGAACAACGGTCTGCTCTATCACACGCACGGCGCGCCCGGCGCGGTGTTCGGCACCTGGCAGCCGTCGGTGGAGTTCGAGATCATGGCGGGGTCGACCGGCATGGCGGTGGCGGTCGGGCGCGACCTGCGCATCCGCACCACCGCAGCGCTGGACCCGGCGCTGATCTCCCCGCCGGTCCGTTACCGGCTGGGCGGCAGGCCCGTCGAGATCGTGAACGGATCGCTGATCTGGAATGTCGAGAATGCGCGCGACGCCGAACGGCCGGCGGGGGCGTGGAACGTCCTCGACCTGTACGTGCTGGGCGACCGTGCGGTGCATGTCGTCAACGGCCTGCCGGTGATGGTGGTCGAGGGGCTGGCGACCATCGGCAAGGACGGCGCGCGCACCCCGCTGACCCACGGCCGGATCCAGTTGCAGTCGGAAGGTGCGGAGACGTGGTTCCGCAACGTCTCGGTCGAGCCGATCGACCGCTTGCCACGGGTGGCGGAAAAGCGCTGACGCCTCCTTGCGCGACGCCAGCCACCGACGGGGGGATGACGATCGTGGCGCCTGCAGCGGCCGGCGCAACATAGGCTGTCCTATTGCCACCTAACTATGCCACATGGATCGGCATGTACCTTGCCTCTCCCCTGCGATCACGCCAGCGCCTCAACATTCGCAACATTCGCCGGGCCGCCCGATGAGCGAGAGCGACGTCCTGATCGTCGGCTCCGGCGCCGCCGGGCTCACCGCCGCACTGAACCTCGCCGATCGCTTCAAGGTGACCGTGCTCGCCAAGGGCGCCCTCAACGACGGGTCGACCGCGTGGGCGCAGGGCGGGATCGCCGCGGTGCTGGAACCCGGCGACACCTTCGAGCATCACGTCGAGGACACGATGGTCGCAGGGGCGGGGCTCAACGATCGCGCGATCGTCGAGTTCGTGGTCGAGCGCGCACCCGCCGCGATCGAACGGCTGCGCGCGCTGGGTGTACCGTTCGCGGAGGAGGGCGGCGCGCTGCACCTGACGCGAGAGGGCGGGCATTCCCGCCGCCGCATCGTCCATGTCGCCGATGCGACCGGCTGGGCGGTGCAGGAGGCGCTGCAACGCGCCGCCGCCGCACATCCCAATATCACGATGCTGCCCGATCAGGTCGCGATCGACCTCGCCACCAGCCGCCACGAACAACGTTATTCCGGCGCCGGCCACGTGTGGGGCGTC
This sequence comes from Sphingomonas phyllosphaerae 5.2, assembly GCF_000419605.1. Classification (NCBI taxonomy): domain Bacteria; kingdom Pseudomonadati; phylum Pseudomonadota; class Alphaproteobacteria; order Sphingomonadales; family Sphingomonadaceae; genus Sphingomonas; species Sphingomonas phyllosphaerae. The sequence goes on along the minus strand of NZ_ATTI01000001.1, from coordinate 3,774,676 downwards.
TACGCGATCGACCGGCAGAGCGGCGCAGTGGGATTGCACACCGCGCGTGCGACGATCCTGGCGACGGGCGGGGCGGGGCGGACGTACCTCTTCTCCACCGCGCCGCGCGGCGCCACCGGCGACGGGATCGCGATGGCGTGGCGGGCACGGGCGCGCGTCGCCAACATGGAATTCATGCAATTCCATCCGACCTGCCTCTACCACCTGGAGGTCAAGAATTTCCTGATCACCGAGGCGGTCCGCGGTGAGGGCGGGCGGCTGATCAACCCGACCACCGGCAAGCGCTTCATGCCTTATTATGACGAGCGGCTGGAGCTGGCGCCGCGCGACGTGGTGGCGCGCGCGATCGACGCCGAGATCAAGCGCTACGGGCTCGACTTCGTCCATCTCGATATCAGCCACATGCCGCCCGATTTCGTCCGGAGCCATTTCCCCAACATCCACGAGAAGCTGCTCGGGCTGGGAATCGACATGACGACCTCGCCGATCCCCGTCGTGCCGGCGCAGCATTACACCTGCGGCGGGATCGTCGTCGATCGCGACGGGCGGACCGACCTGCCCGGGCTGTACGCGGCGGGCGAATGCACGCAATCGGGGCTGCACGGTGCGAACCGGCTGGCGTCGAACTCGCTGCTGGAATGTTTCGTCTTCGGCGAGGCGGCGGCGCAGCACATCGCCGAATGCTGGGACACGCTGCCGCCGGTGCCGTCGATCCGCGCATGGGACGAAAGCCGCGTGACCGATTCCGACGAGGAAGTGGTCATCAAGCAGAACTGGACCGAGATCCGGCGCTTCATGTGGAATTACGTCGGCATCGTGCGGACGACCAAGCGGCTGGAGCGCGCGCAGCATCGCATCGATCTGCTGCGCTCCGAAGTGGAGGATTATTACGGCCATTTCCGCGTCACCCCCGACCTGATCGAGCTGCGCAACCTGTTGCAGACCGCCGAGTTGATCGTCCGTGCGGCGCTGCATCGCCATGAAAGCCGCGGGCTGCACTATACGCTCGACTATCCCGGGTTGAGCGACCCGCCGGTCGACACGGTGCTGGTGCCGTGAATCGCGGCGGATCCACCGGTTGAGGACGAACGACTCGCTTCGTCGCGCGACGGCGGGCGATCGTCGCAAGCCCGAGTCGCAGGGCTATGCGCTGGGGGACGCGAGCGGCACACCGATCGGCGAAGCAGGGGTGACGGCGGCAGACATGGGAAAGACGACTTTCGCGCACCGGACGGCGGTGATCGGCTGGTCGCTGCTGATTGCCGGGTGCGGGGCCGGTGCGGGGTCGACGCTGATCCCGGCCGCGCCGCCGCCGCCGCTCGTGTCGGTCGCGGTGCCGCCCCCGGCGCCGCCGCGCCCGAAGTCCGCGCCACGCGCGTTGCAGGCGCGGGTGTCGCAGCTGATCCGCAGCTTCCCCGGAAAGGCCGGCGCCGCGATCCAGGCGGTGGACGAGGACTGGATCGTATCGGAGGGCGGCACGCTGTCGCTGCCGCAGCAGAGCGTCAGCAAATTGTGGGTCGCGATGACGGTGCTGGCGCAACGCGACGCCGGGCGGCTGAAGCTCGACGATCCGGTGCTGGTGACGCGTGACGACCTGACGCTGTTCCATCAGCCGATCGCGTCGCTGGTGACCGTGCAGGGCTATCAGACGACGGTCGGCGCGCTGCTGACCCGCGCGCTGACGCAAAGCGACAATACCGCCAACGACCGGCTGTTGAACGTGGTCGGCGGCCCGTCGGCGGTGCGGCGCTTCCTGGCGGAAAAGCGGCTGAACGGGATTCGCTTCGGCCCTGGCGAGCGGTTGTTGCAGAGCGGCACCGCCGGGGTGACGTGGAACCAGTCGATGGCGATGGGGCGCGGGTTCGAGGCGGCGCGTGCGCGGCTCGACCCCGCGCTGCGCCGCGCCGCGCTGCAACGGTATATCGACAACCCGCCCGATGGCGCGCAGCCCGCCGGGATCGTCGAGGCGCTGGCGCGGCTGGCGCGCGGCGAGTTGCTGAGCGAGACGTCGACGCGCGTGCTGCTGGAAACGATGGCCGCCTCGCACACCGGGCGTGCGCGGTTGAAGGCGGCGACTCCGGCCGGATGGACGCTGGCGCACAAGACCGGGACCGGCCAGGAACTGGGCAGCCGCAATGCCGGGTTCAACGATATCGGGCTGCTGACTGCGCCGGACGGGCGCCGCTATGCGATCGCGGTGCAGATCGGCGACACCACCGCGCCGATGCGCGTGCGCCAGGTGCTGATCCAGCAGGTCGCCGCCGCGCTGACCGGGGCGCAGCCGCGGGGCAGCGGCGCGGAAGAGACGGAGTGAGCACGTAGAACGCCGGTTCCCCGCCACGCGATAACGTTATAGGGCGATCGGCATGCCGCACCTCTATCTAGTCGACGGATCGGGTTACATCTTCCGGGCCTATCACCGCCTCCCGCCGCTGACCAACAAGCACGGCGAACCGGTCGGTGCGGTCTATGGCTATACGACGATGCTATGGCGGCTCGCCGATCAGCTGCACAGGGCCGATGGCCCGACGCACATGGCGGTGATCCTCGACAAGTCCAGCCACACGTTCCGTAACGAGCTGTACGACCAGTACAAGGCGCACCGCCCGCCGCCGCCCGAGGATCTCGTCCCGCAATTCCCGATGATCCGCGACGCCACCCGCGCCTTCTCGCTGCCGTGCATCGAGGAGCAGGGCTGGGAGGCGGACGATCTGATCGCCAGCTATACCAAGGCCGCGCTGGCGCAGGGATGGCAGGTGACGATCGTCAGCTCCGACAAGGACCTGATGCAGCTGATGACCGACCCGTCGGTCGACATGCTCGACACGATGAACAACCGCACGCTCGGCCCCGCCGACGTCGAGGCGAAGTTCGGGGTCGGGCCGGAGAAGCTGGGCGACGTGCTGGCGCTGATGGGCGACAGCGTCGACAATGTCCCCGGCGTCCCGGGCGTCGGCCCCAAGACGGCTGCCAAGCTGATCCTCGAACATGGCGATGTGGAGGGCGTGCTCGCCGCTGCCGACGCCATGAAGAAGGGCAAGCTGCGCGACAATCTGATCGAACATGCCGATGCGGCGCGGATGAGCCGTCGGCTGGTCGCGCTGGCGTGCGACGTGCCGTTGCCGCAGCCGCTGGAGGAGCTTTCGCTGGCGGACGGCATCCCCGATGCGCCGCTCCGGGCGTTCCTCGACCATCATGGCTTCCGCTCGTTGCTGTCGCGGCTGGGCGAGGTAGCCGACGCGCCGGTCGCCGAGGCGCCGACGGATGCGGCGTTCGACGACGACGAGCCCGCCTGCAACCACGACGGCTATGAGACGGTGGTGGACGAAGACGCGCTCGATCGCTGGATCACGATCGCACGACACCAGGGCTGGGTGGCGGTGGATACCGAGACGACCGCCAAGGACCCGATGCTGGCGAAGCTGGTCGGCGTGTCGCTGGCGCTGCACCCGAACCTCGCCTGCTATATCCCGCTCGCGCACGGCGGGAGCGACATGTTCGCCGAACGCCCGCCGCAGCTCGACGCCGAGGTGGTGCTCGCGAAGCTCAAGCCGCTGCTGGAGGACGCCGGCGTCCTCAAGATCGGGCATAATCTCAAATACGACCTGATCGTGCTCGCCCGCGCCTATGAAGCGCAGGGCGGCATCGACGTGGCCCCTTATGACGACACGATCGTGATGAGCTTCGATCTCGATGCCGGGCGCCATGGGCACGGGATGGACGAGCTGGCGGCCACGCACCTGTCGCACACGTGCATCGCGTACAAGGACGTGGTGGGCAGCGGCAAGAAGGCGCTGGGCTTCCACGAGGTCGATCTGAAGGCCGCGACCCGCTACGCCGCCGAGGATGCCGACGTGACGCTGCGGCTGTGGCGGCGCTTTGCCGCGCGCTTGCCGCGCGAGGGCGGGACGCGTGTCTACCAGATGGTCGACCGTCCGCTCGTATCGGTGATCGCACGGATGGAGAGGCGCGGGATCAAGGTCGACCGCGAGCGGCTGGCGCAGCTGTCGGGCGAGTTCTCGACGCAGATCGCGCAGCTGGAGGGTGTCGTCCACGAACTGGCCGGCGGTCCGTTCACGATCGGCAGCCCGAAGCAGCTGGGCGACGTGCTGTTTGAGCGAATGGGGCTGAAAGGCGGACGCAAGGGCAAGAGCGGCGTCTATTCCACCGACGTGACCGAGCTGGAGCGGCTGGCCGCCGACAAGGATTCGCCGGGCGCGGCGATCGTGACCAGGGTGCTGGAATGGCGCCAGCTCACGAAGCTGAAGAACACCTATACCGATAGCTTGCAGGAGCAGATCCACCCGCAGACCGGGCGCGTCCACACCAGTTACTCGCTCAGCGGTGCGCAGACCGGGCGGCTGTCGTCGACCGACCCGAACCTGCAGAACATCCCGATCCGCACCGAGGTGGGACGACAGATCCGCGATGCGTTCGTGGCGGAACCGGGCAACGTCATCCTCGCCGCCGATTACTCGCAGATCGAATTGCGGCTGGCGGCGCATATGGCGGACGTGCCGCAGTTGAAGGAGGCGTTCGCGCGCGGCGACGACATTCACAGCCTGACCGCGCAGGAGTTGTTCGGCGAGGTGACGCGCGACACGCGGGCGAGCGCCAAGACGATCAACTTCGCGATCCTGTACGGCATCTCGCGCTGGGGGCTGGCCGGGCGGCTGGATATCTCGGCTGACGAGGCGCAAGCCATGATCGACCGCTATTTCGATCGCTTCCCAGGCATCAATCGCTACATCGCCGAGACGCTGACGCAGGTGCGCGAGCATGGCTTCACCGAAACGTTGTTCGGTCGCAAGACGCACTTCCCACGCATCCGCAGCAAGGTGCAGCACGAACGCCAGGGTGCCGAGCGCGCCGCGATCAACGCGCCGATCCAGGGGACGAGCGCCGACATCATCAAGCGCGCGATGGTGCGGATGGAGCCGGCCTTGCAGGAGGCCGGGCTGCCCGACGTGCGGATGCTGTTGCAGGTGCACGACGAACTGGTGTTCGAGCTGCCGGAAGGCGACGTCGAACGCGCCCGTCCGGTGATCGAGAGGGTGATGGCGAACGCGGCGACGCCGGTGGTGGTGCTGGACGTGCCGTTGGCGGTGGAGATCGGCGTGGGTGCCAGCTGGGGCGCGGCGCATTGACCGCGCAGCGTGGCAGCCAGCCGCGCCCGGCTGACTCAAGCAAGCGCGGCCGGCGGGCAGCGCCAGTCCGACGACGTGGCTTCGCCACGGCATCGCTTTATGCCCCCGGTCGTTGCGAGCGCAGCGCAGCAATGACCGCGGCGCCGGATCGCTCGCTCGCATGACCACCGCCGACCAGCCGGAGGACATCGCCGCCCTCGCCAAGGGCGGTCGCACCAACGTCGCGGGGTTCGTCCTGCGGCTGGGCGCGCGGATCCCGTTCCTGTTCATCGCCGGGCATATGTACGGTGCGGCGCTGGTAGGGCGCTTCGCGATCGCGGTGGTGGTCGTCGAGTTCGCCGCGCTGATCGCCACGCTGGGCCTGAAACGCGGCCTGGCGCAGGCGCTGTCCTCCACCGATCGCCCGCACAATCACGTCGTCTTCGACGCGCTTGCGCTCGCGCTGATCGCCAGTCTGATCGCCAGCGCGATGCTGTTCGCCTTTCCGCAGGCGATGTATCCCAATTCGGCGATCGTCGGGCTCGACCGCTTCTTTCCGCTGATCATCCTCGCACCGGCGCTGTCCGATGTCAGCCTTGCCGCGCTCGCCTATCGTCACAACGTGAAGGCCAGCGTCACCGCGCGCGCGGTGATCGAGCCGTGGACGCTGTCAATCTTCGCGTTCCTCTTCTCGTTCTTCACGCACAAGGACGGGCTGGTGCTCGCCTATGTCGCCAGCATGGTCGCGGCGCTGACCGCCAGCATCGTGCCGCTGATCCGCAGCTACGGCGTGCCGCACGGCTGGTCGCCGCAGGTCGGTGTTCTGTGGCAGATGACGCGCGCCAACACGCCGCTGGCGGGGGCCGATGCGCTGGAATGGGGCAGCCGCAACGTCGATCGGCTGATCCTGGGCACGTTGTTCGCGCCCAGCGTGGTCGGCATCTACTACATGGCGCAACAGGTCGCGAGCCTGCCGCAGAAGTTGAAGACCAGCTTCGACCCGATCCTCGGTCCGGTGGTGACGCAGAGCCTTGCGCGCGGCGATCTCGCGGCGATCGCGCGACAGGTGCGGCAGGTGGCGTTCTGGATCATCGCGGCGCAGCTGGCGCTGGCGATCACCGCTTCGATCCCGCGCGAAGGCGTGATGGCGACGATCGGTCCGCAGTTCGTCGGCGGCGCGGCTCCGATGGTGTTCCTGCTGTTCGCGGAGGTCTTTGCCTCGACCGGGGCTGTCTCCGAATCGGCGCTGGTCTATATGGCAAGGCATCGCAACCTGTTGATCTCGATGACGATGCTCGCGCTGCAGATCGCGTTGTCGTTCGCGCTGATTCTCGCGCTGCGCACGGCGGGCTATGGCGTGACCACACAGGCGGCCGGTGCGCCGATCGCGCTGATGCTGGTGGTGCTGCTCACCTCGTTCATCAAGGCCGGCGTGCTGGGGCGTATCCTGGGCGTCAGCGTCTCGCCGATGCGCTGGCCGCTGATCTGGGCGGCGTGTGCGGGGGCTTTAGTCGGCGGCGCGTTCGCGCTGCTGCCGCCGGCATGGCGCTGGGCGCAGGTGTCGATCGGCGTGGCGGCGACGCTGGCGGCGTATCTGTTCGTGATCTGGCGCTACGCCTTCGGTCCGGACGACCGCGCACTCTTCAGCAAGATGCCCAGCGCCGAGGAGGCGACGCTGCCGAACGAGGGCGGGTTCATCCGCTAGAGCGGTTTCCGACCACGTTGCACCACCGTCATCGCCCTTTGAGCGCCCGCTACGCGGCGGGGCGATTTCGGCCCGCCGCGGCGTTGCTCCTCGGTTACGATGCCAAAGCATCGCGCCCTTTTCGCGCCTTGCGGTGGATCGAAATCGCCTCCGTGCCGATAATGCGACATAATCGGAAACCGCTCTAGGTCGTGTCTGCATTCAGGGATTCCGTTTGATGTGAAGTTCTGATTCAAGGTTGGCGGAAGGAGCCAGCGGTGAGCAGACGGACACTGACGGATGAGCAATGGGCGCGGATCGAAGGTCACCTTCCCGGACGCAGGGGGATGCCCGGCCGGAGTGGAATGGATAACCGGCTGTTCGTGGACGCGATCCTGTGGATGGCGGGAAACTCAGCACGCTGGCGGGATCTGCCGGAGATGTTCGGTAAATGGTCAGGGGTTCATGCGCGGTTCCGGCGCTGGTCGCACGCAGGGATATGGGAGAGGCTTTTCCATAGCATGGCCGACACGCCGGACTTCGAATACGTCCTGATCGACAGCACCATCTCGAAAGTCCACGCCGATGCGAGCGGCGCAAAAGGGGGGCTGAAGCTGCCTCGATCGGTCGCTCCCGTGGCGGGCTGACGACCAAATTGCATGCAGCCGTCGATGCCATCGGTCTGCCGATCCGCATTCATCCCACGCCGGGGCAACATGGCGACGCCCCGCAAGCCAGGAACCTCCTGGCCGGTTAACAGGGCGTCGGGCACGTCATCGCCGATGCCGCCTACGACGCCGACCCGCTACGCGCCTTCATCGTCGATGATCTCGGCGCGACCGCGCAGATCAAGGCAAACCCCAGCCGCACCAAAAAACCGTCAATCGACTGGCGGCTCTACAAGGAGCGGCATCAGGTCGAATGCTTCTTCAACAAGCTCAAACGCTTCCGCCGCATCGCCCTGCGCTGCGAGAAAACCATCACTGCCTTCATGGGCTTCGTACATCTCGCCTGTGCCATGATCTGGCTACGATGAATGCAGACACAACCTAGTCCGTCGCGCTGCGCAGGTAGGGGCGGGTGACGCGCCCCGGTCGCACGCCGCCCTGTACGAGCGCGTCTGGCGTGACGCGGCGTGCGCGGCACGGCACAGCCTCGCCCCCGCCTGCGCAGGGGCGACCGACATCAATGCCGGAAGTGGCGCATACCGGTAAAGATCATCGCCAGCCCGGCTTCGTCCGCCGCGGCGATCACTTCGTCATCGCGGATCGAGCCGCCCGGCTGGATCACCGCCGTCGCCCCGGCCTCGACGGCTGCCAGCAGGCCGTCGGCGAACGGGAAGAACGCGTCCGACGCCACTGCGGAGCCGATCGTCCGTGCCGAACTCCAGCCCGCCTTTTCCGCGGCGTCCCGGGCCTTCCATGCCGCGATCCGCGCCGATTCCAGCCGGTTCATCTGCCCCGCGCCGACGCCGGCGGTCGCGCCGTCCCTGGCGTAGACGATCGCGTTCGACTTCACGTGCTTGGCCACGGTCCAGGCGAAGCGACAATCGGCGAGCTCCTGCGCGGTCGGCTGGCGCTTCGTCACGACCTTCAGCATGTCGTCGGTCAGCCGGCCGTTGTCGCGCGACTGGTGCAGCATGCCGCCGACGATCTGCTTCGTGACGGACCCGTCGCGATACGGATCGGGCAAGGTGCCGGTCAGCAGCAGGCGTAGGTTCTTCTTGGCGGCGAACAGCGCCAGCGCTTCCTCGTCGGCGTCCGGCGCCACCACCACTTCGGTGAAGATGCCGGTGATGGCGCGCGCCGTGGCGGCGTCGATCGCGCGGTTCAGTGCGATGATGCCGCCGAACGCGGATACGGTGTCGCACGCGAACGCCGCCTCATAGGCCTCGGCCAGCGTCGCCGCGGTTGCGACGCCGCATGGGTTGGCATGCTTGACGATCACGACGGTCGGATCGGCCTCGCGGAACTCCGCGACCAGTTCCAGTGCTGCGTCGGCGTCGTTGTAATTGTTGTAGGACAGCGCCTTGCCCTGCACCTGCCGGGCCTGTGGCAGGCCGGCGACCGGCTCGCTCGCCTTCTGGCCGACCTGCGCGGTCTGGTGCGGGTTCTCGCCGTAGCGCAGCTCGAGCATCGGCATGTCTTCGACCGGCGTCTGGCCGATGTCGTTCGCGAACCAGTCGGCGATCAGCGTGTCGTAGATGCCGGTCAAGCGATACGCCTTCGCCGCCAGCCGCTTGCGATCCTCCAGCGTCGTCTCGCCGCTTGCGACCAGCGCATAATCCGCCGGATCGGTGACGATCGCGACATAGGCGTGGTTCTTCGCGGCCGATCGCACCATGCTCGGCCCGCCGATGTCGATGTTCTCGACCACTTCGTCGCGCCCCGCGCCCTTGGCGACGGTCGCCTCGAACGGATAGAGGTTCACCACGACCAGATCGATCGCGCCGATATCGTGCTCGCGCATCGACGCGGCATGCGCGGGGTCGTCGCGCACTGCCAGCAGCCCGCCGTGCACCTTGGGGTGAAGCGTCTTGACGCGGCCGTCCATCATCTCCGGAAAGCCGGTCAGCTCGCTGATGTCGCGCACCGGCAAACCGACGTCGCGCAGCGTCTTTGCGGTACCGCCGGTCGAGACCAGCTCGACGCCCTTGCCCGACAGAGCGGTGGCGAGATCGACGATTCCCGTCTTGTCGGAGACGGAGAGGAGCGCGCGGCGGATCGGGATGCTGGTCATGCGCGCGCGCTTACGCGGGCGACGGGCGGGGCTCAACCCTAAAGGGCATGGCGGCTTTCCCGCATCACCACTCCGCGGCGCAGGCTCGTAGCGAGCAGCTGCGAGACGATCATGGCGAAGCGTGACGCCTCCTTGCTGCGGCTTTTTAGGCGGGATCGACATTCAGCGCCTCGCGAATGCCGGGCTGTTCGCCAACGAAGATTATCCATCTGTCAGGCCGAACCGCGCTTGGTCGCGCAGGTTTGCGACCTTTGCCCGCGCTTGCGGGGACGCTGGCGGAATGTCGATTGGCCCTAGACCGCGCCCCCGCTTCCTCCCGAGCACAGGAGGGTCATCGCGCGCGCTTCAGCACCCAGTTCACGTTGACGCCGCTGGGCGGGGCAAGGCCGTGGATCACGATCTGGTGCGTCGTGAACAGCCGTCCCCAGCCATCGACCCACACGCTATCCTCGATCGTCAGCCGTTCGCCGCGGCTGCGGAAGTGCCAGAATTGCGCGCTTCCCGTGCGCAGCATCGCCGCCTGCCCGTCGGCGGTCGCCACCGCCTCGACGCCGGCGCCGAGATGGAAGCGCAGCATGAACGGGGTCATCGCATCGGCGCGTCTGGCGCGTGCGCCCGGCGCCGTGATCAGCGCATCTTCGCCGCGCAGCTCGCGCCCGTCGTTCAGCAGCAGCAACGTCCGCTGGTGAAGGAAGCCGTGGCGGCGGGCATAGCCGTCGTGGCGGGCCTCGATCCGGCTGCCGAGCTCGGACTCCTGCCGCGTCAGCTCGACCTCCCTTACGCCCTTGCCCAGCGTGCCGTCGGGCAGGATCGCGGTCGAATTCGTATCGGCGACGGTCAACGTCGAATGCGCGGCGGTGCTGCGCAGCCCGATCGTCATCGCCGGCGACATCCGCGCACCGGTGACGCCCGCGCCGCCGCAATTGACGACCAGCCGCTCCGTCCCGTCGCTGAACTCGAACGCCAGCGTCGAGGCGCAGCCGCCCTGCGCCACGCGCGCCATCGGCGGCGGTGCCGCGTCCATGAGCAGGATCGCGCTGCCGTTCGCCAGCCGCTGATAGCCCCAGTCGCGCGACTGGCGCAGCGGTCGACCGTGCGCGCCGCTGGCGATCAGCACATCGTTCACCGCCTCGGCATCGATCGGCAGCGCCCCCTGCCAGCTCGACAGTCCGCCGTCGCCCATCGTCGTGCCGAGCAGTGCCGGGGTGGCGCGCGCCAGCGCCTCGTCCGCCGCGTCGGGCAACGGCAGCCGCCGCGCCGCGCAGGCGGCGCGCAGCAGGCCGATCGTCGCCAGCACGTCGAGCAGGTCGGCGGGCGAGCGACTGACGACGCCACCGTCGGCAGTCAGCCCGGTGGCCAGCGCGCGCGTCAGCCCGGCCTCGCCGATCGCGACGCGTGTCTCGCCGCCGGGGATCAACAGCCCGGCGGTCACCACGCCGGCCCATGCCGCGATGCGCTCCGCGCCGGGTGGCGCCTTGTCGGCGGTGCGATCGAGATGGCGGGCGGCACGGGCGATGCCGTTGAGCACGCGCGAGCGGAAGACGAGATCGGTCGAGGACAGCAGCAGCGGCGAATGGAACGCCCACATCGCCAGCCGCCGCGCCACCGTCGCCGGGCGCCACGCCGGATCGGACACACGGTCGCCATGCGCCGCCAGCCACCGCGCGGTCAGCGCCTCGGCGAGCGGCACGGTGCGCGCACGATCGCCGACCGCCGCCAGATCGCGCAGCCACGCGAAGCCGTGCAGATATTCGACGAACGCCGGACCTGCGGCGGGCGCGGCAACGTCGAGCGTCTCCAGCGCGTGATGCTCGCCGCCGGCGTACATCCAGCCTTCGAGCAACGCTTCGCCCAGGTCGACCTCGCCCGGCAGCGGGTCGACCGGCACCACCACCAGCTTCACCGGATGCTGGCCGTCGAGCCGCCGGTCGTGAAGCGGGGTGCGCCACGTCAGCCGCTCGAACCAGGTCGCCATCCGGTCGCCGAGCGATTCGCCTGCGCCGGCCGAGATGATGCGGCGGTCCTGGTTGATGCCGTCGTGGTCGGTGCCGTTGCGGTCGTCGTTCATCCGCCGCGCAGACCCCGGATGTTCTCCGCATAGCGTTCCGGCCCGCCGCGGAAGGTGGCGGTGCCCGCGACCAGCGCGTCCGCGCCCGCCTCGATCGCGCGACGCGCCGTCGCGGCATCGATCCCGCCGTCGACCTCCAGGTCGATGTCGCGACCGGACTGCTCGATCATCTTGCGGATCGCGGCGATCTTCTTGAGCTGGCCGTCGATGAAATGCTGCCCGCCGAAGCCGGGATTGACGCTCATCACCAGCACGAGGTCGACCATGTCGATCAGGTAATCGAGCATCTTGGCGGGGGTGCCGGGGTTGAGGACCACACCGGCACGCTTGCCCAGCGACTTGATGTGCTGGATGGTCCGGTGGATGTGCGGCCCCGCCTCGGTGTGGACGGTGATCGTATCCGCGCCCGCGTCGGCGAAGGCGTCGAGATAGACGTCGACCGGCGAGATCATCAGGTGGACGTCGAACGGCTTGGTCGTGTGCGGGCGCAGCGCCTTCACTACCGCCGGACCGATCGTGATGTTGGGGACGAAATGCCCGTCCATCACGTCGATATGGATCCAGTCCGCCCCGGCGGCATCGATCGCGCGCACCTCCTCCCCCAGTCTGGCGAAGTCGGCGGACAGGATCGAAGGTGCGATGCGGACGGGCTTTGTCATGATTCCGCCCCGTTACCCCAGGCGGGCGTCAGGCGGAAGCGCGTTGGACCCGCGCCACGAAGAACCCGTCGCATCCGCCGGCCTGTTCCAGCATCCCCGGCAAGGTCCGCACCCAGCCCTCCGGCTCCGGCGCGATGCCCGCGGGAAGTTCGTCGGCGGTGACGGCGCGGATCGCGTAATCGGGATGTTCGCGCAAGAAGCGCTCGATCTGCACCTCGCCTTCCTCGGGCTCCAGCGAACAGGTGGCGTAGACCAGCGTGCCGCCCGGCGCGACCCAGGCGGCGGCGCGCTTCAGGATGCGCGCCTGGAGGTCCGCCATTTCGGCCACGATCCCGCCGTGCGCGCGGTGGAGCACGTCGGGGTGGCGGCGGAAGATGCCGGTCGCGCTGCACGGAGCGTCGACCAGCACGGCATCCCCCGGGGTCGCGGGCGACCATTTCAGCACGTCGGCGATCGCGATGTCGAAGGCGAGCCCGGTGCGGTCGCGGTTCGCGCGAAGTCGCGCCGCGCGACTTTCGGAGAGTTCCACGGCGGTCACCTGCCATCCGGCGGCGGCGAGCTGCAGCGTCTTGCCGCCCGGCGCGGCGCACAGGTCTAGCGCGAGGCCGCTCCCGCGCCCGAACAGCCGCGCGGGGATCGACGCGGCGATGTCCTGCACCCACCACTCACCGGCATCATACCCGGGCAGCGTCGCAATATCGCTTCCGGCCGGTACGCGCGCATGCGCCGCGGCAAGCGACGTGGCATCGGGCAGCACCCTGGCGGGATCGGCGTAGCTCAGGTCGACCGGCGGCGGCGCGGCGATCGCGCGTGCGGCGGCCTCGGCGACGTCCTTGCCCCAATTCGCACGCCAGCGCTCCGCGACCGCAGGCGGCAGCGTCGGCACCTCGGGCAGCTTCGCATTGCCGCGCATCAGCGTCCCGAACACGCCATGGACCAGCTTGCGCGGGCCGCCGTCGACCAGCGGCAGCACCGTCGAGATCGCGGCATGCTGCGGGGTGCCCAGCGCCAGCGCCTGCACCAGTGCTACCCGCAGCGCGCTGCGCGCCTTGGCATCGTCGGGCAGCCGCTGCCGCGTCGCCGAATCGATCAGCGCGTCGAGATCGGGCATGCGGCGCAGCGTCTCGGCGGCGATCGCATGCGCGAGGCCACGGTCGGGTCCACCCGCCAGCGCGCGCGTGGCATGTGCAAGCGCCGATTCGAGCGGCTCGCCCCGGCGCAGCACCGCGTCGAGCAGGCGCAGCGCAGCGCGTCGGCTGGCGGTGCCAAGCGGTTCCGGGCCGCCGGGGGCGGGGCGCGGACGGGCGGCGGGGCGGGGCGTGTCAGTCACGCGCGGTCTGCGCGGAACGGCTCGGGTTGAAGGCGGTCATGGCGCTGCATATGTGCCGGTGCGCACGCCGGATCAATCGGAAGGACCCACCATGGGCAAGCGCCCCGACCATGTGAAGCCGCCCGCTCACCTGACGCCGACCACGCCGGTGCCCGATCCCGAGCCGATGGCGCGCCCGTCGGAGGACCCGCTGGGCCGCGATCCGGTGCGGTTCGGCGATTGGGAGCTGAAGGGCGTGGCGGTCGATTTCTGAGCGGGTCTTCACGACCTCGCGCTTGCCGGATGGCCGGCTAGTCGCGGGACGAACCCTCGCGTTCGCTGGTCGCCGCCCGAACGCCGGCCCGGCCGCGGCGCTTCAGTTCCGCCTTCAGATCCTCGGGCCGCGGCGCGACGAGGAAGCCGAAGCTGACGTTGCCTTCCTTGGTCTCGACGACATGATGCAGGCGGTGCGCCTGAACGATCCGCTTCATATAGGTCGATTTCGGCAGGTAGCGCGTCGGCAGGCGCCGGTGGACGATCACGTCATGGAAGCCGAAATAGATCGCGCCATACGCCGCGATCCCGGCGCCGATCCACGTGAAGCCCGGCCACCAGCCAAGCTGCAGCCCGCCAAAGATCAGCAGGAACGACGGCACCGCGAAGATCACGGCATACAGGTCGTTCCATTCCCAATTGCCGGTGCGCGGGCGATGATGGCTCTCGTGCAGGAACCAGCCCCAGCCATGCATCACCCAGCGGTGCATGACATAGGCGAACCCTTCCATCAGCGCGACGGTGGCGAGGAACAGCAGCAAGGCGGGCCAGAACGACATCGCGCGTGCATATAGCCATCGCGCGCGCGTCTCGCTACGTCGCTGGCCATCATGACCGACGATCTCCGCTCCGCCGCTCTCGAATCCAAGGCCTGGCCGTACGAGGAGGCCCGCAAGCTCCTCAAGCGTTACCCGGATGGCAAGGCGGGCGGCGCGTCCGTGTTGTTCGAGACCGGCTACGGCCCGTCGGGGCTGCCGCATATCGGCACGTTCAACGAAGTGCTGCGCACCACGATGGTCCGCAACGCCTTCCACGCGCTTAGCGACCAGCCGACCCGACTGATCGCGTTCAGCGACGACATGGACGGGTTGCGCAAGGTGCCGGACAACGTGCCCAACGGCGACATGCTGCGCGAGCATCTCGGCAAGCCGTTGACGCGCATCCCCGATCCGTTCGGCAGGTTCGACAGCTTCGCCGCGCATAACAACGCGACGCTGCGCGACTTCCTGGACCGCTACGGCTTCGATTACGAATTCGCGTCGTCGACCGAATATTACACCTCGGGCCGCTTCGATGCGGCGATCAAGGGCGTTCTGCGCCATTGGCAGGGCGTGATGGACGTCATGCTGCCGACGCTGCGCGCCGAACGCCGCGCGACCTATTCGCCGGTGCTGCCGGTCAGCCCGAAAAGCGGCATCGTCCTGCAGGTGCCGGTCGAGGTGATCGATGCCGAGGCCGGCACGATCGCCTTCGAGGACGAGGGCGAGCGGATCGAGCAATCTGCGCTGGGGGGCCTGTCGAAGCTCCAGTGGAAAGTCGACTGGGCGATGCGCTGGGTCGCGCTGGGCGTCGATTACGAGATGGCGGGCAAGGACCTGATCGATTCGGTCGTGCAATCCTCGAAGATCGCGCGCGTGCTCGGCGGGCGCCCGCCGGAGGGGTTCAACTACGAGATGTTCCTCGACGAGCGTGGCGAGAAGATCTCGAAGTCGAAGGGCAACGGCCTCTCGATCGAACAATGGCTAACCTACGGCCCCGAGGAGAGCCTCGCTTTCTACATCTATCGCGAGCCGAAGAAGGCCAAGCAGCTCCACATGGGCGTGATCCCGCGCGCCGTGGACGATTATTGGCAGTTTCGCGGCAATTACGCGGGGCAGGCGATCAAGGAGCGGCTCGGCAACCCGGTCCACCACGTCCACGACGGCAAGCTGCCGGAGGGCGTGTTGCCGGTAACCTTCGGGCTGCTGCTCAACCTGGTCGGCGTGATGGGCGAAGGCGCGACCCGCGAGCAGGTGTGGGCGTATCTGGCGAACTATGTCGCCGACGCGACGCCCGCCGCCTACCCGGAACTGGACCGGCTGATCGGCCACGCGCTGGCCTATCACCGCGATCATGTCGCCCCGACGCTGCAGCGCCGTGCGCCCGAGGGCGTCGAGGTGGCCGCGCTGGAACGGCTGGACGCCGAGCTTGCCGCGCTGCCGGAGGAGGCAAGCGCCGAAGATATCCAGAACATCGTCTACGAGATCGGCAAGACCGGCGGCTTCGTGGAGCTGCGCGACTGGTTCAAGGCGCTCTACGAGACGTTGCTTGGTTCGAGCCAGGGTCCGCGGATGGGAAGCTTCATCCGCCTCTACGGCATCGCCAATACCCGTACGCTGATCGCGGCGGCGCTGGCGCAAGGCTGAGCAAAGGCCCAACGCGCGGCTCGGAACGAGCCTGAGCCGTTGCCGGATGGCACCGACGTCACCGCGAGCGCACCGAAGCGATTCAGCGCGTCCCGATCAGACACCAAGTTGCGTCGCCAAGCTCGCAGTTACGAAAGGGCGGCGTGCTGCTGCACGGATGGCACGCCCGGCAGATGTCTCGTCCGGGCCAGCCAGTCCAGCTCGCCCGGATACCAATCGTCCCGAGACGCTGTTCGGCCCAAGGACAACCGGTTGCCGGTCGGCGCAGCAGCCTGCGTCGCCACGCTTGTCGGCCCAGCGAGCCGGCCGCGGTCCAGTCAGCGACGTCATCGCAAGCGTAGCGAAGCGATCCAGAACGCCCTGATCAGGTACTGTATTGCGCCGCTAAACTCGCAACGACGAAAGGCGCGGCGGGCTGCTGCACCGATCGCGTGCCCAATCGATATTCGATGTATGAAGCGACCGCCGGCTCTTACCGATCAGCCGGTCCGGCTGCCGCTCGCCCACATACCGATTATCGCGGAGCGTCGATCGGCACAGGCCCTAGAACAACCCGTCGCCGGTCGGCGCAGCGGCGGGCGTCGGCGCGCTCGCCGGCTCGGCGAGCCGCGCCGGCGGTGGGGCGAACGCGCCGGTGATCGCCGCCGTCTCCAAGGTGTCCAGCGCGGCACGCGCGTCGATCCAGCGCCGCGCCGCCGCGGTCCAGTTCGCGGCGTCCTTCGCGCCCGGCAGCCGCTCGACTTCGGCCAGCGCCGTCTCGACATTGCCGTTGTCGAGCTGCCGGCGCGCGCGCGCCAGCCGGTCGGACGGCAGCGGGGAAGGCGTGTCGGCGCGGTGGATCACCACCAGGTTGCGCAACTCGCTGCCGATCCCGCTCCACCAGTCGCTGGGCGTCGCCAGCAGCATCGGCGCGGCGGTGGTCAGGCTTTCGCGCAGGTCCTCCAGCGTCACCGGCTGGCGCGCGGCGCGAAGCACGGTGCCGACCTGCTGCGGCAGCGTCGCGCCGAAGCGTCGCCGCAATTCGTTTTCGAGATACCCGAGCCCCGCGCCACGATCCAGCGCGCGGCGCGCGGCGAAGGTGACCAGGATCGCCTCCGCCTTGCCCGCATTCACCGCCGCGTCGGCGGTGTCCGCATCGGTGCGCGCCGCACGCGCCTCCAGATTGGCGAGCTGCGCCGCCAACGTCGCCTCGCGCAGCGCCAGCGTCGCCGCATCGGCGCTGGGGGCGACCGGCGTCGGCGCGGGGGTGGGGCGAGTCGCGGGTGCGGCGGTCGAGCCGCGCGCGAAGAAGCCCGGCGTGTTGCGCACCGCATAGGCCATCAGCCCCAGGCCGATCACGAACGCGGCGATCGCGATCGCCAGCGCCGGGCCGATCCGCGATCGCGTCTGGCTGCGCGGCATAGCGTTGGGTTCGCTCATCCGCCGCTTATCTCCGCGCCCGCGTCAGTGGTCAATCGCGAGCCGCACCGCCGTCTGCACCAACGCGGCGTCGCCGGGCTGCGGCGCGACCGCGACGCATGCCCATCCGGCGCCTGCCGCCGCCGCAATCGCGGCGCTGAGCGCGGCGATTCGCACGCGCGTCCGCGACAATTCCACCGTCAACGCGCCGAATCGCGTCGCCGCACGCACTGAATGGAGCAGCACCACCGCGTCCACCGCTGCCGCAATCGCCGTTGCATCGACCGGCAGCGCCTCGCTGGCATAGACGGTCAGCGTATCGACGCCGGGTTGCGCGACCCGGTCACGCCCGGCGAGATGCAGCAGGCGCGGGAAGGCCGCCGCCTGCGCGACGATCGCGGCGGCATCGGCCGTGCCGACCAGTGCCACCGTTAATCCCGCCGCGCGCGCCGCCGCCGCGGTCGCCGCACCGACGGCGACCACCGGCAACCCTGCCAATCCCGCGATTCCGGCTCCGGCATGGCGCACCGCCTGCGCGCTGGTCAGCAGCAGCGCATCGTAGCGACCGGGATCGGGCGGCGTCCAGGCGACCGGCGCGACCGCGAACAGCGGCAGCGCGACCGCCTCGACCCCGGCCGCCGCCAATGCCGCGCAGGTGCGCGCATTGCCCGGCGCCGGCCGCAGCACCAGCGCGCGCCGCGATGTCACCCGAACAGCGAGCGGATCGCCGGCGAGGCGCGCGCCAGCAGCTCCTCGGCCAGCCGCGCGCCCAGCGCGACCGGATCGGCACCGCGCGCCGCGCCGTCCACCGCCTCCTCGCCGCCCGCCGTCAACAATTGCGCGCGCAGCAGCAGCGCGTCATCCTCGACCACCGCCAGCGCGGCGACCGGCGAGTGGCAGTCGGCGCGCAACCCGGCAAGCAGCGCGCGCTCGGCCGCGATCGCGCGGTGCGTCGGCGCATGATCGATCGCCGCCACCTGCGCGCGCGCCATGCCGTCCACCAGCGTCTCGACGCCGACCGCACCCTGCGCCGGCGCGGGCAACATCACGTCCAGCGGGATCGCCACCCCGGTATCGTGACGCCCCAGCCGCTCCAGCCCGGCGGCGGCGAGCAGCGTCGCGTCCACCTCGCCCGCCGCCAGCTTGCCGAGCCGCGTGTCGACATTGCCGCGGAACAGCACCGCGGACACGTCCGGCCGCAACCGCCGCAGCTGCGCCGCGCGCCGCGGGCTGCTCGTCCCGATCGTCGCGCCGTCCGGCAGCGCCGCGATCGATGCGGCGCCGATCAGCCGGTCGCGCACGTCGGCGCGCGGCAACGTCGCAGCGATCGCGATCGCATCCGGGCGCAGCGTCTCGACGTCCTTCATCGAGTGGACGCAGGCATCCACCTCGCCCGCCAGCAGCGCGCGGTCCAGCTCCTTGGTCCACAGCGCCTTGCCCCCGATCTCGGCGAGCGCGCGGTCCTGCACACGATCGCCGGTGGTGCGGATCACGACGATCTCGACGTCGGCCCACCCGTGCGCGGCCATCAACGCGTCGCGCACCATGCCCGCCTGGGTGAGCGCGAGCGGAGAACCACGGGTGCCGAGCCTGAACATGGCGCACGTCTTGGCGGCTTCGACATTCGCCCGCAAGCACCCTAGATAGCCGCGCATGCTGATCCTTGGTCTCGAATCCTCCTGCGACGAAACCGCCGCCGCGCTGGTCACCGGCGACCGGCGGGTGCTGGCGCATCGCCTCGCGGGGCAGGAAGCAGCGCACCGTCCGTACGGCGGTGTCGTGCCCGAAATCGCGGCGCGCGCGCATGTCGAGGTGTTGCAGCCGCTGGTCGAGGCGGCGTTGGCGGATGCCGGCAAGACGCTGGCGGATGTCGATGCGATCGCGGCGACGGCCGGTCCGGGCCTGATCGGCGGCGTGCTGGTCGGGCTGGTCACCGGCAAGGCGCTGGCGCACGCCGCCGGCAAGCCGTTGGTCGCGGTCAACCATCTCGAAGGGCATGCGCTCAGCCCGCGGCTCGCCGATCCCGGCCTCGACTTTCCCTATCTGCTGCTGCTGGTCAGCGGCGGGCATTGCCAGTTGCTGCTCGTCGAGGGGGTGGCGCGCTATCGTCGGCTCGCGACGACGATCGACGATGCGGCGGGCGAGGCGTTCGACAAGACCGCCAAGATCCTGCGGCTCGGATTCCCCGGCGGCCCGGCGGTGGAGCGCGCGGCCGCGGAGGGCGATGCACGCGCGGTGCCGTTGCCGCGCCCGCTGAAGGGGTCGCCCGAGCCGCATTTCTCCTTCGCCGGGCTGAAGGCGGCGGTGGCGCGGATGGCGCCCGATCATGCCGCGGTGGATGTCGCCGCCAGTTTCCAGCAGGCGGTCGTCGACTGCCTGATCGACCGCACGCGCCGCGCGCTGCGCCACGCCGCGGGCGCGACCGCGCTGGTGGTGGCCGGCGGGGTGGCGGCGAACGGCGCGGTGCGCGCGGCGTTGCAGGCGCTCGCTGCCGAACAAGGCTTGCGCTTCGTCGCGCCACCGGGATGGCTGTGCACCGACAATGCCGCGATGATCGCCTGGGCCGGGGCGGAGCGCTTCGCCGCCGGGCTCACCGATCCGCTCGACGTCGCCGCGCGTGCCCGCTGGCCGCTCGATCCGGATGCGGAGAAGGTGCGCGGCGCGGGGGTGAAGGCGTGAAGGGCGCGCTCGGCGTCATCGGCGCGGGTGCCTGGGGCACCGCGCTGGCGCAGGTCGCCGCCGCGAACGGGCACGAGGTGCGGCTGTGGGCACGCGATCCGGCGCTGGTCGATGCAATCAACGCCGGCCATGAGAATGCCGCGTATCTTCCCGGCATCCCGCTCTCCGCGGCGATCCGCGCCACCGGCGATCTGGCGTGGGTGGCGGATGCCGCCGCCAACCTGATCGTCACCCCCGCGCAGGCGATGCGCGCGGTGCTGGCGCAGTTGCCCGCCAATGGGCAGGCGCTGGTCGTCTGCGCGAAGGGGATCGAGGCGGGCACGCACCGGCTGATGAGCGAGGTCGCGCAGGAGCAGCATCCCGCCTCCGCGGTGCTGGTGCTGTCGGGGCCGACGTTCGCGCATGAGGTCGCGCGCGGCCTGCCGACGGCCGTGACGCTGGCCGGGCATGACGCGGCGACGCGCGCGCTGCTGGCTGCGGCGATCGCCGCGCCGCATTTCCGCCCCTACGCCACCGGCGACGTGATCGGCGCGGAGATCGGCGGCGCGGTGAAGAACGTGCTGGCGATCGCGTGCGGCGTGGTCGACGGAGCCGGGCTGGGGCAGAATGCACGCGCCGCGCTGATCGCGCGCGGCTTCGCGGAGATGACCCGTTTCGGCCTCGCGAAGGGCGCGCGCGCCGGGACGCTCGCCGGGCTGTCGGGGCTGGGCGATCTGGTGCTGACCTGTTCGTCGACCGCGTCGCGCAATTTCTCGCTGGGCGTCGGGATCGGGCAGGGGCGGGCGGCGGCGGACCTGCTCGCCAACCGCCGCACCGTCGCGGAGGGTGCGTTCACCGCACCCGTGCTGCTGGAGGCGGCGCAGGCCGCCGGGGTGGAGATGCCGATCACCGCCGCGGTGTGCCGGCTGCTGGAGGGCGCCGCGGTGCGCGGCGTCATCGATGACCTGCTCGCCAGGCCGTTGAAGGAAGAGGTCTGACCGCGACGTCACGGCACCGAAGGCTGGCCGGCGCGGTTCGGCCGGGTCGCCGCGGCCCCGGCGTCAGTCGAACAGGCTGCTGACGCTCGCCTCGTCCGAAATCCGCCGCATCGCCTCCGCCACCAGCGGCGCGATCGTCAGGTGGCGGATCTTGCCGGCCTCGCGGATCGTGTCGTGGTTGCCGATCGAATCGGTGATCACCAGTTCGTGCAGCGCCGATCCCTCTACCCGCGCGACCGCGCCGCCCGACAACACACCGTGCGTGACATAGGCGACCACGTCCTCCGCGCCCGCTTCCTTCAGCGCCGCGGCGGCGTTGCACAGCGTGCCCGCCGAATCGACGATGTCGTCGATCAGGACGCAGAAGCGCCCCTCGACGTCGCCGATGATGTTCATCACCTCCGACTCGCCGGCACGCTCGCGGCGCTTGTCGACGATCGCCAGCGGGGCGTTGTCGAGCCGCTTCGACAGCGCACGCGCGCGCACCACGCCGCCGACGTCGGGGGAGACGACCATCAGGTTCTTCTCGCCGAACCGCGCGCGAATATCCTGCGACATCACCGGCGCGGCGAAGAGATTGTCGGTCGGGATGTCGAAGAAGCCCTGGATCTGCCCGGCGTGCAGGTCGACCGACAGCACGCGGTCCGCGCCGGCGGTGGTGACGAGATTGGCGACCAGCTTGGCGGAGATCGGCGTGCGCGGGCCGGGCTTTCGATCCTGCCGGGCATAGCCGAAATACGGCAGCACCGCGGTGATCCGCTTGGCTGACGCGCGCTTCAGCGCGTCGATCATGATCAGCAATTCCATCAAATTGTCGTTGACGGGATAGCTGGTCGACTGGACGACGAACACGTCCTCGCCGCGGACATTCTCCATGATCTCGACGAAGATTTCCTCATCGGCGAACCGGCGCACCAGCGCCTCGGTCAGCGGCACCTCCAGATAATCGGAGATCGCACGCGCCAGCGGCAGGTTGGAGTTGCCGGTCATCAATTTCATGGACGAACACCCTTTCGTGCGGCGTCGTGTAGGCCGGGGGGCTGGCGAGGGGAAGGGGGCGCGCGTAAGCGGCGATACCATGACCGTCATCACCCGTTTCGCTCCGTCGCCGACCGGCACGCTCCACGTCGGCAACATCCGTACCGCGCTCCACAACTGGATGTGGGCGAAGGCGCGCGGCGGGCGTTTCCTGCTGCGCATCGACGATACCGATGCGGAACGCAGCGAGGAACGCTTCGTCGATGCGATCCGCGCCGACCTCGCGTGGCTCGGGTTGCACCCCGACGCCGAGGAGCGCCAGTCGCTGCGCACCGCGCGCTACGAGGCGGTGTTCGAGGAGCTGCGTGCGGCCGGGCACATCTATCCGGCCTATGAGATGGCGCAGGAACTCGACCTGAAGCGCAAGATCCTGCGCGGGCGCGGGTTGCCGCCGGTCTACGATCGCGCCGCGCTGGCGCTGACCGATGAAGAGCGCGCGCGGCTGGAGGCGGACGGGGTGCGCCCGCACTGGCGCTTCCGGCTCGACCATGCGGCCCCGATCGCGTGGACCGACCTGATCCGCGGCCCGCAGCATTTCGACGCCGCGACGATGAGCGATCCCGTCATCCGCCGCGCCGACGGGTCGTGGCTCTACATGCTGCCCTCCGCGATCGACGATCGCGACATGGGCGTCACGCACGTCGTGCGCGGCGAGGATCACGTCACCAACACCGCGCTGCAATTGCAGATGTTCGCCGCGATGGGCGTCCCCGCGCCCGCCTTCGCGCACGAGGCGCTGCTGACCGGCGCCGAGGGCAAATTGTCGAAGCGGCTCGGCAGCCTCGGCATCGACGCGCTGCGTGACGACGGGATCGAGCCGGCCGCGATCGTGTCGCTGCTCGCGCGGCTCGGCACCAGCCAGCCCGTCGAGCCGCACCTCGACGTCACGCCGCTGCTCGCCGACTTCGACTTCGCGCATTTCGGCCGCGCGCCCGCCAGGTTCGACGAGCGCGAACTGGCGCAGGTCAATGCGCGGATCGTCCACCAGCTGCCGTTCGCGGCGGTCGCGGATCGCTTGCCCGCCGGGATGGACGAAGCGACATGGCAGGCGGTGCGCCCGAATCTGGAGACGGTCGCCGGTGCCGCCGAATGGTGGCAGGTCGTGGAGGGGCCGATCCAGGCGCCGGCCGCCGGCGACGATGCCGATTATCTTGCCCGGGCCGCCGCGGTCGCGCGCACGATCGACTGGGCGGGCGACCCGTGGCACGCGCTGACGACGGCGCTGAAGGAGGCGACCGGGCGCAAGGGCAAGCCGTTGTTCCTGCCGCTGCGCCGCGCGCTGACCGGCCGCGATCACGGGCCGGACATGGCCGCGCTGCTGCCGCTGATCGGCCGCGATCGCGCGATCGCGCGGCTGGACTCGAACAGCGTCGCCTGAGCGACTATATCGGCGTGATGCAGCAATTCTTCGCCCGCATGTCGCCGATCCGCGCATGGCACGATCTCCGCCTGTTCCTGGGCACGCGGCAGCCGCAGGACCTGTGGTTCCTGCTGCTCTCGATCACGATCACCTGCTTCATCCTGTGGGCGTTCGTGCACGATTCCTACGCGGAGAAGGTCTACAAGCCCAAGATCGTCTATTTCGAGCAATGGAAGCTGGATCGCAGCGATGCGGAGATCATCGCGCAGCAGAAGATCGACAAGCCGATCCGCGACGCGCAGGTCGCCGCACAACGCGAGCGCGAGGAGAAGCTGCGCGCCGGGTTCAAGCGGCTGGACGACAAACTGAACGCGATGGGCATCTGACGCCTTGAGCGACGACGCGCGCTGGATGGCGGCGGCGCTCGCGCTGGCGGGGCGGACGCGCGGGCGCACCACGCCCAATCCGAACGTCGGCTGCGTGATCGTCCGCGCCGGCCGCGTCGTCGGGCGCGGCTGGACGCAACCCGGCGGGCGCCCGCATGCCGAGGCGATGGCGCTGGCCGAGGCCGGCGATCGCGCGCGCGGCGCCACCGCCTATGTCACGCTGGAACCCTGCGCCCACGTCAGCCCGCGCGGTCCGGCCTGCGCCGGGCTGCTCGTCGCGGCCGGCATCGCGCGGGTGGTCGCCGCGCTGGGCGATCCCGATCCGCGCACCGACGGGCACGGCTTCGCGCGCCTCCGCGATCACGGGATCGCCGTGGAATCCGGATTGCTCGCCACCCAGGCGCAGCGCTCGATGGCCGGGTTCCTCACCCGTCGCGCGCTGGGTCGCCCGCACGTCACGCTCAAGCTGGCGCTGTCGCTCGACGGCGCGCTGGCAATGGCGGACGGGCGCAGCCGCTGGATCACCGGCGCGGAGGCGCGCGCCCACACCCATCTCGAACGCAGCCGCCACGATGCGATTCTCGTCGGGCGCGGGACGTGGGATGCGGACGCGCCGCGGCTCGATGTTCGCTTGCCGGGGCTCGAGGATCGCGCGCCCTTGCGCGTGGTGCTGTCACGAAGCGTGCAGCATCGCGCGCCCGCCGATTCGGCCCGCGACGACGCCGGGCCGCCCGCGCCGGTGTGGATCGCCGATCCGCACGGCATCGCCGCGCTTTCCGCCGACCACCTCTTCGTCGAGGGGGGCGCGCAGGCCGCCGCCGCCTTCCTTCGCGCCGGACTGGTCGACCGCCTGCTCCTCTACCGTGCCCCGATCGTGATCGGCGGCGGACGCACGCTCCCCGATATCGGCCTCGTCGACCTTGCCGCCGCGCACGGCCGGTGGACGCTGGCCGACCAGCGCCAGCTTGGCAGCGACCGGCTCGAAGTCTACGAGCGCGGCTGAAAGGTTTTCCCATGTTCACCGGCATCGTCACCGACATCGGCACCATCCAGCGCGTGGACGCGCGCGGCGACGCACGCGTCACGATCGCGACCGGCTACGACACCGCCACGATCGATCTCGGCGCCTCGATCGCCTGTTCGGGCGTGTGCCTGACGGTGGTCGAGACCGGTCCCGGCTGGTTCGCGGTCGACGTCTCGGGTGAGACGATCGCGCGCACCGCCCGCGACCAGTGGCAGCCGGGCCGCGCGCTCAACCTCGAACGCGCGATGAAGCTGGGCGACGAACTCGGCGGGCATATCGTCACCGGCCATGTCGACGGCGTGGCGGCGGTGGTCGAGGTTCGCCCCGACGGCGATTCGCGCCGTATCGGCTTCCGCGTCGCGCCCGCACTGGCGCCCTTCCTCGCGCAAAAGGGTTCAGTGACGATCGACGGCGTCTCGCTGACCGTCAATGCCGTCAGCGACGAGGCCGATGCCACGCATTTCGCGATCAACCTGATCCCGCACACCCAGGCCGTCACCACGCTGGGCGCGCTCGAAGCCGGGCAGTCCGTCAACGTCGAGATCGACGTCCTCGCCCGCTATCTGCAACGCATGGAGCATTATCGTGGCCGCTGATCCCGAACTGGCGCGGTTGCGCCACGGCTATCTCTCCACGCCCGAGGAGATCATCGACGAGGCGCGCAACGGCCGGATGTTCATCCTGGTCGACGATGAGGATCGCGAGAACGAGGGCGACCTCGTCATCCCCGCGCAGATGGCCACGCCCGAGAAGATCAACTTCATGGCCCGCCACGGCCGCGGGCTGATCTGCCTGGCGATGACCAAGACGCGCGTCGAGGATCTCGGGCTCGACCTGATGAGCCGCAACAACGGCACACGGCACGAAACCGCCTTCACCGTTTCGATCGAGGCGCGTGAGGGGGTCACGACCGGCATTTCCGCAGCCGATCGCGCCTGCACGATCGCGGCGGCGATCGATTCTACCAAGGGCCGCGCCGACATCGTCACCCCCGGCCACGTCTTCCCGCTGGTCGCGCGCGACGGCGGCGTGCTGGTGCGTGCCGGCCATACCGAGGCGGCCGTCGACGTGTCGCGGCTCGCCGGGCTCAATCCGTCGGGCGTGATCTGCGAGATCATGAACGAGGACGGCACGATGGCGCGCCTCGACGATCTCGTCTCCTTCGCGCAGCTCCACAACCTCAAGATCGGCACGATCCGCGATCTGATCGCCTACCGCCGCCGCCACGACCATCTGGTCGAACTGGTCAGCGAAGCGCCGTTCGCCAGCCGCTGGGGCGGCGACTGGACGGTGCGCGCGTATCGCAACAAGGCGACCGGCACCGAGCAGATCGCGCTGGTGAAGGGCCGCGTCGATCCGTCGCGCCCCACGCTGGTGCGGATGCACGCGCTGTCGCCGTTCGCCGACGTGTTCGGCGAGGAGGGCGAGCGTGGGCGGATGCTCTCGCGCTCGATGGAACTGATCGCGGCCGAGGGTGCCGGGGTGATCGTCGTCATCAACCGCCACCGCGCCGATGCCTTCACCACGGCGGTGCGGATGAAGGCCGGGGAGCCCGCGCCCGCCGACATGGAGGAATTGCGCGACTACGGCGTCGGCGCGATGATCCTCGCCGAACTGGGCGTGCACGACATGGTGCTGCTCACCAACACGCATCACACATTGGTCGGGCTCGACGGCTATGGGCTGTCGATCGTCGGCGAACGGAAGGTGGATTGATGGCCAACGTCCTCATTGTCGAAGCGCGCTTCTACGATCACCTGAACGACATGCTGGTCGCTGGCGCCACGGCCGCGATCGTCGCGGCGGGGCACGTCGCGGAGGTGCTGACCGTCCCCGGTGCGCTGGAGGTGCCCGGCGCGATCGCGATGGCGGCGGATAGCGGCCGCTACGACGCGTTCGTGGCGCTCGGGGTCGTCATCCGTGGCGAGACCTATCACTTCGAGATCGTCGCCAACGAAAGCGCACGCGGCATCATGGCGCTGACCCTCGACGGGCTGCCCGTCGGCAACGGCATCCTGACGACCGAGAACGAGGCGCAGGCGATCGTACGCGCCGATCCCGCCCAGCTCGACAAGGGCGGCGCGGCGGCGCACGCGGCGCTGGCGATGCTCGACCTGAAACAGCGGCTGGGGTGACGCCGCGCCGCGATCGGCTGGCGGTACCGGAACGGTACCGTTCGGATCGAAGCGCGAATTACCAGCCCGATCGCGGCACCGACCAGCCATAACGGCAGCAGTCCGTCGTCACCGGATGCTACCGCGAAGACGCCGTGAACTGCGAACAGCATCACCACGGCGCCCCGGTATCATAGCGGCCGTAGAACCAGCATCCGAACGCCGGTCACAGGCATGTCACGGGTCCGCCCCTCCTGCCCTTCGACTTGGCGCACAACAGGATCGGCCGGGTCTCGACCAGTCGCAGCGAGCGTACCATCCGCTCGGTCGCGGTCTTGTAGGTCAGGAAATGCGGCGAGCGGATGTGTGATCCGTACGCGGCGCGATCGGCGTAGACTTCGAGCAACCGGATTTGCGTCGGGTCGTCGGCGATCTGCACCGAGTGCAGCATCAACACGCCCGGCTCGTCGCGCACCGACGCTTCCTGCTCGGTTTTCAGGATCGCCTTATAGGCGTCGATCTGCGCCGGATCGATCGACAGCTCGGCGATCCTGACCATCATCTGCCCATCGGCGGGCGCAGCTTGCGCCATCGTCGCGGCCAGTGCGAGCGCCGCAGCGCCCGCGCCGATCGGGGCCTTCCTCATCGCCATTCGCCTTCCTTCATCCCGTCCATACAGCGGTATAAGCGTATCGCCCTCCCTCTTGCCACCGTCCCACGCGCGGGCGAGGAGGTGGGCATGGACGATCCGCTCCGCCCGCCTGCGTCCCATGCCGTCGCCGCGCACGGTGGCGGCCGGTTCGAGCCGGGCACCGATGTCGCCGCCTTTCTCGATCGTTTCGCGGCGCGGATAGCGCGCGCCTATCACAACGGCGAACTGCCCTATGCCGTATGCGACAGCATCGTCGGCGACCTGTGGGGGTTGCTGGAGGGGCTGCGGATGGACGGGGTCGCACACGATTGGCCGGTGCTCTTTCAACAGGTGTACGATGCGTTCGAGGCCGGCGGCTGGCACCGCCGCCCTGATGGCTCGGACGATCCGGTCGGCACCTACACCGATCCGGCGATCGCCGCGATCGTCGCCGCGCTCGATCGAACCGCAACCTGATGCGGCTGTCCTACACCCGCTCACCCGACGTACGTTGTCGGGATGTGCGACCACATCCAACGATGCCGCCCCGACAGCCCCCGATCGTCGGCGTGCGACCGTGCGCTCCGACGTGCGCCGCGCCCGCGCTACCTACTGTGGGCGGGAGCAGCCGGGCCCCGGCCAAGGATCGGGAGGCCGGGTTGGCACCACATGGACGTTTCCACCTACAGGCCGGAAAGTCGGTTCAGCCGCTCGCGCCGCCGTACCGGACGAACGTTGAGAAAGCCCGCCAGCGTCTCAACATTCGCAACATTCGCCGCGTCAGCGGAGTCGCTCGATCAATGCCATCGCGGCGTGCGGAGCACGGACCTTTGCGCCGTTTATCATGAAGATGAACGTGTCGCGCGGCTCCATCGACGCCGGTTCCGCGACATACGGCAGGCCGGTTGGGGGCTCCCCGGCTGCCCACGCCCGGGCGACCTCGCGCCAACGGTCGAGCGCGTCGGGGGCATAGCCGGCCGGCTCCTCCTCGCGCGCATCCTCCAGCCTCGCATAGACGAAGTCGCCCGACACATCCGCCAGCGCCGGATAGTCCGCCGAATCGCCATGGACGATCGCCACTCCGGCGGCACGGCACAGCGCGACGAAGTCCGGTGTCGCAAAGCTTGCATGCCGCACCTGGATCGCATGGCGCAGCGGCACGCCGGCTTCGCTGGCGGGCAGCAGCTTCAGGAACGCCCCCATGTCGTCCGCGTCGAACTTCCGCGTCGCGGGCATCTGCCACAGGATCGGACCGAGCATGTCGCCCAGCTCGACGATGCCCTGCCCGACGAAGCGGGCAATCGATTCTTCCGCCTCGGCCAACACCTTGCGCGTGACGCAATAGCGCGACGCCTTGAGCGCGAAGACGAACCCCTCCGATGCCGTCTCGCGCCATCCGGCGAACGTCGCAGGCTTGAAGGACGAATAGAAGGTGCCGTTCACCTCGATCGCGGTGACGTGCCGGCTGGCATATTCCAGTTCGCGCTTTTGCGGCCACTTTTCAGGGTAAAAGGTGCCACGCCACGGCTCGTAGGTCCAGCCGCCGATGCCGACTCGGATCGCGTTCGAAGTCATCGCGCAGGGGTGCCGGGCCGCGGTGCCGCTGTCGAGAGCGAACGACCACGCCGCCGCGCCTCGGCATGCACTTCCGCACGTGTCAGCAGCGCATCGAGGTCGGCGGGCGCGATGTCGAACGTCTCGTGCAGGTCGGCCAGCGCCGCGTCGATGTCGGCGGCGTGCAACCCGCCCGCCGGCGTCACAGGCGCGGCGGCGCGGTGCGGATAGGAATGGCGCGTCAGCCGATGGTAGCAAACCCCCAGCCCGACCAGCGCCAGCGAGTTGATGCCGACCGGCACCAGCGCGAAGCCGAAGCCCGCGGCATGGATGCCGGGGCTACCGATCACGGCGGTCAGCGCGGCCGCGCCACCCGGCGGGTGCAGGCAACGCAGCAGCGACATCGCGAGGATCGCCGCACCCACCGCAACGCCGGCCGCCACGGCGGTCTGCGGTATCGTCTCGAACGCCGCGACGCCGACCAGCGCAGAGATCGTGTTCCCGCCGATCACCGGCCACGGCTGCGCCAGCGGGCTCGCCGGTACCGCAAACACCAGTACGGCAGACGCCCCGAGCGGCGCGACGATGATCGGCAGGTCGGCCTGCGACAGCGGCAGATGCGCGCAGACGAGGAACGTGAGCGCCAGGCATGTCGCGGCGCCCAGGCACGCGACCAGCCGTGCAGGCCATTGCGCACCGGCGAGGATCGGCGTGAAGAACGAAGCCATGCCGCGCGCCTAGCACGCTCGCGCGCCGTGCACGACGATAGCGATGCGCTGCGACGCAAAAGATGGACTTGGCAAATCTGGCAGGATGGCCCGGCGAAAGCCGGATCGGCTCAGCCACGACCCCACGGCCGAAAACTGGAGCGGGCGAAGGGATTCGAACCCTCGACCCCAACCTTGGCAAGGTTGTGCTCTACCCCTGAGCTACGCCCGCTCTGGCGCCGTTGATGGGGAGCATCTGGACGCTCCCATCGGGTGAGGTGGGGCCACTAGCAGCGGTGCCATGACCCCGCAACAGCTTTTTCGCGGAGGACGTCGATTTTCAGGCGAAGAATTGACCGGCATAAGTCCGGACCCTAGGTCCTTGGGGCATGACTGCCCCTACGATCCTGCTTGTCGAGGACGATCCGTCGCTTCGCATGCTCACCGCGCGCGCACTCCAGGAAAACGGATTTTCCGTTCGCCCGGCTTCTGCGGCTCCCGAGATGTGGCTTGCACTCGAATCCGGACCGGTCGACCTCGTGCTCCTCGACATCATGTTGCCAGGCACCAGCGGTATCGACCTGTGCCGGTCGCTGCGCCAGAAAAGCGACGTCCCGATCATTTTCATGTCGGCACGCGCCAGCGAGACCGATCGCGTCGTCGGACTGGAACTGGGCGCAGACGATTACATAGCGAAACCATTCGGCACGCGCGAACTGGTGGCACGGGTCCGTGCGGTGCTGCGCCGACCGGCGCTCGACCGCCGTGCGGGCGCGGGCGACCAGGGCGTGCTCAGCTTCGACGGCTGGACCGTGAACCTTCCGC
This sequence comes from Sphingomonas phyllosphaerae 5.2, assembly GCF_000419605.1. NCBI lineage: Bacteria > Pseudomonadati > Pseudomonadota > Alphaproteobacteria > Sphingomonadales > Sphingomonadaceae > Sphingomonas > Sphingomonas phyllosphaerae. Next base: position 3,743,939 of record NZ_ATTI01000001.1, on the reverse strand, counting down.
GTCGCGAGTTGGCTTCCCCTACAGGCGCGATCGTCGACCTGACCGGGGCGGAGTTCGACCTGCTGGTGGTGCTCGCCGACCATGCGCAGCGCGTGATTGCGCGCGAGCGGCTGATCGAGCTCAGCCGGACGCGGCTGGGCGACAGTTCGGATCGCTCGATCGACGTGCTGGTCAGTCGCCTGCGCCGCAAGCTGGGCGGGGCGGGTGCGCCGGCGCCGATCGTAACGGTGCGCGGGGTCGGTTACATGCTCAACGCGCCGGTCGAGCGGAACTGAGCCCGCACGCATGACCTTCCTGCGCCGCCCGGCAGTCGGCTTGCTGGGGCAGGTGCTGGCGATCCTGTTGCTGACGATGGTGATCGAGTTCGGCGCGAGCACCTTGCTCTACGAGCGTGCGAGCAGCTTTGCCGTGCGCGACGACGAGGCCAACCGGCTCGCCGAGCATCTCGTCATCAGTCGCCGCCTGATCGCCGAGCGGCCCCCCACGGAGCGTGCGGCGATGGCAGCCGAGCTGACCACAGACCGCTACGTGCTGCAATGGGGCGATACGTTGCCGGCGATCCCGGCGATCGCTCCTGCGCTGGACGAGATGCAGCGCCAGGTGTTCGAGTGGGAGCCGTCGCTCGCCGCGACCGATCTGTGGATGCGGCTCCAGTCGCCGGGTCGGCGATCGGTGGTATCGGGGGGCTTGCGGCTCGACGATGGCAGCTGGCTGTTCTTCCGCACCCGCCAGCCGGTCGCCAATCTGAACCTGTCGTTCGAGCGGATCGCGCTGGCGATGGTGCCCGCCATCGCGCTGATGCTGCTGGGCGCGCTGCTGCTGGGGCGCGTGCTGCTCCCGCTGCGGCGACTGGCGACCGCTGCGGATCGCGTCGGGCATGGCGCGGTCGAGCATGTCGAGGAAGACGGCCCCGGCGAGGTACGTCGCGTCATCACGGCCTTCAACCGGATGCAGGACCGGATTCAGGCCCTGATCGCGGGTAGGACGCAGGCGCTGGCGGCGGTCGGCCACGACCTGCGCACGCCCTTGGCGCGACTGCGGCTGCGGACCGAGGCGCTGGCGCAGGCCGACACGCGCGACGCGATCGCGCACGACGTTGCCGAAATGGAGGCGATGATCACGTCGTTGCTCGCCTTCCTGGGCGGCGCCGCCGATCCGGAGCAGGTGAGCATCGTTGATCTGGCGGTGCTGTGCGCGACGCTGGCCGATGATGCAGAGGATCGCGGACGCACGGCGCATTACGTCGGCCCCGATCACTGCGAATGGCGGCTACGGCGCGTCGGATTCAAGCGTGCGCTGGCCAACCTCGTCGAGAATGCGCTTCACTATGGCGACGCGGTGACGGTCACGTTGCTCATCGGCCAGCCGGGGGTGACGATCCGCATCGAGGACGACGGACCTGGCATCCCCGACGATGAGCTGGAGCATGTGCTGGAACCGTTCGTGCGGCTGGACGCGGCGCGGGCGCGCGACACCGTCGGGTTCGGGTTGGGGTTGTCGATCGTCCAGTTGGCGGTAGCGGCGGAAGGCGGAGTGCTGACGCTGTCAAATCGCCCGGGTGGCGGGCTGCGCGCGCAGATCGAATTGCCGCCGCAGGAAACGAAATGACACGCGCGCGCCGTAACTTGGCAAGAACAAGGCCCTAAGCCCTGATCGGTTAGCATCAGGAGATTCGACGTGGCCAGGGGACGCAAGCGCGACGCCGTCAGCATCAACAAGGCCGCAGCGGGCACCCTGCGAGTAGACGCATAATGGCCAGTGTCGTTCCTGTGTCCGCCGCCGCGCGGCCGGGCATTTCGGTTCCGACGATCCCGCTGCTGGGGCGGGATCTCACCGCGTCGATCGTGGTGTTCCTCGTGGCGATGCCTTTGTGCATGGGGATCGCGATCGCCTCGGGCGTGCCGGCCGAGAAGGGATTGATCACCGGCATCATCGGCGGACTGATCGTCGGCGCGCTCGCCGGATCGCCGTTGCAGGTCAGCGGCCCGGCTGCCGGTCTTGCGGTGATCGTCTACGAACTGGTGCGCGACCAGGGTCTGTCGGCGCTCGGCCCGATCCTCGTCGTCGCCGGTGCGGTGCAGGTTGCGGCGGGTGTGTTCCGGCTTGGTGGCTGGTTCAAGGCGATCTCGCCCGCCGTCGTCCACGGCATGCTCGCGGGAATCGGCGTGCTGATCGTCGTCGGGCAGTTCCACGTCTTGTTCGACCATCGCCCGCTGCCCAGCGGGTTGCAGAACCTCGCCGCCATGCCGGAGCGGATGTTCGGCCTGTCGCCGGGCAATCTGCAGGCGAGCGAGTTCGCGTTTGCAATCGGCATGGCGACGATCGCGGCGATGGTCGGCTGGGAGAAGTTTCGACCGGCGGCGCTGCGATTGCTGCCCGGCGCGTTGGTCGGCGTGACCGTCGGCACGATCGTGGCGCTGCTGCTCGGTTTCGACGTGGCGCGCGTGCAGGTGCCCGATTCGATCTTCGGAGCGGTGACGCTGCCCGCAGGCGGGGCCTTCGCACGGCTGCTCGATCCGTCAGTGATCGCGGCTGCCGTCGCCATCGCGTTCATCGCCTCGGCCGAGACGCTGCTATCGGCGGCGGCGGTCGACAAGATGCATGACGGCGTGCGCACCGATTACAACAAGGAACTGCGTGCGCAGGGCGTCGGCAACCTGCTGTGCGGCTTTGCGGGCGCGCTGCCGATGACGGGTGTGATCGTTCGCAGTTCCGCAAACGTCCAGGCAGGCGCAGCGACCCGGCTGTCCGCGATCCTGCACGGCGCGTGGATCCTCGGCTTCGTCGCGGCGCTGCCGTTCGTACTGAAGCTTATCCCGATGGCTGCGCTCGGCGCGATCCTCGTCGTCACCGGTTTTCGCCTGGTGAGCGTCAAACATGCGACGCACCTGTTCCGCGATTACGGCGCGTTGCCCGTGCTGATCTGGGCGGCAACGCTGGTGATGGTGGTAACAACCGACCTGCTGACCGGCGTGCTGGTCGGCATCGGACTGACGATGCTGGAGCTGATCCCGAACCTGCACCGGCTGCGGCTGCGCGTGTACGAAGGTCAGGAGGCGGACACGCATGCGATCACGCTGGACGGCACCGCCACCTTCGTGACGCTGCCCAAGCTGTCGGAAACGCTGGACCGCGTGCCCGCCGGCACCCCGGTACGGATCGACGCGTCGCGGCTGAGCGCTGTCGACCACACGACCGCGGAGATGCTGCGTGACTGGTTCCAGCGGCGTCGCGCCTCCGGCCACCCCGTTGAAGTGACGGGTGCACGTGGCCGGATCGCCACACTGAATGACGATCCCAACTAAGGCCGATCACAGCAATGCTTTGATGCTATACGGACACATTGCGGAAAAGGGGCGCGGATATCTCGGGAGGGTGGCCTAGTGGCTGCCCTCCCGTTTCTTTCGGCGGGGGAGAGCAGCGCGGGACACAAGCAGGAGGAGCCTCTGCCACAAGGGAGGTTCCATTGAAGTACGCATTCCTACTCTCCGCCATCGCGATGTTGGCCGCCATTCCCGCCGCTGCGCAGGAAGAGGCACCCCCCAAGGCGGTTACCGTGTCCGGTTCGGTGGGGCTGGTCAGCGACTATCGCTTTCGTGGCGTCTCGCAATCAGACGAGAACCTCGCGGTGCAGGGCGGTTTCACGATCGCGCACGAAAGCGGCATCTATATTGGCACCTGGGGCTCGAATCTTGCCGGTTGGGGCACGTTCGGTGGCGCCAATATGGAGCTGGACCTGATCGCGGGTTACAAGCTCCCGGTCGGCGGCGGCACGCTGGACGTCGGCGCGACCTGGTACATGTATCCCGGCGGCTTCGACAACACCGACTTCATCGAGCCCTACGCCAAGCTGTCGGGCACCGCCGGCCCGGTCAGCCTGACCGCGGGTGTTGCCTATGCGCCCAAGCAGGAGGCGCTCGGCGCCTGGTCGGCGAACGGGTTCGTCGCCTCCCAGGTCGATTACAGCGCCGGCACCGGCTACAGCAACCCGGGCGCGAAGGGCGACAACCTCTACGTCTGGGGCGACGCCGCCGCGGCGATCCCGAACACCGGGCTGACGGCCAAGGCGCATATCGGCGCGTCGAGCGGCAACAAGGGCCTGGGGCCGTTCGCGACCAGTGTCGCGCCGACCGGCGCCTATGCCGACTGGCTGCTGGGCGTCGACTATACGATCCCCAGCACGCCGCTGACGGTCGGCGTCGCCTATGTCGACACCAACATCACCGACCGCAAGGCCGCGTATCTCCAGCCGAGCTTCAGCCGCGGGCAGGACGGCAACGGCTCGATCGCCGACGCTAAGGTCGTCTTCGCAGTGACCGCCGCCTTCTGACGCGCGGGGAGGGGCGGGGGGTTTGTATCCCCCGCCGCCTTCCCACATAAGGGGCCGAGCAATTTCAGGAGCGCCCCTTGGCCACGTTAGGCATGTCCCCGGCACAGAAGGAAGCCGTCCAGCGATTCCGTGCGGATGTCGTCGATCCGTCGATGACCAAGTTGGTGATCGTCGACTTTTTTGCGGAATGGTGTGCGCCGTGCAAGGCGCTGACGCCGGTGCTGGAGAAGGTCGCGGCCGAATATGCCGATCAGGGCGTCGTGCTGGCCAAGGTCGATACCGACAAGGACCAGTTCATCGCCGCGCAATTCCAGATTCGCTCGATGCCGACCGTCTACGCGATGTTCCAGGGGCAGTTGGTCGCGGACCTGACCAGCGCGCGTACCGAATCGCAGCTGAAGACGATGCTCGATCAACTGCTGCGCCAGCTGCCGATCGAGGGCGAGGCGCAGTCGCAGGACGCCGAACTCGAGCCGCTGATCGCAATGGGCGAGCAGGTGCTGGCGGAGGGCGACGCGGCTCGGGCGTTGTCGATCTTCGACCAGCTGATGGAGATGGCGCCCGATCATCATGCGGTGCTCTCCGGCCGCATCCGCGCGCTGGTCGCCGCCGGGGCGGTCGAGGAAGCCGAGGCAGCGATCGCCGCCCTGCCCGAAGATGTCGCAAAGATGCCGGATATCGCGCGCGCCGCCGCCGCACTGGCACTCGCGAAGTCGGCACCCGCCGTCGACGACCTCGCCCCATTCGAGGCGGCGGTCGCGGCGAGCCCGGACGATCTCCAGGCGCGCTACGACCTTGCCAACGCGCGCATGGCGGCCGGCCAGCGTGACGCGGCGGCGGACGGCTTCCTGTCGATCGTCGCCGCGGAGCGCGACTGGAACGACGGCGCAGCGCGGCAGCAATTGCTGAAGCTGTTCGAGGTCGTCGGACTGGAGGATCCGTGGGTGTCGGCGCAGCGCCGGCGGCTGTCGGCGATCCTGTTCGGATGACCGGCCTGACGCGGCTCTCGATCTTCCCGCTGCCGGGCGCGTTGCTGTTCCCGCAGCTGCACCTGCCGCTGCACATCTTCGAGCCGCGCTATCGTGCGATGGTGTCCGACGCGATGGCACGCGACCGCCGCATCGCGATGATCCAGCCACGTCCGGACAGCGACGATGCGGCGACGCCCGCGCTGTTCGACATCGGCTGCGTCGGCAAGATCGCCGAGGTCGAGGCGCTCGACGACGGGCGCTACAACGTGATCCTGCAAGGCGTTTCGCTGTTCCGGCTGCGTCGCGAGCTGGTCGTCACCACGCCGTTCCGGCAGGTCGAGGCCGAACTGCTGCCGCTTGCCGACGAAGAAACGCTGTCGCTGGGCGCACGTGCGTCGTTGGAACTGGAATCGCGCCGCTTCGCCGAGGCGCATGGCTATGCGGTCGACTGGAAAGCCGTCGGGCGGCTCGATGATATGAGCTTCGTGAACGGGGTCGCGCAGATTGCGCCGTTCGACGTCGCCGCGAAGCAGGCGCTGCTCGAGGCACCCGATCTCGCGACGCGTGCCGAACTGCTGGTACAGTTGATGCAGTTCTTCGGTCGCCATGACGGCGAGGAGCGGGTGACGCTGCAATGACGCTCGACGCGTGGTTGCTCGAACGGCTGGTGTGCCCGGCGACGCGTACCGCGCTGCGCTACGATGTGGAGCGGCAGGAGCTGGTGTCGGAGGCGGCGGGTGTGGCCTATCCGGTGCGCGATGGCGTACCGGTCCTGCTGGTGGAAGAGGCGCGCCCGCTCGCCGTATAACGCTCCCGCGGCTGTTATTGCGCCGGGGCCCTACCCGGATGTTGATGATGACGGACGATGTTTCGCCACCAGACTCCCGCCGACCGGATCCCGGCCTGCGCCAGGTGAACACCGGGTATGACGGAGCGCGTTTTAGCGCATCGCCAGTTGCGGGAAGCCAGCCTTGAATCCCGCTACCTTCGGCTTGTCCCAACGCACGATGTACGGATGTGTCGGATTCTTGCGGAAGAAGTCCTGATGATAGGCCTCCGCCGGGTAGAAGCCCCCGCTCTCGATGCGCGTCACGATCGGCCGCGGATAGGCGTGTGTCCCGCCAAGCTGCTTGATGTAGGCCGCTGCGACCGCACGCTGCGCATTATTCTGCGGGAAGATCGCCGAACGATAGCTGGTGCCGCTGTCCGGGCCCTGCCGGTTCAACTGCGTGGGATCGTGCGCGATCGAGAAATAGACGCGCAACAGGGTCGCGTAGCTGACCACGCGCGGATCATAGCTGATCCTGATCGCCTCGGCGTGCCGCGTCGCCTCGCTGCTGACCGCTTCGTAATTGGCGGTTTGTGGCGTGCCGCCCGCATAGCCGGCGACGACGTCGCGCACGCCCTTCACCTGCTGGAACACCGCCTCCATACCCCAAAAGCAGCCGCCAGCGAGTATCGCGGTCTGCATGCCCCGTGCAGCCGGCACATCATGCGCTGCGGCCGGGATCGGAACGGCCCGCTCGGCCTGCGCGGTACCGCAAGCGGCGAGGAGCAGCGGCAAGGCCGCCATCGGGAGCAAGGGGCGCTTCATGCCATTGATATGGGGCTGGCTTCGACCTTCCGCTAGATCAGCGAGCCGCGTGCGAGGCGGCGGTCGCCGCATAGGCGTTGGCAGGGGCTTCGGGCTGGGCCACATGCGCCGCCATCATGCCCATGGCGCCGAGCATGAAGCCGCCGACAAACTGCCATGCGAAGCTCGATTTGATGAAGCGGGTCATTCTTGCTCTCTTTTCCTTGGCCGCTGGGGCGGCATGTCGATCCTGCATCGCCGCGCGGCCAAGGCCGGTGCGACGAGGGGATCACTTTCGGCTTACGTGCCTGAACGCCGGCTGGGCTGCTCGTTCATCGGCGATATAGCGACAGCATCGCTGCCGCACCATCACGGGTGCGGAAAGCGATCGTTTCGAAAAGCGCGTGTGTGTGGCGGCTGCCCGCCGCGGCTATTTAAGCGCGCTGCACGCCGCCTGAATGCGCCGGCAGGCCTCGGTCAGCAGCGCCTCGGAGGTCGCGTAGCTGATCCGCATCGCGGGCGACACGCCGAACGCGACCCCCTGTACCGCGGCGACCTTCGCATCATCGAGCAGATAGCCGACGAAGTCGCTGTCGGTATCGATCCGCTTGCCCGCCGGGGTCGCCTTGCCGATCACACCCGACACGTCCGGGTAGACGTAGAAGGCACCCTCGGGCTTCGGGCAGGTGATCCCCTCGGCGGCATTCAGCATGTCGACCACCAGATCGCGGCGAATCTGGAACGCCTGTGCACGCTCCTTGAGGAACGACTGGTCGCCGCTCAGGGCCGCCGTCGCCGCCGCTTGCGCGATCGAACACGGGTTGCTGGTCGACTGCGACTGTAGCTTGGCGATCGCCTTGATCAGCCACGGGGCACCGGCCGCGAAGCCGATCCGCCACCCGGTCATCGCATAGGCCTTGGAACAGCCGTTGACGGTCAGCGTGCGCTCGTAAAGCGACGGGCAGACCTCGGCGATCGTGGCGAAGCGGAAGTCGTCGTAGACGATATGCTCGTACATATCGTCGGCGAAGATCCAGACGTGCGGATGCCGTTCCAGCACCTCGCCCAGCGCCTTCAGCTCGGCGACGGAATAGGCAGCGCCGGTCGGGTTGGAGGGCGAGTTGAGGATCAGCCACTTGGTCCTGGGCGTGATCGCCGCCTCCAGCATCGCCGGCGTCAGCTTGTAGCCGACGTCGGCGCCCGCCGCGACGATCACCGGGGTGGCGCCAGCGAACTGCACCACGTCCGGGTAGCTGACCCAATATGGCGCGGGCACGATGACCTCGTCGCCCGCATCGAGCGTCGCGACCAGTGCGTTGAACAGCGTGTGCTTGCCGCCCACGTTCACGGTGACCTGCGCCGGGGTATACTCCAGCGCGTTGTCGCGCTTGAACTTGGCGACGATCGCCTCCTTCAGCTCCGGCGTGCCGTCGACGTTGGTATATTTGGTCTTGCCCGCGCGGATGGCCGCGATCGCGGCTTCCTTCACGAAGTCCGGCGTATCGAAGTCCGGCTCGCCCGCGCCCAGCCCGATCACGTCGATCCCGGCCCGCTTCAGTTCCAGCACGCGGCTGGTGATCGCCAGCGTCGGCGAGGGATTGATGCGGTCGAGCGCGGCGGAGGTGTGCATGAGCGGGCGCCTTTGATGGGAAGCGCGTGCGCCTATGCGACGGCTTGCCTCATTGTGCAACCGCGAGCGCAGCGGGCATGAGCCCGCGCAACGCATTCCCGACGAACAGCCCGTCCGCGAGATCGGCGGCGAACAGGTCGCCCTCGATCGCGCGTCCGTCCTCCAGCATCTCACCGCGCAGGACGCCGGGCAGCAAGGGGCCGGCGCGGGGCGTGACCAGCGTGTCGCCGCGCGTGACGAACACGTTCGTGAAGCTGCCCTCCGTCACCCGTCCGTCAGGGGCGACGAACACCACCTCGTCGGCACCGCTGGCGGCACGCGCGGCGTCATAGAAGCGCCGGTCGCTGGTCTTGTGCCGCAACCGCCAGTCGCGGGTGCCGACCGGCAGCGGCACGAGCATGACCCGCAGCGGGCGATCCGGTGGCGGCGGGGCGGCGGCGACCTCGATCGCGATCGCGCCGGTGCGCGACACCAGCAGGCGTACGCGCGCGGGCTTGCGCAGCCGGAAGGTCGCTGCCTGCAATTCGTTGCGCACGTCGTGACGGTCGAAGCTGTAGCCGAGTACATCCGCACTCGCGCGCAGCCGCGTGAGATGCCGCTCGATCCGCAACAGGCCTTCCTCGGGATCGAATGCCATCGTCTCGATCAGGTCGACGGTGCGGGTGTCGCGGGTCAGGAACGCCGCCTTCGCCAGCGCCTCGTCCCATTCGTCCTCCGCGCGCGAGTCGGCGACGATCCCGCCGCCGATCCCGATCATCGCATGGTCTGCGCCGTCCTCGATCAACAACGTGCGGATCGCGACGTTGAACGCCGCCGATCCATCCGCATCGATCCGTCCGATCGCGCCGGTGTAGATGCCGCGCGGGCTGCCCTGCTCGATCGCGGCGATCGCCTGCATCGCGCGGACCTTCGGCGCGCCGGTGATCGACCCGCATGGGAACAGCGCCTCGATCACGTCGACGGCGTCCTGCTCCGGGGCGCGCGTCGCGGTGACGGTCGAGGTCATCTGGTGCACGGTCGGGTAGCGTTCGACCGAGAACAACGCCGGCACCGCGACGCTGCCCGGCAACGCGACGCGTGACAGGTCGTTGCGCATCAGGTCGACGATCATCAAATTCTCGGCGCGCTGCTTGGCATCCGCGGCAAGCGCGCGCGCGATCGCCAGGTCGGTGGCCGGATCGGCATGGCGGCGCGCGGTGCCCTTCATCGGGCGACAGGTGAGCGCATCGCCGTCCAGCGCGAAGAACAGCTCGGGCGACAGCGACAGGATCGTCTGCGTGCCCGTCGCGACCACCGCGCTCCAGCCCGCGCCCGCCGTCTCGCGCAACCGCGCATACAGCGACAGCGGATCGCCGGTAAATGGCACGCGCGCACGGAAGGTGAGGTTGAGCTGGTAGAGGTCGCCGGCGCGTATCAGCGCCTGCGTCGCCTCGAACATCGCGCGATACGCGGCCAGCGCGGTTTCGGGCGCGGGTGTGCCGGTGCGCGCGCCGGCCGGGTCGGGCAGCCAGGCCGCGACGTCGGCGATCTCCTCATGGCCATCGAACAGCCCGAACCACGCCAATGGGGTGGGGGAGGCGGGCTCCGCCGCCGCAGCCGGCTCGAACGCCGCGCCCGCGCCATAGGAGAGGAACCCTGCGGCAGCGCCTTCCCAGCCACGCACCGTCGCCAGTACGTCCGCGACCTCGGCAGGCGTATGCGCGGCGACGATCCGGCGCGGGTCGCGGTACAGCCGCGCTGCCGCGCCCCCGCACCGGGCATCGTGAAGGAGGACGAAAGGCGCAAGCGGCGGCATCACCTGACAAATGCCTGTGCGCGACCGCTACGGCAAGCTGCGTTGCGTGGAGCGCTGGCGGCGGCTAGCACCGCGCTTCACCGGGCTGGAGCCTCGAATGACCGATACCCCGCTGCGCGCCGCGATCATCCCCGTCACCGCAATCGAACAGAATTGCACGCTGATCTGGTGCACCGCGACGAAGAAGGCCGCGGTGGTCGATCCCGGCGGCGACCTGCCGCGCATCCTGGCGGCGGTCGGGCAGGCCGGGGTGACCGTCGAGAAGATCCTGCTCACGCATGGGCATATCGACCATGCCGGCGAGGCGAAGCCGCTTGCCGAGCAGCTCGGCGTGCCGATCGAGGGGCCGCACGAGGACGATCGCTTCTGGCTGGCGCGACTCGACGAGGACGGGCGGCAATGGGGCATCCGCGGCGTGGTGTTCGAGCCCGACCGCTGGCTTGCCGAAGGAGATACGGTGACGATCGGCGATCTGACGCTCGACGTCTACCATACCCCCGGCCACACCGCCGGGCATGTCATCTTCCACCACGCCCCGACCCGATTCGCGCAGGTCGGCGACGTGTTGTTCCAGGGGTCCGTGGGCCGTACCGACCTGCCGCAGGGCAATCACAAGCAGCTGCTCGAATCGATCGTGACCAAGTTGTGGCCGCTGGGCGACGAGACCGCCTTCATCCCCGGTCACGGCAAGCCGAGCACCTTCGCACACGAACGCGCGCACAACATGTTCGTCAGCGATCGCGCGCTGTCGGCATAGCCGGCGGCTACAGCACCAGCGCGACCGCCCAGCCGGCGAGCGCGACGAGCACCAGCCACGTTGCGGCGATGCCGCCCGCGCGGCCCGGGTTGGGCGCGGGAGCGCTCATCCCCAGCGCGTGGGCGATTCGCGCAGCCACGAACGCAATCGCGGCGGCGCGCAGCCACGTGGGCGAGCCGCCCGCCAACTCGATCGCCCCGACCAGGATCATCACGAACGGCGCATATTCCGTGAAATTGCCGTGCGCCCGTTGTGCGGCGAGCAACTGCGCATCGCCGCCGTCCCCGATCATGGCCTTGGTGCGGAAGCGTCCGCGCGCGACGCGCAGCGCCAGCCACAGGTTCAGCATGGCGCAGGCCGCGGCGAAGGTAAGGGTGACAGGCAATGGCATCGCTTCGCGTTCTCGCTCGTTCAAGTGGTCCAGGGAGGATCGCAGTGACCGGCTCGACTTGCAACGTTCGGGGAAATCGCTATAGGCGCGGGGCTTCGCGATGCGAGCCGATGCCCGGCTGCCTGCCGCGGCCGGTGCTCGCATCGTCCGCGCGGCACCGTGCACCGGCTCCCCGCTCTTATGAACTACTAGACAAATCAAGGTGCCGCGATGGCCGTCCCCAAGCGAAAGACTTCTCCCTCACGCCGTGGCATGCGCCGCGCGCACGACGCTCTCTCGGTGGAGGCGTTCCAGGAGTGCCCGAACTGCGGCGAGCTGAAGCGCCCGCACAACCTGTGCACCGCGTGCGGACACTACAACGGTCGCGAGGTCGTCGCGGTCGACGCCTGATCCCGGTGGGTTGCAGGCGTGACATCGGGAGCGTGATCCAGTGATATCCGACAGGTCCCGGATCGCCGTCGATGCGATGGGCGGTGACGAGGGGCTGGCGGTAATGCTGGCCGGGGTGGCGCGTGCGTGCCGCAGCTACGACGACGTCAACTATCTGTTGGTCGGCGACGAGGTGGCGATTCGCGAAGGGCTCAAGAACCACCCCAACCTCGCCGAGCATTCGGAAATCGTCCACGCGCCCGACGTGATCGCGGGCGACGACAAGCCGAGCCAGGCGATTCGTCGCGCCAAGACGACGTCGATGGGTGTCGCGATCGACTGCGTGAAGCAGGGTCGCGCCGCTGCGGCCGTGTCCGCCGGCAATACCGGCGCGTTGATGGCGATGGCCAAGCTGTCGCTGCGGACGATGCGCGGCATCGATCGCCCGGCGCTCGCGGCGCTGCTGCCGACGCTCGGCGACAATGATGTCGTCGTGCTCGATCTCGGCGCGAATACCGAGTGCGATGCCCGCAACCTCGTGCAATTCGCGGTGATGGGTGCGGCCTATGCACGCACCACGCTGGAGCTCGAGTCGCCGCGCGTCGCGCTGCTGAACATCGGCAGCGAGGACCAGAAGGGCACCGAGGAAATCCGCGATGCTGCCCAGATGCTGCGCGCGGCGCCGCATCTGCCGATGAAGTTCATCGGCTTCGTCGAGGGCGATCGGCTGTCACGCGGCGAGCATGACGTGATCGTCTGCGACGGCTTCTCGGGTAATATCGCGCTCAAGACGGCCGAGGGTACGGCGCGCTTCGTCGCCGACCTGCTGAAACGTGCCTTCCGCAGTTCGGTACGCTCGAAGGTCGGGTTCCTGATCTCACGCCCCGCGACCGACCTGCTGCGCCATCATCTCGACCCCAACAACCACAATGGCGCGGTCTTCCTCGGGCTTAACGGGCTGGTCGTGAAGAGCCACGGCAGCGCGAACGAGCGCGGCGTGGCGACGGCGATCGGCAATGCCGCCAAGATGGTCCGCGCCGACCTGACGCGCCGGATCGTCGAGGATCTTCGCCATTTCGAAGCGAAGGCGGCCGCATGATCCGTGCCGTGCTGACGGGAACGGGATCCGCGCTCCCCGCCCGCCGCGTTTCCAATGCCGAACTGGCCGAGCAGGTCGACACCTCCGACGAGTGGATCGTCGAGCGTACCGGCATCCGCTTCCGTCATATTGCAGGCGAGGGTGAAACCACCGCGACCCTGGCGCGGGACGCGGCGACAGCGGCGGTCGCGGCGGCGGGGCTCACGCCGGGCGACATCGACCTGATCGTGCTGGCGACCGCCACGCCCGACAATACGTTCCCGGCCACCGCCACCAAGGTGCAGGCGATGCTCGGGATCGACGACTGCGTGGCGTTCGACGTCGCGGCGGTCTGTTCGGGCTTCCTCTATGCGGTGCAGGTTGCCGACAGCATGATCCGCGCGGGTGCGCACCGCCGCGCGCTGGTGATCGGGGCGGAGACGTTCAGCCGCATCCTCGACTGGGAGGATCGCACCACCTGCGTGTTGTTCGGGGATGGCGCGGGGGCGATCGTGCTGGAAGCACGCGAGTCGGTCGACGCCGTGACCGATCCGGGTGCGCGCGGCATCCTCGCGACGCGGCTTCATGCCGATGGTCGCCATAATGGGTTGCTTTACGTCGACGGAGGACCGTCCACGACCGGGACGGTCGGCAAGCTGCGGATGAAGGGCCGGGAGGTATTTCGGCATGCCGTGGTCAACCTCGCGGCGGTGATGGAGGAGGCGCTGGGGGTCGCCGGATTGCCACTTTCGGCGGTCGATTGGGTGGTCCCGCACCAGGCGAATGCCCGCATCCTGGATGCGACCGCGCGGAAACTTTCGCTGGAATCTGAGCGGGTTGTGGTCACGGTCGATCAGCACGCCAACACCTCCGCCGCGTCCGTGCCGCTGGCGCTCGACCAGGCGGTTCGCGACGGCCGGATTCACGCCGGGCACGTCGTCGTGCTCGAGGCAATGGGCGGCGGATTTACCTGGGGTGCGGCCGTCATTCGCATGTGACGGCCACCGACGGGTTGCATCGACAATTCGCCCCGACCGCGATAACTGACGCGAAGTATAACCTTTCCGGGGGCGTAGAGGTAAGTCGATGACACAAGCAGGTACGCTGACGCGGGCCGATCTGGCCGAATCACTTCACAAGCAGGTTGGGCTGTCGCGCGCCGACTCCGCGCGACTGGTCGAGCAGATCCTCGATCGTATGTGCGGCGCGCTTTCCGACGGTGAGAACGTCAAGATTTCCGGGTTCGGCACCTTCGTCCTGCGTGACAAGGGTGAGCGGATCGGCCGCAATCCCAAGACCGGCGTCGAGGTGCCGATCGCACCGCGCCGCGTGCTGACGTTCCGTGCGAGCCAGATGATGCGCGACCGCATCGTCGGCGCAGGCTGAGCGCTTTGGCGTCGGACAATAAATCCGCCGCCGCGTTTCGGACCATCGGCGAGGTCGCGCAAGCTACCGGCCTCGCCCCGCATATCCTGCGTTATTGGGAAAGCCGCTTCCCGCAACTCCGGCCGATCACCCGCGCGGGCAGCCGACGCTATTACCGGCCGGAGGACGTGGCGCTGATCGAGCGCATCGACCAGCTGCTGAATCGCGAAGGCTATACGATCAAGGGCGTGCAGCAACTGCTGACGCGCGAGCCCGTCGTGCCGCAGGCCGACGCGGCCGGTGCTGCGCGATCGTCGCGGCCGGCGCCCGTTGCCTCGCTCGCTGCGATCCGCAAACTGCTCGCGGATGCGCTAGACGCCGATTGAGCGCGGTTGCGTTGCTGCGCAGCGATGCGCATGTGACATTTCGATGAAACGCCTTCTCGCCTCGATCCACGACGTCTCGCCTCGTTTCGAGCGGGAGGTGGAGACCCTCCTTGGGCGGCTGTTGCCGTTCGTCGGGCAGCGGCTCGCGATGCTGGTCGTGCCGGACCATTGGGGCAGTGCGCCGATGACGCCCGCCTTCGCGGCGCGACTGCGAGGCTGGGCAGACGTCGGGATCGAGATGTTCGTCCATGGCTGGTTCCACCGCGACGACACGGCGCACCGCGGCCTCACAGCCGTGAAGGCGCGCCGATTGACCGCGGGCGAGGGCGAGTTCCTCGGGCTCGATCGTCGCGAGGCGCTGGCGCGGATGCGTCGCGGCAAGTCACTGATCGAGGACGTGACCGGTCGCGCTGCGGCCGGCTTCATCGCGCCCGCCTGGCTCTATTCGCCGGACGCGCGCGCCGCGCTGGTCGATGCCGGGTTCGCGCTGGCCGAAAACCACAATCGCGTCTGGGTGCCGGGTGGCGAGACGCTGGCCGCCGGACCGGTGATCACCTGGGCCAGCCGTACGGATTCACGCGCGCTGAGTTCGTTGGCGGCGGCGGCGGTGCTCCGCCACGCACTCCGTCCACTCCCAACCGTGCGGATCGCGGTGCATCCCGGTGACGTCACGCGTCCGGCGTTGCTGAGCAGCATCGATCGCACGTTCGCCGCGCTGACGCGGGATCGGCGGCCGGCGGCCTATGCGGACCTGCTCACTGCCCCGCGCGTGTCGATCACCGACTGATAATGCGCGATCAGCGCTTGCGCGTGTTCGCGATCACTCCACACCTTGGGAGCTGCGACTCCCGCCGCACGGCGCAACAACGACTGGTCGCGTGAGGCCAGCGCGACGATCGCGCGCGCGCAGTCGTAGCCATCACCGCTGCGGTACGTCTCGGCAAAGGCCGGCTGCGCGACGGCATGAGCGCCGCCGCGATCGGGCAGCACCAACGGCAGGCCAGACGCCAGCGCCTCCGACGCGACCAGCCCGAACGTCTCGGTGCAGCATCCGTGTACGAACGCGTCAGCGCTCGCCATGATCGAGGCGAGCTGGCCGCGGTGGAAGATCGGCTCGAACATCCGCACGTGCGGGCTTTCGTCGATGTGGCGTTCCAGCGTCCGGGTGTCGGGCCCGAGGCCGAGCAGCATCAGCCCGACCGGCAGCTTCGTGCCCGCACGGCGCACCGCGTCGATGACCATCGGCCAGCGCTTTTCGGGATGATGGCGGCCGATCCCGATCAGCAGGTAAGCGTCCTCCGGCAGGCCGCATTGCGCCAGCATCGCGGCGCGCAAGGCCGGGCTACGCAGCGCGGGCGAGAAGTGTTCACGCTCGATACCCAGCGTCATCGTTGCGTCGATTCGCAAGCCGCGTCCGCGCAGCCGATCGGTCAGCACCGGGCCATTGGTGACGACGGTGTCGAATCGGTCGAGCCAGCGCGCCATGTAGCGGTCGTACCAGCCGAAGGCGCGCTCGATCGTCGGCTCGGACGCGACTCGCGAGAACCAGCGTTTGGGGTACGCCTCCAGGTTGTCGTTGTGCATGAACCACGAACGGATCGCCGGTCCCTGCCAGTTCGCGACGATCGCCGCCGATCGCCACGGCGCGCAATTTTCCACCACGTCGGGCTGGTAATGGTCGAGCAGCGCGTGGATCGGGGCGGCATCCCAGAACAGGCCGTAGTTCGAATCGAACGGCAAGCCCGGCGACTTCACGTAATGGATGCGCGCGCCGCCCGGCCGCTCCTCCACCCGCTCCTCACGGCCCGGCGCGATGACGATCTGTTGATGTCCGAGTTCGGACATGATCGCCATCTTGCGATCGAGATAGGAGCGCACGCCGCCGCCGGTCGGCGAATAGAATTCGTTGACGTCGATGATCCGCATGTCGCGTCCCCCGTTCAGCGCATGAAGCCGAAACCGCCCAGGCCGCGCAGATATTGCGCACGAATGACGGTCCGCGTCACGCCTGCGCCGACGTCGATCAGCGCGTATTCCAATTTCGGGCGGGCGCGCCCGATCCGGTGGTTGCCGGGAAAGCCGGCGCCGTCGCTCCAGAAATTGAACTTCCGCTTCCCGTCACGATCGTGGCCCAGGAACAACGCGTAGCGGCCCGGGCGCGGTACGCGGATGCAGATCGCGGCATCGCCGCTGGCGGGCGGCGCGACGGTGATGCGACGGAAGAACTTTCCCTGCCGCGCCAGATCGTCGTCCCCGGCCAGGAAATCCTTCTCGTTGGGCGGATACAGTTCCAGCTTCAGCGTGCCCTGCCGGTCCTTCAGCCCGGTGACCGTGGCGAGGATCGCCGGCCCCTGCCCACTGGTGCAGGCGGCCGCGTCCTCGCCCAACACCTGTGCGGACGCCGCCGGCGCGGCCAGCGCCAGCCCGGCAGCCAGTGCGGCGCTCCATCCGGTCTTCAGCGTGCCTCGCGCCATTCGCGCATCCTTTCCATCACATATGCTGCGCCGAAGAGCAGCAGCAGAACCCCGTGCACCACCAAGGTTGACGCAGCGGTGAACGCCATCAAATCCGACAACGCGCGATCATGCCCGATGACCAGGATCGCGAAGTTGGCGAAAAGCAGGTCTTTGTTGGGCACGAACGGCAGGCGCGACACCAGTTGCCGTCCGGCGATCAAGAATAGCCACATGCCCAGCGACACCGTCGGCATCGCGAACGCCCAGGCGATCGCGCTGGCGACGCACGCCACGGCGATCCGCAGCAGGTCGATCCAGAACACATACCACAGGTCGCGCCGCGGCAACGAGAACACGCGCCGCGAAAACAGCAGCACGCCGAGCGAGATCGCCAGCGCGAAGATCAGCGACCAGATCATCCCCCGCATCAGATCGGGCGCGATCAACTGATAGCCGAGCGGCAGCGCGAACGCGCCGAGCAGGAACGCGGTAAGGTTGCCGGTGATCGCCGAGACGATGCCGACGTCCTTCACCGCCCCGAACGGCGCCGTCACCATCGACAGCCGTGCGCGCGCCCAGGCGTAGAAATAGGCATCCCCGGAATAGCCCGTGAGGATGTCGTTCGCGATTCGCTTGCGGTTCAGCGCGGCGAAGGCAGAGGTGGGGACGTCCCAAAGATGGCGGAAAATCATGAAATCGCACAGCGGCAGCGCGAAGTAGGAGGCGAGGAAGAACAGGTAAAAGCCGGGCGAGGTCGGCACCGCGCGGCGCAGGCCGGCAAAGCCGTGGTTGAGCAGTTCGTGCCCCACCCCGACCAGCATCGCGACCGTCAGCACCATCGCCAGCAATGCGGGCCAGCGACGCCGCAGCGTCTGCACCGGCTTCAGCGCGCCGAGCGGTGCGGCCTCGGCCGCGGCGGAGAGGGACGGGTGTGGCTCGTCGACGCGCAATCGGTTCATCCTGCGGCCCGCTCGCTCACGGGTGGCGGGCTTTAGCAGCGCGCGGGGAAGGGCGCCAGCCGTGCCGCGGGGCGCCTAAGCGTCGTCGCGGCTCTCCTCGACGTTCTCGGAGCGCCGCTCCATCGCCGCCTTGATGATCGCGGTCATCGGATCGGCGAGCGCCAGCCCCATGATCCCGAACAGCGCGCTGGCGAGGATCTGCGCGCCGAGCGTCAGCGCCGGCGGCAGGTCGACCGTCCGCCGCGCCACCATCGGGATCACGACATAGCCGTCGAACGTCTGCACGACGATATAGACCACGATCGCGAGCACGCCGGTATGCACCCCGGCCGAGAAGCCGACCGCGACCATCAGCGCGCCCGAGATGAACGCACCGATATTGGGGATGAAGGCGAGCAGCCCGGTCAGGATGCCGAGGATGAGCGCCATCGGAACGCCGACGATCCACAGCGCGATCGCGGTCAGCACGCCCTCGAGCGCCATGCCCAGCAACCGGCCGGCGAGCAGGCGGCGCAACGTCTGCGCCATCCGCTTGAGCACCACCGCGAATTCGACGCGGTGGCGCTCCGGCACCATCCACTGCACGCCACGTTCGTAGCCATGCGGGTCGATCGCGATGAAGAGGCCGAGCACGACGATCATGAACCCGCTGGTCAGCGCTCCAGCCGCGGTGCCCAGCCAGCTGGTGACGCGCCCGACCGACGACAGCGCCTGCTTGGCGATGCCGCTGAGATCGCCCATGCCGGGCATCAGGCCCTGCGCGCTCAGCCAGCCGTTCAGCCGAACCGCCTGCACCTCGACCGTCGAGCGCAGCTGTTGCGCCTGCGCGGTGATCTGCACCCCGGCCAGATAGAAGGTGCCGACCAGGAAGACGATCGTCAGCAAGCAGACGATCAGCAGCCGCCAGCCTCGCCCGATCGGCAGCACGCGCCCCAGCAGCCGCACGCCGCCATCGAGCAGCGCCGCGAACACGAGCCCGGCGAAGATAATGAGCAGCGGCTGGACCAGCAGCACGACCAGCGCGATGGCGCCCGCCATGCCCAGCCACACCGCGGCGCGACGGATTTCCTGCCGGGTCGCGTCATCGCGGATCTCTGACGGGCTGGCGCCGGCGCGCACGCGGACGCGCTCGCCGCCCGCGTCGACGCGCACGTCCTTCGCGTCGGTCATGGAACGCGCGTCGGGTGCAGCGAGGTGCCGGCGCGCCCGCCGCGCAAGGCGTCCGGCCAGGTCAGCGGGTTCAGCGTCGCATCGCCGTTGACGGAGAAGGTGATGAACTCCGCACGCCCGCCGATATTTTCGTAAGGCACCGGCCCGCCCAGCCCACGCTCGAACCCGCCGAGCGCGAAGCGGCTGTCGGCGGAGCGATCGCGGTTGTCGCCCATCAGGAAGACGTGGTCGGCGGGGATCTTCACCGGGCCGTAATTGTCGCCGGGGCTGTCCGGTTCCAGGTCCACGGTATCGTAACGGCGTCCGTTTGGCAGCGTCTCGGTGACGATCGGCAGGTGGCACACCGCGCTGCCGTCGGCGCGGGTCTGGAGCGCGCCGGAATATTGTGCCGGATCGCAGGTGGCGTTCGCGTCGACGGGCAGGTCGCGATAGTGGACCGCGCCGCGCGCGACCGGAACGCCGTTCAGGATCACCACGCCGCCACGCACCGCCAGGGTATCGCCGGGCAGGCCGATCACGCGCTTGATATAGTCGCTCGATTGCCCCGGCGGGGTAACGATCACCACGTCGCCGCGCTCGGGCAGGCTCCCCCACAGCCGGCCGTGAATGAAAGGGACCTGCACCGACCAGCTCTCGACCGGCTGGTGCAGCAACGTGCCGCGCACGATCGCGACCGGATCGGGAATCGTCGGCGAGACGAACGACCAGCCGTAGGCGAACTTGGACACGACCAGCCGATCACCGACCAGCAACCCGGGCAGCATCGATTCGCTTGGGATATAGAACGGCTTGGCGATGAAGCTGTGGAAGCCGAGCACCGCCAGCAACAGCCAGAACAGCCCCTTGATCTCCCCCCACCAGTCGAAGCGCGTGCGCGCCGGCTCGCCGGCGGCTGCCACGGGTCCCTCGCGATCGCCGGTCAATGCGATGTCCTCTGCCACGCGGTCACTCGGCTCCTGCTTGCTGGTCGGGGACGGCTTCGATGATGACGAACGCCTGCGCCCAGGGGTGATCGTCGGTCAGGGTCAGATGGATGCGGGCGACGTGCCCCGCAGGGACCATCCCGGCCAGCCGCGCCGCCGCGCCGCCGGTCAGCGCCAGCGTCGGCGCACCGGACGGCGCGTTGACGACGCCGATGTCCTTCATGAACACCCCGGCCTTGAACCCGGTGCCGACCGCCTTGGAGAACGCCTCCTTCGCGGCGAATCGCTTCGCAAGCGTGCCGGCCTTGGTGAACGGGCGCCGTGCGGCCTTGGCGCGTTCGACATCGGTGAAGACGCGTGCCTCGAACCGCTCGCCGAATCGCTCCAGCGAATGCGCGATCCGCTCGATATTGCACAGGTCGGAGCCGAGCCCGACGATCACGCCATCGCCCTCATCGCGCCTGCTCCATCAGCGCCTTCATCCGGCGCACGCTTTCTTCCAGCCCGACGAAGATCGCCTCGCCGATCAGGAAATGCCCGATGTTCAGTTCCCGCACCTGCGGGATCGCCGCGACCGGCACCACGTTGTCGAAGGTCAGGCCGTGCCCGGCGTGAACCTCGATCCCGTTCTTCGCCGCAAGCGCCGCGGCGTCGGCGAGCCGGCGAAGTTCCTCGGCCTGCGCCTCTCCGTCCAGCTCGGCATAACGTCCGGTGTGCAACTCGACGACCGGCGCGCCCATCGCGATCGCCGCCGCAATCTGCCGCGGGTCGGGTTCGATGAACAGCGAGACGCGGATCTGCGCGGCACCCAGCTCGCGCACCATCGGCGCGAGCCGATTGTGCTGCCCGGCGGCATCGATCCCGCCCTCTGTGGTGCGCTCCTCACGCTTTTCGGGAACGATGCACGCCGCATGCGGGCGATGACGCAGTGCGATGGCGAGCATCTCGTCCGTCGCAGCCATTTCGAGATTGAGCGGAATCGTCAGTTCGGCGGAGAGCCGCGCTATATCCGCATCGGTAATGTGGCGTCGATCCTCGCGCAGATGCGCGGTGATCCCATCGGCGCCGGCCCGCGCCGCCAGCAACGCCGCGCGCACCGGATCCGGCAGACCGCCGCCGCGCGCGTTGCGAACCGTCGCGACATGATCGATGTTGACCCCAAGACGCGACGGGAGCGGAAGAGGGTCGATCATGTTCACGCGGCCCGGCTGCCGGGCTTGATCGCCGGAACCGCCGCGAGCTCGGGCGGCAGCGCGTCGGGCTCGTAGGTCGGCACCTCAAGCCGGAGCAGCGGAAAAAACGGCACGCCGATATCGGCGGTGCCGTTAGAGCGGTCGATCAGCGCCGCGCCCGCGATCACGCGCCCGCCCGCCGCCGCGATCGCCTTGATCGCCTCCCGACTCGACAACCCGGTGGTGACGACGTCCTCCATCATCAGCACTTCCTGACCGTCACGCAGGCGGAAGCCGCGGCGCAGCTCGAACGTGCCGGTCGGGCGCTCCACGAACATCGCGTCGACATCGAGTGCGCGCGCCATCTCCTGCCCGGCGATCACGCCGCCCATCGCCGGCGCCACCACGGCGGTGATCCGGGCACGGAGATCGGCAGGGATGCGCGCCGCAAGCGCCTCGGCGAGCCGCGCGGCACGGCGCGGGTTCATCAGCACGCGCGCACATTGCAGGTAACGCGGGCTCCGCAGTCCCGAGGAGAGGATGAAATGCCCCTCCAGCAGTGCATCGGCAGCGCGGAATTCGGCGAGCACGTCGTCGTCGGTCATCGGGTCGCAGGCCTCCTGCGCGCGCCATACGAGTGCCGCCGGGCGCACGCAACGGACCACCGCGGATAAAAGCACCGGCCTGCGCCCTCTTGAGGCGATGGGATGCCATGCTATAGGCAGGTGCAGGAGGGGCGCTCGACACGCCCGGTACGCGAATGCGCGCACCACGACAGGGGTGACGATAAGAAGATGCTGAGAACCGGGTTCAAGGGTTGGGTGATGGCGGCGGGCTTTGCGCTGGCCGCTGCGACTGGTGCTGTCGATGCGTCGGCGCAGGCGCCCGCCCCCGCCGCAACGTCGCCCGCTACCGCGGCCACTGCCGCACCGTCCGGGTTGCGCCCGGCCGATTCGAATCAGGGTCCGGCCGGCGGATCTGTGCAGAAGCCCGATGCCGCTCCGGCGTCGCCGGCGCTGGCGATGGACGGCGCGCCGCCATTCGACGCGACCACGTCGGCGCCCGGCATGGGCCAGCCGCTCGACGGCGTGATCCACATCCAGCCGCAGGTCACCAAGAATGGCCTGCGCGCGCACTGGTTTCACGACCGCATTCTCTTTCCCCTGATCACGATCATCTCGATCCTGGTGCTGGTGCTGCTGGCCGTGGTGGTCATCAAGTTCCGCGCGAGCGCCAACCCCACGCCGTCGCGCACCAGCCACAACACCGTCATCGAGGTGGTGTGGACGCTGGTGCCGGTGCTGATCCTCGTTGCGATCGCGGTGCCGTCGATCGGCTTGCTCCAGGCGCAGTTCAAGCCCGCGCCCGCCGGCGCCGTGACGCTGAAGGCGATCGGCAATCAATGGTTCTGGAGCTACCAATATCCGGATCATGGCGGAATCGAGATCACCGCCAACATGCTGAAGGAGGCCAATCAGGTCGCACCGGGCGAGCGTGCACGCACCGCCGCCGACGGCCCGCGCCTGCTGGCCGCTGACAACCGCGTCGTCCTGCCGGTCGGCGTGCCGATCCGCCTGATCACAACAGCCAATGACGTGATCCACAGCTGGGCGGTGCCGGCGTTCTGGATCAAGCTCGACGCGATCCCGGGCCGCCTGAACGAGACCAGCTTCACGATCGACAAGCCCGGCCTTTATTTCGGCCAGTGTTCCGAGCTGTGCGGCGCGCGCCATGCGTTCATGCCGATCGCGGTCGAGGCAGTCACCCCGGCGCAGTTCGCGGCGTGGGTGCAGGCCAAGGGCGGCAAGATGCCGGTGCCGGGCAAGGCCTCCGACGCGGTGATCCCGCAGCCGGGCGCGGACAATTCCGCCGCCGTGATGGACGACGCCGCGGTCGCCAACGCGATGACCGGGCCAACCGAGAACGGGACCGACACTCCCACCACTTCCCCGCAGGGCGCCACCGGCAATCCGGGCGGCGTCGGCGAAGCCGGACGCTAAGATCATGACCGACACCGCGCTCCACCCGTCAGCGTTCGTCGCGCACGACGAGCATCACCACGACGCGCATGCCGACCACAAGCCGGCGTTCTTCGCACGCTGGTTCATGTCGACGAACCACAAGGACATCGGCACGCTCTACCTGCTCTTCGCGATCGTCGCGGGGATCATCGGCGGTGCGATCTCGGGGCTGATGCGCGCCGAGCTGATGCATCCGGGCATCCAGTACCTGCCGCACTGGGCGTCGATGCTGCACGGCGGGCAGGAACAGTCGTTCGACCAGGCGCTTCACCTGTGGAACGTGCTGGTCACCGCGCATGGCCTCATCATGGTCTTCTTCATGGTGATGCCGGCGATGGTCGGCGGGTTCGGAAACTGGTTCGTGCCGATCATGATCGGCGCGCCGGATATGGCGTTCCCGCGCATGAACAACATCAGCTTCTGGCTGCTGGTCCCCGCCTTCCTGCTGCTGCTCGCCTCGCCGTTCTTCGGCGGTGCCGGTACCGGCTGGACCGTCTATGCGCCGCTCTCCACTTATGGCGAGCCGGGGCCGTCGGTCGACATGGCGATCCTGTCGCTCCACCTTGCGGGCGCCAGCTCGATCCTGGGCGCGATCAACTTCATCACCACGATCTTCAACATGCGCGCGCCGGGCATGACGTTGCACAAGATGCCGCTGTTCGCGTGGTCGGTGCTGGTCACCGCGTTCCTGCTGCTGCTGGCGCTGCCGGTGCTCGCGGCCGCGATCACGATGCTGCTGACCGACCGTAACTTCGGCACCACCTTCTACGATCCGGCCGGCGGTGGCGATCCGGTGCTGTACCAGCATCTGTTCTGGTTCTTCGGCCACCCCGAAGTCTACATCATGATCCTGCCGGGCTTCGGCATCGTCAGCCACATCGTCGCCACCTTCAGCCGCAAGCCGGTGTTCGGCTACCTCGGCATGGCGTACGCGATGGTCGCGATCGGCGTGGTCGGGTTCGTCGTGTGGGCGCATCACATGTTCACGACCGGCATGAGCGTGAACGTGAAGATGTACTTCACGGCCGCGACGATGGTGATCGCGGTGCCGACCGGCATCAAGATCTTCTCGTGGATCGCGACGATGTGGGGCGGCTCGCTTCGTTTCCCGACCCCGATGGTCTGGGCGATCGGCTTCATCTTCATGTTCACCGTCGGTGGTGTCACCGGCGTCGTGCTCGCCAACGGCGGCGTCGACGACTATATGCAGGACACCTATTACGTGGTGGCGCACTTCCACTACGTACTCAGCCTTGGCGCGGTGTTCTCGCTGTTCGCGGGCTTCTATTACTGGTTCCCGAAGATGTCGGGGAAGATGTACTCGGAACTGCTCGGGCAGCTGCATTTCTGGGTGTTCTTCGTCGGTGTGAACCTGCTGTTCTTCCCGATGCACTTCCTGGGCCTGCAGGGCATGCCGCGCCGCTACCCGGATTATCCGGACGGCTTCGCGCATTGGAACAACGTCGCGACGATCGGCTACATGATCATGGCCGCGGGTATGGCGATCTTCTTCGTCAACATCATCTGGTCGCTGATCGCCGGCAAGAAGGCGCCCGACAATCCATGGGGCGAGGGGGCGACGACGCTGGAGTGGACGCTGTCCAGCCCGCCGCCGTTCCACCAGTTCGAGACGCTGCCGCGGATCGACTGACGGTCTCACCGACGAGAAGTGGCGGGGTGGCGAAAGCTTCCCCGCCACTTTTCGTTCTGGAAGGAGCGGATGTGAGCGGCAACGATCTCGCCTGGCGTGTCGAGCGCGCGTGCACAGCCGCCTACCCGCCGCTGGCGGTCGAGCGGGTGGGGGATTGGTCCGTGGCGCGATCCGGCGGAGGCAGCCGCCGAACCAATGCCGCGAGCGCGCTGGCCCCTCGCGCGGCGCTGGACGCCGCGGTCGTCGATGCGATTGCCGCATGCTACGCGGCGGCCGGGCTGCCGACGATCCTGCGTCTCACCGATCTCACGCCCGACGCGGCCGCTTTATTGGACAAGCTGCATTTCGCAGCTCCGGAGGGGCGGACGCTCACGCTGCTCCGGAACGGCGATCGACCTCGCGCCTGTTCCGACGACGTCACGATCGCCGCTTCGCCGGGCCCGAGATGGTTGGATGCGCGCCGCCGCCTGACATCCGGCATCGAAGACCCCGCACTGGTCGCGGCGCGGATCGCGAGCCCTGCCGCTTATGCTTATCGCACCGCCGCCACTGACGCGATCGAGGCGATCGGCTATGTGGCCGTCACCGACGATATCGCAGTCATCGAAGCCGTTGCGACCACCCCTGCCGCGCGCCGTACGGGTCACGCGCGCGCGATCGTCACGGCCTTGGTCGGCTGGGCGATCGAGGCCGGCGCGCGGCATCTGGCGTTGCAGGTCGAAGCAACGAACCACCCCGCCCGCGCGCTGTATGCAGGCCTGGGTTTCAGCACGCACCTCTACGGCTATCACTATCGCAGGAGCTCGCCATGCCCGACGCCCGCCTGATCGACACCGGCACGGCACGGTTGCGCGTGATGGTCGAGGGCAGCGGCCCGCTGGTCGTCATGGTCCACGGCTTTCCGGAGGGCTGGTACAGCTGGCGGCACCAGTTCGCGCCGCTCGTCGCCGCCGGCTACACCGCCGCCGCACTCGACGTGCGCGGATATGGCGGGTCGGACAAACCCGCCGCCATCGCGGCATATGACATGGCGACGATGGTGGCGGACGTGATCGGTGTCGCCGATGCGTTACAGCCAGAGGTGCCGGTGATCCTGATCGGCCACGATTGGGGCGCGCCGATCGTCTGGTACAGCGCGCTGACCCGCCCCGATCGCGTCGCGGCGGTCGCCGGCCTTTCGGTGCCCTTCACGGGTGTACCCGCGCGGCCATTCACCGATATCTTCCGCCGCGCCTTCACCGAACGCGGTCGCTTTTTCTACCAGGAATGGTTTCTGGAGCCCGGTCCCGCCGAACGCGAGGCGGAGGCCGACGTACGCGGCTATTTGCGCCGGCTCTATTTCGCCATCTCCGGCGATGCCACGCCGGGCAGCTGGCCGGAGAAGCCGGCAGGCGCGACCCTGCTCGACGGCCTCGTCGATCCGGACCCGTTCCCCGCGTGGCTCACCGGTGCAGACCTCGATCACATCGTCAGCGAATTCGAGGCAAGTGGCTTTCGCGGGCCGCTCAACCGCTATCGCAATCACGAGCACGACTTCGCGTGGGCACAGCAGTGGAAGGGGCAGCGAATCGAGCAGCCGGCGCTGTTCGTCGGCGGAACGCGCGATCCCGCCTCCTATGGCTTCGGCGCGTTCGGCGACCCGCTGACCGTGATGCGCCCGCACGTGCCGTTGCTGGAAGGCCATATGCTCGACGGTTGCGGTCACTGGACGCAGCAGGAGCGTCCGGCGGACGTGAATCGCCTGCTCGGCGACTGGCTGGCGCGGCTTCCCTCGGGCGAGCGTCGAGAGTAGAGCCGTCGCACCGATGACCCCCGCCGCTCCCCTGCTGCCGCCCGCCGACTGGCGCGATTTCCTGGCATTGACCAAGCCGCGCGTGATGACGCTCGTCGTCTTTACGGGCTTGTGCGGGATGCTGGCGGCGCCGGTCGTCGTCGACCCGGTACTCGGCTTCACCGCGATCCTGTGCATCGCGCTGGGCGCGGGTGCGGCCGGCGCGCTCAATCAATGGTATGAGGCCGATCTCGACGCCGTCATGAAGCGCACTGCGCAGCGGCCGCTGCCGGCCGGCCGCATGGACCGTCAATCCGCACTGCATTTCGGGGTGGGGCTCAGCGCCTTTTCGGTGATCCTGATGGGACTGGCGGTAAACCTGCCCGCCGCAGCGATTCTCACCGTATCGATCCTCTTCTACGTGCTGATCTACACCGTCTGGCTGAAGCGTCGCACGCCGCAGAACATCGTGATCGGCGGCGCGGCGGGTGCCTTTCCGCCGCTGATCGGCTGGGCGGCCGCGACCGGACAGGTCGCGCTGCTGCCGTTCCTGCTCTTCACGCTGGTGTTCCTGTGGACGCCGCCGCACTTCTG
Source organism: Sphingomonas phyllosphaerae 5.2 (assembly GCF_000419605.1). Classification (NCBI taxonomy): domain Bacteria; kingdom Pseudomonadati; phylum Pseudomonadota; class Alphaproteobacteria; order Sphingomonadales; family Sphingomonadaceae; genus Sphingomonas; species Sphingomonas phyllosphaerae. The sequence continues at coordinate 3,716,577 of NZ_ATTI01000001.1, read as the reverse complement.
GTCGCTCGCGCTATTCGTGAAGACCGATTACGCCAATGCCGGGGTGCCGATGTTGCCGGTGGTGGCGGGTGAGGCCGTGACGCGGCGGCAGATCGGGCTCTACACGATTCCGATGGCCGCCGTAGCGATCGCGCCGTGGCCGCTCGGGCTCGCAGGTAGCGTCTACGGTGTCGCGGCGGTGGTGCTCACCGCCGGGTTCGCGGTGCTGGCGGCGCTGGTCGCGGCAGGCGCGCGGCGTGCGGACAAGCCGATGTTCTACGAGAAGCGGTTGTTCGCCTTCTCGATCCTTTATCTTTTCGCGATGTTCGGCGCCTTGGTCGTCGATCGGTGGGTGGCATGACCGAAGACGAACAGGAACTGATCCGACGCCGGCAAAAGGCGCGCGCGATCGTCGTGGCGCTGCTGCTGGGCGCGTTCGTGGTGTTGATCTTCTTCATCACCATCGCCCGGATCAAGCAAGGCATGGCGCATTGAGCACGGCGCGCCCCCGGACGCTTCGCACCGCGCTCTTCGCGGTGGCGGGCATCTGCTTCATGACCGGGCTCGCGTTCGCCAGCGTGCCGCTTTACCGCATGTTCTGCCAGGCGACCGGCCTGAACGGCACGACCGGGCGCGGCGAAGTCGCACCGGGCGGGGTCCATCGCTCGGTCGAGATAGCGTTCGACGCCAATACCAGCCCGAAGCTGCCGTGGCGCTTCGTCCCGGAACGCGAGCAGGAGACGGTCGAGATCGGCGCGCGCGACATGGCGTTCTTCACCGCCACCAATCGCGGCGCGCAGGCGGTCACCGGTACTGCGACGTACAACGTCACGCCCGCGGTCGCGGGCAAATATTTCACGAAGATCCAATGCTTCTGCTTCACGCAGCAAACGCTGAAGCCGGGCGAGACGCAGCGGATGCCGGTCATCTTCTACGTCGATCCGAAGATACTGCAGGATCCTGACACGCGCGACGTGCAGACGATCACGCTCAGCTACACCTTTTACCCGGTGGATTCCGCGAAAACGAGCGGGTAAGACCGACAGATAAGCGAAACGGGGAGAGCCGCGCATGGCGGGTGCCAAGAACCACGATTACCACATCCTGCCACCCAGCCCGTGGCCCCTTCTGAGCTCGTTCGCCGCGCTCATCATGGCGACGGGCGGCATCATGTACATGCATGAAGGCACGGGCGGCGGTTGGGTGTTCCTGATCGGTTTCGCCTCGGTGCTGTTCTGCATGTACGGCTGGTGGCATCAGGTGATCCGCGAGGCGCACGCCGGCGATCATACGCCGGTGGTGCAGCTGCATTTCCGCTACGGCATGATCCTGTTCATCGCTTCCGAGGTGATGTTCTTCGTCGGCTGGTTCTGGGCGTTCTTCGACTTCTCGCTCTTCCCCACGGCGATGCAGGTGGTCGACGGGCAGGTAGAGCGAGCGGCCGAGGGCGCAGCAGCGATCGCGGCGCAATGGCCGCCGAAGGGGCTGGAGGTTATCAACGCCTTCGACCTGCCGCTGCTCAACACGCTGATCCTGCTGTGTTCGGGCACCACGGTGACGTGGGCGCATCACGCATTGATCCACAACCAGCGTGGCGGCGAGAAGCGCGGCTTCTGGGGTCTGCTGGGCGTGGGCGACCGCGACGGCGTGCTCAAGGGGTTGTGGGTGACGGTCGCGCTCGGCGTGCTGTTCAGCAGCATCCAGGCCTATGAGTACATCCACGCGCCGTTCCCGTTCAAGGGCATCAACTATGGCGCCGCATTCTTCATGGCGACCGGCTTCCATGGCTTCCACGTCATCATCGGCACGATCTTCCTCGCGGTCTGCCTGATCCGCGCCTACAACGGCGAGTTCACGCCGAAGCAGCATTTCGGGTTCGAGGCAGCGGCCTGGTACTGGCATTTCGTCGACGTTGTGTGGCTGTTCCTGTTCGTCACCGTCTACGTCTGGGGCGGCTGGGGCGCACCGGTCCACGGCGGATGAGCGATATGGATCGGGCGGCGGCGGGGGCATCGCCCCGCCCGATCGATTGTGGTATGAAGGGGCTTTGTCCCCGTTGCGGCGCCCGCACGTTGTTTGCGGGCGTCATCCGTTTCGCGGATCGCTGCCCGGCCTGCGCTCTCGATATCGCTTCGTTCAACGTCGGTGACGGACCTGCGGCGCTGCTCGTGCTGGCATGGGGCGCGATCGTCGTGGCGCTGGCGATCTATGTGGAGCTCGCGCTGTCGCCGCCCTGGTGGGTGCACGTGCTGCTGTGGGTGCCGCTGACCACTGCTGGCGTCATGTGGTCGCTGCGCATCGCCAAGGGGTGGCTGCTCGCCGCCGAATTCCGCAACGCCGCGCGCGAGGGGCGGATCGTCGCGTGAGGCGCGTTCCGATCGTCCCCACCATCATCGTCACGGTCGCGATCGCGGCGATGATTGCGCTCGGGCTATGGCAGCTTCTGGAACGGCGGCCTCAGAAGGAAGCGTTCCTCGCGCAGCTCGCTGCGAACCCGACGCGCCCGGCGATCGCCTTTCCGCGTTTCCCCGACGAAGCGCTATTGTTTCGCCGCACGCGCGCCTTTTGCCTGGAGCCGATGTCGATAATGCGCGCCGGGGCGGGCGCCGCCGGATACCGCGTCATCGCGCTCTGCCGCACCGGGGCGGAGGGACCGGGGCTGCGCGTCCAGATCGGCACCACACGCGATCCGGTTGGCAAGGTCGCATGGGGCGGGGGGCGCGTTTCCGGGTGGATCGCGCATGCGCCCGACGCACGGCCGCTGATCGCCACCGTGACGCAGCCCAACGCGGTGCGCGAATTGATGCTGGTGGCGGATCACCCCGCCGCCGGGCTCTCGCGCAACGCACCGCCCTCGATCGAGTCGATCCCCAACAACCACCTCGCCTATGCAGTGCAGTGGTTCCTGTTCGCGGCGGTCGCGGCGATCATCTACGTCATTGCGCTGCGCCGGCGCGACAAACGCCTGCCGGAGGGAGAGACGACGAAGCCGTGACCGCAGCGACAGCGGCATCGTCAGGCGGATCTCAGATCCCGGCCCACCAGTCATAGTCGACGTTATCTTCCCAATAGCCGCCGCGGCCCTTGCCGATGCCGGCAAGGCTGTCGACCGCGGTCACCTGCATCAGGTATTTGGCGTGCTTGTACCCCAATTGCCGCTCGACGCGCAGTCGCAGCGGCGCGCCATGGCCAACGTCGAGGAAGCGGTCGTTCATCGCCCATGCGAGGATCGTCTGCGGGTGGAAGGCATCGACCAGGTCGATCGATTCGTAATAAGGCGCGCCGCCGTACAGATCGGCGCAGCGAAAGACGATGTAGCGTGCCGCATCGCGCAGCCCGGCCGCCTTCAGCACGTCGCCGAGCCGCGGCCCCTGCCACTTGCCGATCGCGCTCCATCCCTCGACGCAGTCGTGACGCGTGATCTGTGCGCGTTGCGGAAACCGCCCGAGATCGCCGAGTGACAGCGACAGCGGCCGCGCGACCAGGCCATCGACGGTCAGCCGCCAGTCGGCGAAGCGCCCGGCCCGCAACGCCGCATAGGCTGCGGTTCCCGGATCGCGCGTGCCGTTGGTGCGGAAGCGCGGCGACATCTGCGCCGCGGAAAACTCCGGCGCCAGCGCGTCACGGTTCGATAGCGCGCGCTGCAAGCCGCGGTGCATGTCTTCGCCCTTGAAGACGATCGTGCGCACCGCCGGCTGCTGGATGATGCGGTCGCATCCCGCCAGCGCCAGCCCGGCGCCGCTCGCGATCAACGCACGGCGGTGAAGAAGCGGCGGCGTCATTCCGGCACCCGCCAGCGCCCGCTCAGCATCGAGCGCAACTCGTTGTGCCACCCCGCCAGGATCACCAGCGCGAGATGCACGATCGTGAACCCCGCAATCGCGGCCATCGCGATGAAGTGCAGCGAGCGCGCCGACTGCCGCCCGCCGCACAGGTCGAGCAGCCACGGCCACGCGGCATCCATCCCCGGCGACAGCGCCAGTCCGGTCAGGACCACGAGCGGCAGGGCGACGAAGATCACCGCGACGTAGCTCAGCTTCTGCAAGGCATTGTACTCGCCCGGTGCCTCCGGATCGTGAAAGCGGAATGCAAGGTGCGCGCGCACGTCCGCCGCCAGATGCGCTGCGGCGAGATCGCGTCGCCGTACGCGCAAGTCGCGCTGGAAATGCCGGTTGAGCAGGCTGACGATCATGAACGCCAGCAACGAAAAGGCGAGCACCAATGCGAAGAACAGATGCCAGCGCCGCGAGATCGCGAGATTGTACTGCGCGGGAATGGTCAACCACGCCGGAAAGCGCGGCAGCTGCGCCCAGGCATGGTCGAAGTTCGCGCCATAGCGGCCCCAATATAGCCGCGGATGCGCGTTGCTGATCCCCAGTCCCGATCCGATCAGGATGAAGATCGCCACCGCGTTCACCCAGTGCCACAAGCGCGTGGCGATCCGGTGGCGATAAATGACGGTTGCGGTCATCCCGGCTTCCTAGCAGACCCGCGCGCATGACCGAATGGCATTTCTACGAACCCGCGCAAGGCCATGGCCTCGCGCACGATCCGCTCAACGCCATCGTCGCGCCGCGCCCGATCGGCTGGATCGCGACGCTCTCCGCCGCCGGACGCCGCAACCTCGCGCCCTACAGCTTCTTCAACCTGTTCTCATACCGCCCGCCGATCATCGGCTTCTGCTCGTCCGGCGCAAAGGATTCGCTCGCCAATGCGCGCGCGACCGGCGAGTTCGTCTGGAACCTCGCGACGCGCGATCTGGCCGTGGCGATGAACGCGAGTTCCGCGATGACCGATGCCGACGAATTCACGCTGGCCGGGCTGGAGACGTTGCCGTCGGCCCGCGTCGCCGCGCCGCGTGTCGCGCGCAGCCCGGTGCAGTTCGAATGCAAGGTGACGCAGATCGTCCAGCTCCGTGACCACGGCGGCGCCGACCTGCCGGGATGGCTGGTGCTGGGCGAAGCGGTCGCGATCCACATCGACACCGCGCTGCTGGAGGGCGGCGTGTACCAGACCGCACGCGCACACCCGATCATGCGCGGCGGCGGGCCGGCCGATTACTTCGAGGTCGGCGAGCGCTTTGCGATGCGCCGTCCGGGGTGAGCCGTCATCAATAGGCGCGGGCGAAGAAGACGGCGGTCGTCGCGCCGGTGACGAGGATCGTCCACCACCGCACCACGATCGCCGGCAGGCGCCTCCCCACGACCGCGCCCAGCCAGCCGCCGACGATCCCGCCAGCCAGCATCGGCAGGCACGCGTCCCAGCGCACCATGCCGCAGATGATGAAGACGATCGCCGCCGCGAAATTGGCGGTGGCGAGCATCAGCGTGCGCGGCGCGAACATCGAGCGCGGCGTTTCGCCGGCGAGCAGGCCGTAGGTCGCGGTGGTCATGATCCCGACGCCGCCGCCGAAATAGCCGCCATAGGTGCCCAGAACCGCCTGCACGATCATCAGCGTCCGCGGGCCGATCGTCACGCGCGTCGCCAGCCAGTCCGCGGCCGGCGCGCCGAACACGATCGCGACGAAGGCGATCAGCAACAGCCACGGTACGATGACGTCGAACGCCGCACCGGGCGTGACGACCAGCAGCACGCTGCCCAGCAATCCCGCGAAGAAGGTGATCGCCGACAGCATACGCACCGACACCCCGCCGACCGCCTTCAGTTCACGGCGGAAGCTCCATGCGCTCGCCGCCGCTCCCGGCATCAGCGCCAGGTTGGAGGTCGCGTTGGCGATGTTCGCGGGTGTGCCGAGTGCGAGCAGCACGGGCATGGTGGCGAAGGTACCGCCGCCGGCCAGCGCGTTCATCATCCCGCCGACGATCCCCGCGCCGCCCGCCAGCAGCACGCCGGCGGTATCAACCAAGCGCGGCCTGCTTCTCCGCCGCCAGCCGGTCGAGCTCGGCGCGACTCTTCTTCTCGGCGGCGGTCTTCAATTGACCGCATGCCGCGTCGATGTCGCGTCCGCGCGGGGTGCGGACGGGGGCGGAAATTCCGCCCTCGAAGATGATCTCGCTGAATCGCCGCACGCGATCCGGCGTCGATGTCTCGTAATCGGCGCCCGGCCACGGGTTGAAGGGGATCAGATTGACCTTGGCGGGCAGCTTGTAGTGCTTGAGCAGGCGAACCAGCTCGTGCGCCTCGGCATCCGAGTCGTTCTTGTCCTTCAGCATCACATATTCGAACGTGATCCGCCGGGCGTTGTTGGCACCCGGATAGTCCGCGCACGCCTGCAACAATTCCTCGATGCCGTACTTGCGATTCAGCGGCACGATCTCGTCGCGCACGTCCTTGGTGACCGCGTGCAGCGATACTGCCAGGTTGACGCCGATCTCCTCGCCGGCGCGCGCCATCATCGGCACCACGCCGCTGGTCGACAACGTGATCCGCCGCTTGCTGAGCGCGAGGCCGTCACCGTCCATCACCAGCTTCAGCGCGTCGCGGACCGCGTCGAAATTGTAGAGCGGCTCCCCCATTCCCATCATCACGATGTTGGTCAGCATCCGTCCCTCGGGCTGGCTCGGCCATTCGCCCAGCGCGTCGCGTGCCAGCATCACCTGCCCGACGATCTCGCCCGCGGTTAGATTGCGCACCAGCCGCATCGTGCCGGTGTGGCAGAAGCGGCAGTTCAGCGTGCAACCGACCTGGCTGGAGACGCACAGGGTGCCGCGGTCGGCGTCCGGGATGAACACCGCCTCGTAATCCTGCCCGTCCTCGCTCCGCAGCAGCCATTTGCGCGTGCCATCGGTGGAAACCTGCGCCTCCACCACTTGCGGGCGCCCGATCGCGAACCGTTCCGTCAGCCACGGATGCTGCGCCTTGGCGATGTCGGTCATGACGGCGAACTCGGTCGCACCACGATTGTAGATCCAGTGCCAGATCTGCTTGGCGCGCAGCTTGGCCTGCCGCGGCTCCAGTCCGGCTTCCTCCAGCACGCGGCGCAATTCGTCGCGCGGCAACCCGATCAGGTCGATACGCCCGTCGGTGCGCGGCGCGCTCGCGCGCGGCACGGTCACGGGATCGATGTGCCCGGGAATGGGCATGGGGGCGGCCGAGGCTGTAAGCATCGCGCTTAGATAACCGCATTGCGCCGATTTTTCCAGCCTTACCGGCGCGCGCACCCCAGCTGCGCGGCATCGATCGCGGTCGCAGCGCCGGCCAGCGGGTAGGTATCGGCCAGCGCGCGTCCCGGCGCGTCGAGGGTGGCGAGCGTCATCACGCTACCGCCGCGCATCGCGCCGACGATCGCGCGATCGGTCGCCGCGTCGGCCGCGCGCGCTTCCGCGCCGTCGCCCACCAGTGCGAAGCGGCGCTCGCCGATCACCAGCGTCAGCGGCGCTCCCGCTCCGCGCAGGCGCGAAAGCCGGAAGCGGACCGATGGTGCGCGCGCCGCGCCCTGCCGGGCCGCGACCAGCGCATAGCCGCCGCGACGGTCGGTGCTGCCGTCGCGGCGCAGCGGCTGCGCGACCGCGAAGCAACGTGGCCCCGGCGTCTCGCGCAGCGCTGCCCAGCGGTGCCATACGCCCAGCGGTGCACGCACCGGCGTTGCGGGCAACGGCGCTGCGGACGACAGGGCGAGCACAAGGATCATCGCGCCCATCTCGCCAGACTGTGGCCGAAAGGCAACGGAAAATCCTGTTTATGTCAGGTTCATGCAACGATGGCCGGCGCGCTTATTTGACGCAGCACGCCTCGCGTTCGGGGCGTGTGAGATGGAGTGAGACATGCGTAAGCTTGCAATGGCGATCCCGGCAGCGGCGATGACCTTCGCGGTAGCTACCCCGGCGATGGCGCAGGACGGTCCGTTCGCGGGCGGCCGTGTCGAGGTGCTGGCCGGCTACGATAACATCCAGGACGGCGGCGACGGCGATTCGGAAGGGCGGCAGGGCCTCGGCTACGGCGGCCGCATCGGCTACGATTTCCAGCGCGGCAACATCGTCTATGGCGTCGACGGCGAGTTGACCGATGCGACCACGAAGGCGCGCAGCTACAATGCGCTGGCCGCGGGCGATCGGCTCTCGGTCGAGGCCGGGCGGGACATCTATCTCGGCGGACGGCTCGGCTACGTCATCTCGCCGCAGGCGATGATCTACGGCAAGGGCGGCTACACCAATGCGCGCGTCGAGAGCCGTTACCAGACGAACACCGCCGCCGCGGACGAACTGGTCGACAAGACCAACCTCGACGGCTTCCGGCTTGGGGCCGGGCTCGAGTACAAGCTGACCCCGACGTCGTTCGTCACCGCCGAATATCGCTACTCGCATTATGGCGAGATCGAGGGCTATGACATCGACCTCGACCGGCACCAGTTGATGGCGGGGCTCGGCATCCGTTTCTGATTTCGGCCCGTCGTGGCGCGGAAAGGGCCGGGGCGCTTGCTCCGGCCCTTTCTTTTTGGCTAGGGAGACTCGGCCAATTGCCCCTGGTGAGTGACCTGCGGGCCGGGGGAAGTGACGATGAAGGCGACGATCGAACGCGCGACGCTGCTGAAGGGGCTTAGCCACGTCCAGTCGGTGGTGGAGCGGCGCAACACCATCCCGATCCTGTCGAACGTGCTGCTGGAGGCGACTGCCGAAGGCCAGTTGCGCCTGATGGCGACCGACCTGGACCTGCAGATCAACGAAAGCGTCGCGGCGGCGGTCGATCAACCCGGCGCGACCACCGTGTCCGCGCACACCTTGTTCGACATCGCGCGCAAGCTGCCCGAGGGGGCGCAGGTCTCGATCACGGCGGCGGAAGGTCGCATGACGATCGTCGCGGGTCGTGCGCGCTTCTCGCTCGGCACGCTGCCGCGCGACGATTTCCCGGTGATCGCCGAGGGCGAGTTGCCGACGCAATTCGAACTGCCCGCCGAAACGCTCAAGCAGATCATCGACAAGACGCGCTTCGCGATCTCGACCGAGGAGACGCGCTACTATCTCAACGGCATCTTCCTGCACGTTGCCGAGGGCGTGCTGAAGGCTGCTGCGACCGACGGTCACCGCCTTGCACGGGTGACGGTCGATCAGCCCGAGGGTGCCTCCGGGATGCCCGACGTGATCGTGCCGCGCAAATGCATCGCGGAGCTGCGCAAGCTGCTTGACGAAGTCGATGGCTCGGTGGGCGTGTCGCTATCGGGCACCAAGATTCGCTTCGACCTGGGCCAGGCGGTCCTGACCTCGAAGCTGATCGACGGCACCTTCCCCGATTACAGCCGCGTGATCCCGACGGGTAATGACAAGATCCTGAAGCTCGACCCGAAGAGCTTCATGGAGGGTGTCGACCGCGTCTCGACGATCGCGACCGAAAAGACGCGCGCGGTGAAGATGGCGCTCGATCGCGACAAGATCACGCTGTCGGTCACCAGCCCGGAAAACGGCACCGCCGCCGAGGAAGTCCCCGGCGACTACGCCGCCGCACCGTTCGAGATCGGCTTCAACAGCCGCTACCTGATGGACATTCTCGGCCAGATCGGCACCGACACGGTCGAGGTCCACCTTGCCGACGCCGCTGCCCCGACGCTGATCCGCGAGAACGACAAGAGCCCGGCGTTGTACGTCCTGATGCCGATGCGGGTCTGACCCGCTTTCGGCAGGAAGGCGCTCCCGGTCGGGGGCGAGGGGGGCTCGGCTGGCGGGCGGTCGCGGCGATGCGGATCGTCGTCGCGATCCTGCCTGGTCAGCGCGAGTGTAGCGAAGTGATCCCGCGCCGGGTCAGGAGGGCGTTGATTGCCTCGCGTGCGCTCGCGATGACGATCAAGAGCGCGCCTCAATCCTGACCTTCGGCTTTATCGCGCCCGCATCATCGCCCGCAGCCGTCCGGGCATCCACCGCGCCGCGAACGTCATCCGCTGCGCCGTCTTGCCCACCACCGTGTGCACGCGGTCCCCGTGTGCTGCGTCCCACGCCTTTTCCGCGACGGTCTCGACGGCCGTGAACTCCAGCTTGCGACGGACCACCAGGTCGCGCGCGGTATGGTTGGTCCCCGGGATCGCCGCCGACAGCAGGTTGGTGTCGATGAAGCCGGGCATCAGCGAGCGAACGCGGATTCCCTGTGCCGCCCATTCGCCGTCCAGCGCCTCGGTCAATCCGCGCACCGCGAACTTCGTCGCCGAATAGATCGCCAGCCCCGCCGAGCCGTAGATCGCCGAGGCCGATGCGGTGTTCAACAGGCACGATCCCGGCGTTTCCTTCAGATACGGATAGGCCATGCGAGCCCCGTAGGCGATGCCGCGAAAGTTGACGTCGATGACGCGGTCGATCGCGTCGAGCCCGATCTCCGCGAATGCACCGCCAGCCGCGATCCCGGCGTTGTTGAACATGACGTCGAGCCGCCCGTCGCTGACCCGCGCGAAATCGGCGAGCACTTCCTCCCATTCCGACGGATCGCGTACATCCATCACGTGCGTGCTGGTGCGATCGGCGGGCAGTAGCGCCGCGGTTTCCTTCAGCCCCTGCGCATCGATGTCAGCGAGCCCGACGCGCCAGCCGCGCGCGCTGAACACCTGCGCCACCGCGCGCCCGATGCCCGAGCCGCCGCCCGTAACCAGCATCGCCTTCATTCCGCTCTCCCGTCTTATCGCTTGTTACCCGCGCACGCTTCCCGCATCACCGCAGGCGATGCCAGCACTTTCGTCCGGACCGGCGGTGGCCTTCGACCATGTCGGCAAAAGCTACGGTGAGGCGGCGGCGATCGCCGACGTGTCGCTGGCGATCGAGGGCGGTGCGTTCGTCGCGCTGGTCGGCACGTCGGGATCGGGCAAGTCGACGCTGCTCAAGACCGTGAACCGGCTGGTGGTTCCCGACATCGGCCGCGTCACGCTGAACGATGACGATGTCGCGGCGGAGCCGGCACCCGCGTTGCGACGGCGGATCGGCTACGTCTTCCAGGACGTCGGGCTGTTCCCGCATCTCAGCGTGGCCGAGAACATCGCACTGCCGTTGCGACTGGCGAACGCCCCCGATGCGGCGCGCGGCGTGGCGATGCTCGATCTGGTCGAGCTGCCACGCACGCTCGCGACGCGGATGCCCGCCGAGCTGTCCGGCGGGCAGCGCCAGCGTGTCGGGGTTGCGCGCGCGCTGGTGACCCGGCCGGGGCTGTTGCTGATGGATGAACCGTTCGGCGCGCTCGATCCGGTCACGCGCGAGTCGCTGGCCGGCGCGGTACGGCGGCTGCACGACGAACTGCGGCTGACCACGATCATGGTCACGCACGACATGGCGGAGGCGCTGCTGCTCGCTACTCGCGTGGTGGTGATGGCGGCGGGGCGGGTCGTCGCCGACGAAACCCCGGCCGCGCTGTTGGCGGGGGCGGGGGGCGATGCCGCGCAGGCGCTGGTCGCCGTACCGCGTACCCAGGCCGCGCGGCTGGCGGTGCTCGCCTCATGAACGACGCGCTCGCCCGCGTCCCTGCGCTCGCTGCGCAGCACCTGCTGCTCGCGATGGCGGCGTTGATGCTCGCGCTGGCGATCGGCGTTCCGCTCGCGATCCGCGCCGCGCGCGCGCCGCGGCTGGCGGCGGTGGTGCTCGGTGCCGCCAGTCTCGTCCAGACGATCCCCAGCCTCGCGCTGCTCGCGCTCTTCTATCCGATGTTGTTGTGGTTCGGGCACGGCGTGCCCGCGCTGGGCTTCCTCCCGGCGCTCCTGGCGCTCACGCTGTATGCGCTGCTGCCGATCGTCCGTAACATCGTCACCGGGCTGCGCGGTCTCGACCCGGCGGTGCTGGAGGCGGCGGACGGAATCGGGATGACCGCGGCGCAGAAGCTGCGCATCGTCGAATTGCCGCTGGTGCTGCCGGTCGCAATGGCCGGGATCCGCACCGCGGCGGTGTGGACGATCGGTGCGGCGACGCTGTCGACCACCGTCGGGCAGCCGAGCCTCGGCGACCTGATCTTCGCCGGCTTGCAGACGCAGGCGTGGACGCTGGTGATCGCCGGCTGCATCGGCGCCGCTGCGCTCGCGCTGGGCGTCGACGCGTTGCTCGGCCTCGCCGAACGCGCCGCCGGGCAGCGTCGCTGGTCGCGGGTGTGGCTGGCGCTCGGCGTGCTCGCGGCGGTCACGGTGGCGGCGAGCGCGCCCTTGTGGGCGGGTGGAGGCGATCGCCGTATCGTGGTCGGCGCGAAGAACTTCTCCGAGCAATATATCCTCGCGCGGCTGATCGGCGACCGGCTGGAGCGGGCGGGATATTCGGTCAGCTACCGCGACGGGCTCGGCTCGGCGGTCGCGTTCGGCGCGGTCGCGCGCGGGGACGTCGATGTCTACGTCGATTATGCCGGCACGATCTGGACGGCGGAGATGCACCGCACCGACACGCCGCCGCGCGCGTCGCAAGTGCGCGCGATCGCCGACTGGACGCAAAAGTCGCGCGGCGTCACTTTGCTCGGCGCATTGGGGTTCGAGAATGCCTACGCCTTCGCGATGCGCGGCGACGACGCGCGCAGGCGCGGGATCGCGACCCTCGACGATCTGGTCGGCGCCGCGCCGCGCCTTCGCTTCGGTGCCGATCTCGAATTCCTCGACCGTCCCGAATGGCAGGCGATCCGCCGCGCCTATCCGCTGCGCTTCGCCGCCGCGACGCCGTACAGCCCGACCTTCATGTACCGCGCGCTGGACAGCGGACGCGCCGACGTCATCAGCGCCTTCTCGTCCGACGGGCGGATCGCCGCCGACCGATTGACGGTGCTCGCCGATCCTAAGCATGCGGTGCCCGGCTATGACGCGGTCATGCTGATGTCGCCCGCACACCGCGACGATGCCCGCTTCGCCGCCGCGTTGCGCCCGCTGGTCGGGCGCATCCCCGTGACGATGATGCGCGAGGCAAATTACCGCGTTGATCGCGATGTCGACAAGCAAAGCCCCGAGGCCGCCGCGCGGTGGCTGGCGGCGCGCCTCGGCCTTTGATCCCTCAGGAGAACAGCTTGCGCACCGACACGCGGATCGTCCGCCCGACCGGGTCGAGATAGCCCGGCTGGAAACCGATCGGCACCGCGCCGCTTTCGTCGCGCACATCGCGGCGGGTGTTGAACAGGTTGTCGAGCTGGACGCTGACCCGCGCGCCACGCATCCACGGATGCGCGCGCACCCACGCGATGTTGCCGCCGAGATCGGCGAACAGCCGCAGGTTGGCGGTCGCGATCCCGCCGAAGTCGAGCGTCTCCGGCGCCGCGGTGGTGCCGCCGTTGACGCGGGTCCCGCTCTGGTAATTGACCGATAGCCGCGCGCCGAGCCCGTTGTTGACGTAGCCGGCCTGTCCTTCCAGCTCGTGGCGCGCCTGCCCGCCGGAGGAGCCGATGGCATCGCCGTTCAGCAGGTCCAGCACCGGGCCGCCGTCCGCCACCGTGACGCGCTCGGTAAGGTGCCAGGTATGGTAGAGCGCGAACTGTACGCGCCCGCCGGCCTGCGCGCCGCCGCCACGCCCGCGAAAGCCGCCCCCCGGCGGCCCGCCGCCGCCGTTGCCGCCACGGTCGGGTTGCCCACCGTTCATCGCGCTGCCGTCCGGCCGCGTGCGATCCTGCGGGGCGCGCTCCGGCGGCCGTTCGCCCCCTGGGGGCCGCAGTCCCTCGAACGGGTTCGGCCCGGTCCCGGCGCGATACGCCTCGATCCGCTTCTGCAGGTCGGACTTCAAGCGGAAGGACAGGTTTACGCCGTAGCGGAGCTGCGAGGTCTCGCTGCGCGCGAAGTTGATCGGGCGCGAGTCGATACGCAGCAGGTTGCCGCCGGCATCGCGCTGAAAGCGATCCGGGAACGCAGCCTCGATCGCCGCGGTGGCGCTGGGGAAGGCCGCGATCGGATCGTCGGTGCTTTGCCGCGTGTAATCGGCGCGAAAGTTGATCTGCCGCTCGCTCCATGGCTTGAGATCGAGCCCGATCTTCATCGCGTGGCGGTTGTCGGCGATCAGCGCCGGGTTGCCGCCGGTCACCGTCGTGACCGTTGCGGTGGTGCCGCGCACGTAGTCGAACACCCGGACGCCCGGCGTCGTTACGGACGGGTTGCCGAGCTGTTGTGCGGACGGCGCCTCGTCCTGGTCGGTGACCGAGGCGAGCAGCCGCACCCCCGCGATCGGCGTCCAGTTCGCGCCATAACCGATCGTCCACAGCGTGCCGAAGTCGGAGAGCTGGTCGACCGCGAGGTTGCCGTTGATCGACAATCTGCCGAGCGCGCTCAGCACGCCCTGTGCGCTGTTGGCGATCGGCAGATCCAGGTTGAGCTGCGCATTGGCGATGTCGCGTCCGATGTCGGCGCTGCTCGCCACCCCGCGCCGGAACGAGTCGCTGGTGAAGTCGCTGGTCGACGCGCCGACGCGGATGCTGGTGTTCGCATCGCCAGCCGGCAGCGCGAAGAGCGGCCCGGCAACCAGCGCATCGAGTCCGGCGGTCGTGGAAACCGACCGACCGCGATCCTGCGGCAACGCGCCCAGTGACAGCGGCGCATATGGGTTGGCGAGCGGATCGAACGCATCCAGCCGCGCCTGGAACGCGCTGGCGTCCAGACCCGCCTGCGTCACGGTATTGCTTTCGTCGCGGTCCACGTTGCCGGTCAACGACCAGCGCCACTGCCCGCGGTCGCCGTTCAGCGCGCCGCCCAGATGCAGGTCGGTGCTCTCCACCCGCTGGGTCAGCGCGGGCACATCGTCGAACGCCCGCGTCACGCGCACCGGGGTCGCGAACGGCGAATACGGGCTGCCGACCGGCAGATCGAGGTCGACCTCCGCCAGGCCGCGCAGGGCCTGCGTCACATTGTGATCGACTGTGGCGTTCAACGTCGCGCCGACGTTGCCGAAGATCGTCGTGGCATAGGTTCCGTTGGCGGTGAACGTCCGCTGCTGCGGCAACAACGTGCGGTACGCGCCCTGATCCGTGGTGTTGCGCGTCGTCGAGAAATCGCCGAGCGCGGGCGCTCGCGTCGCGGCCAGCGCGGGAACGCCCAGCGACGTCGCGGTGCCGAACAGGGGATCGACCGCGCGGCGGTCCAGGCTCGACACATTGCCGCCCACTGCCGCTGCGTTCGGTGCCTGGACGATGTCGCGCTCGGCCTCGGTCAGCGCGTCGGGGCGGCTGTATTCCATGTGCAGGTTGACGCGGCCGTTGTTGCGGATGCGCAGCAGGTCCAGCTCGCCGCCCGGCGTGTTGCGCCCGCCCTCGGTCGCGAAGCGATCCTCCGCCTCGACGGTCACCGCCCTGAAGCGGCGGCGCAGTACGAAGTTCACGACCCGCTGGTCGGCGCGATAGCCGTATTTCAGCGCGACTTCCTCGGGCAGGATGTCGACGCGCTGGATCGCCTCGGTGGGCAGGTCGCGGATCTCCTGAAAGCCGGAGATGCGCCGCCCGTTGAGCAGCACCACGGGCGCCCCGCCGGCGCCGCGGCCCGAGTTCGTCTGCGGCGACAACTCGTTGAGCAACTCCGTGACCGAGCTGACGCCGTAGCTGCGGATGTCGGCGGGCGACAATTGCTCTTCAGGCGCGATGTCGCCGACGACCGAACCGCGCTGTGTGCGCGATCCGGTGACCACGATGTCTTCGGCGGTTTCCTCCTCCGCCTCGGGCGACGCGGTCTGCGCGGGCGTTTGGGCGCCGGCAGGAGCCGCAGCGGCCGGCGCCTGTTGTGCGTGGGCGGGCAGCGCCGCGGTGGAGGCCAGAAGAAGAAACGAGAGACGCATGTGTTACCCCAGCCGCGCATGAGGTCGAGCGGCAACGATGGCGCTATCGCCGACTTGTCGCATAATTATGCCGGTGTCCCGTGGGTCAACGGCAAGGACCGGGGATGCGCCGCTCTCGGCTGTTCCTCCACGTAGGAGGAGAAGCGGGTTGCCGGCGCAGCACCGCCGTAGGGGGTCAGCTATCGTCAGCCACGATCATGCGACGATCCGTACCGGCACCGACTTGGCCGCCGGCACGTGGCTCTCCTCGGCATGATGCGCCAGCGGGATCAGCGGATTGCACTCGGGATAATAAGCCGCGATGCACCCGGCCGGCAGGTCATATTCCACGACGGTCAGGTCGCCGACACGCCGATCGTGGTTGTCCTCGGCATCGGTGGCGAGCGTCACCTTCTGCCCGGCGGCCAGCCCGGCACGTGCGATGTCGTCGCGGTTCATCAGCACCACCTGCCGCGTGCCGTTGATCCCGCGGAAACGATCCGAATAACCGTAGATCGTGGTGTTGAACTGGTCGTTGGAGCGCAACGTCAGCAACCGGAACCGTCCGTCGGCTTCCGTGAAGCCGGTGGCATTCATCACGTCCGGCACCAGGAACTCGGCCTTGCCGCTTTCGGTATCCCATTCGCGTCCGGCGGCCTTGTTGCCCTTCCAGAACCCGCCTTTCTCTTCCTCCAGTCGCTGGTTGAAGCGCGCGAAGAAGTGCGGGAACACCGCTGCGATCTCGTCGCGGACCAGCGCATAGTCGCCGACCCATGCGTCCCAGTCGACCGCCGCATTCGCGGGCAGGGTCGCCTTGGCGATCCCGGCGACGATGGCCGGTTCGGACAGCAGGTGCGGGCTGGCCGGCTCCACCTTGCCCAGTGAGGGATGGATCACGCTGGTGGAATCTTCGATCGTCACCCGCTGCGGACCCGTCGCCTGCAGGTCGCGCTCGATCCGCCCCAGGCACGGCAGCAACCACGTTCCGCCGGCGGCGGGGATCAGGTGGCTTCGGTTCAGCTTGGTCGCGATCTGCACCGACAGGTCCATCCGCGCCCAGCCTTCCTCGACCAGATCGGTCTCCGGCGCCGCGCGCACGAAATTGCCGCCCAGCGACAGGAACGCCTTCACGGTGCCGTCGATGATCCCGCGGCACGTCTCGACCGTATCCAGCCCTTTCTCGGTCGGCGGCGAGAAGCCGTAGCGCTCCTTCAGTTCCTCGACCGGTGCCAGCTCCGTCTTCTCGGTGATGCCTACCGTGCGCTGTCCCTGCACGTTGCTATGCCCGCGGACCGGACACAGCCCCGCGCCGGGTCGGCCGATGTTGCCGCGCAGCAGCATCAGGTTCACGAGCATCCGCACGTTGTCGACGCCCTTCACGTGCTGCGTCAGCCCCATGCCGTAGATCGCCATCGCCGCCTTCGCGCGCCCGTAAGCGGCGGCGGCACGCTCGATCGCGGCGCGCGTCAGCCCCGATTCGCGTTCGATCTCGTCCCATCCGGTGGCGCGCACCTTTTCGGCGAACGGCGCGAAATCGTGGGTGTGCTGCGCGATGAAGTCGTGGTCGATCGCATCGTGTTCGAGCAGCCATTTGGCGATCCCGGTCATCGCCGCCAGGTCGCCGCCGGACTTCACCTGATGATATTGGCTGGCGATCTGCGTCTCCTTGCCGGTCGCCATTTCGACCGGGTTCTGCGGGTCCGTGAACCGCTCCAGCCCGCGCTCCTTGAGGGGGTTGAACACGATGATGTCGGCCGCGCGTTTCGCCACCCCGCGCAGCTGGTGCAGCATCCGCGGGCTGTTGGTTGCGACGTTCTGCCCGAAGTGCAGGATGCAGTCCGTGCTGTCGAAATCCTCCAGCCGTGTCGTGCCGACCGGCACCCCGATCGACGTCTTGAGCCCCACGGAGGTCGATTCGTGGCACATGTTTGAACTGTCGGGCAGGTTCTGGCTGCCATACAAGCGCGCCATCAACTGCCACATGTACGACGTCTCGAGGCTGGCGCGACCCGAAGCGTAGAACACCGCCGATCGCGGCGGCAGCGACTTCAGCGTCGCCCCGATCGCCGCGAACGCCTCTTCCCACGGTGCCACGACATATTTGTCGCTGGCCGCATCGTATTTCATCGGATGCGTCAGCCGCCCGGCCTCTTCCAGCCGGTAATCGCTCCAGCCGCGCAGCTCGGTCAGCGTGTGGCGACGAAAGAAATCGGGGGTCACGCGCTGGCTGGTGATCTCCCAGGCGGTCGCCTTGGCGCCGTTCTCGCAGAACTCGACCGGGCCGGGCGGGTGCGGCTTCGACCATGCGCAGCTGACGCAGGCGAAGCCGTCGGGCTTGTTCTGGCGGAGTAGCTCGGCGGAGGTCTGCGCGATGTTCTTCTCGCGCGGGATGATGTCGGCCAGTGAGCGCATCGACCCCCATCCGCCCGCGGGGCCTTCATAAGGAGTGAAGTCGGGGCGATCGTCGTGCTGCTCGGTCATGCCTCCGGAACGCGCGGGTCGGAAAAAAGCACCGCATCGTCACGGGCCAGCGACACCAGCGTCAGCCCGGCGGCGGCGGCGCGCTCCAGTGCCAGGCTGGTCGCGGCCGAGACCGTCACCAGCATCGGGCATCCTGCCAGCGCCGCCTTCTCGACCAGCTCGTAGGAGCAGCGCGACGACAGCAGCGCGAATCCACCGTCCCAGCCCAGCCCGGCGCGCGCCATCGCGCCGATCAGCTTGTCGAATGCATTGTGTCGTCCGACATCCTCGCGCGCCAGCCGGACCGCGCCACCCGCATCGCAGAGCATCGCCGCATGCGCCGCGCCGGTCGTGCGGTGCAGCGGCTGGTGAGCCCGCATCGCGCCCAGCGCGGCGAAGATCGCTTCCGCGGGTACGTCGCTCGACGGTACGCGGGGCAGGGGGCGATGCACCGCGTCGAGATTGTCCATCCCGCACAATCCGCATGAACTGTCGCTGGTCCGCCGCCGCACCCGCTCCATCACCGCCGCGGCGCGGGCCGGCGGCACCGCGAGCCGCACGATCGTCCCGCGCCCGGTGTCGTGCACGTCCAGCGCCTCGATCTCCCCGGCCGATGCGACGATCCGCTCGGCCAGCGCAAACCCCGTCGCGAAGTCGCCGATGTCGGCCGGCGTCGCCATCATCACGGCATAGCCGATGCCGTTCACCTCGATCGCGACCGGCGCTTCCTCGACCACGTCGCGACTCGATTCGGAGTCGCCGGAGTCGCGGGCGTGGCGACGGAAACTATGCAGGATCGTCATTGATCCACATCATTCCATCGGCATGTTTTCGCCACGAAATTCGTGATCGATGTGAAAGCATCCGTGCCGGAACGATCGCACACTCGCCCCTGTCGCACGCGTATCGTCACCCCTCGGGTCAGGAGCATGTCCATGTCTTCCAGCAACGACGTCGCCTATTTCCGCCGCCGCGTCGCACAGGAGCAGCAGCGCGCGCGGACTGCCTGCGAAGCCGCGATCCGCCGCCTCCATCTCGATCTCGCCGCGCGGTACGCGGCGCGCGCCGAAGAGGCGGAGCGCCATGCAATGGTCTAGTCCACGCGGTAGTGGATCGGCTTGAAACTGCCCCCGTTCGACGCCGGCGCCGAACAGGCGGTCAGGCCGATCACCACGTCCATCGCCGCGCGCAACACGATCCGGTCGCCCGCCTTGCTGACCGGCGGCAACACTTCGAGCCGGCCGGTTGCGGAGTCGACGGGCACGTTCATGAAGCAATTGAACGCGACCGGGATCATGTCCTCGGTGATGCCCCATGGCGCCAGCGCTTCGGCAAGGTTGCCGAAGCAACCGCGATGCCGTGGCAGGTCGGGATAGAAATGGTCGAAGGTGGCGTAGGAGCACGGCGTCAGCAGGAAGTCGTGCCGCCCGACGCTATCCTCGACGATCTCCAGCATCACGTTCGATCGGTTCGAATAGAGGCTGTGCCCGGTCGTAAGCCGGATCGTCTCGGCATAATCCAGCGTCCGCCCCGATGACAGCACCTCGCGCACGTCGGCGGCATTGTAGGCCAGCAAGTCGGCGACCTGCACGCCACGCGGGTCGATCACCGTCAGGGTCTGCCCGGCCGACAGCGCGAACCCCGCGCCGCTGCGGGGGGCGATCTCGTGCACCTGTCCGGTCATGCGTGCTTCGTGTCCTCGGCGGTGCCGGCATAATGAAACGGGCAACGCCACGCCTCGTCGACCACGCGCCCGCTATATTGCCGCGCCTCGCTGGTCTCGCCGTGCCGTGCGAGCATCGGGTTGCGCGACCCGGCGATCGCCTCGTCGCGCACCATGATCGCCTCCCGCATGGTCTCGTAGCGCCCGTCGGCGCGCAGCTGCTCGAACTGGTCGTGCAGGTTGAACACCAGCGTTGGGCGGCCGAAGCGCCGCGCCGGACGTGATGCCTGCGCGTGCAGGCCGACGACGAAGAACGCCTCACCGCCGAAGCTCAGCGAGAAATGCGAGTCCTGCGGATCGTGGCTGACCCGCGCATCATATTCCTGACCGCGCCACACGTCCTTGTCGGACAGCGACTGGATACGCTGCCACAGCGCCGCCTCGAACGCCGGCTCGTCCAGCGTCTCCGGTCCGTCGAATACCACTGCGAAGCTGCGGAACAATGTCGGATCCCGGCGATAGGCGGCGGCAAACTGCACCAGCCCGTCGTGGATGCGCAGGTCGTCCCATGCGCTGTCGATCCGCGTGCACGCCAGAACGTTCAGCGTCCCCTTCGCCATTGCCGCCTTCGCGCCGACGCAAGGGAAGGCGCGATCCGCGACATGCGCGTGAAGCATGGATTCCAGCTCGGCTTGCGCGTGATGGATCCAGCGGAACATGGGTGTTTCAGGTGCCGGCATAAGCCAGCGAGTACGGATGATCGGTCGTGATCGTTCCGATGAATCAGCTTGATGGCGATCAGTCGACCGCCTGCGTCACCCACCCAGGATCGCGTCGATCGCGGTCGCGAGTTCGATATCGCGCCCCGAAAGGCCGCCCGCATCGTGCGTCGTCAGCAGGATTTCGACGCGATTCCAGACGTTGCTCCACTCGGGATGGTGGTCGGCGCGTTCGGCGAGCAATGCCACCTGCGCCATGAAACCGAACGCCTCGGCGAAGTCGGTGAACACGATCGACCGCGTGATCGCGTCGCGCCCCTCGTCGTAATCCCAATCCGGCAAGGCATCGAGCGCATCGGCGCGTTCGGCCTCGCTCAGCGGTTCGATCGTCCCGGCCATCACCTCTCCCTTCCGCTGCGATGCCCGGAGCGGTATGACCAGCGGCATGGACGGGCAAGAGGCAATGGGCACCGCGCCCTCCGCGGACGCGATAGAAGCGCAGGCGCGCGGCGTGATCGCGCGCCTGCCTGCCGAGTTCCGGGCGCATCTCGGCGATATCGTGCTGCTGGTCGAGGAGGAGGCGGATGCCGAAACGCTCGCCGCGGTCGGGCTGGAGCATCCACTGGAGCTGACCGGCATCTACCACGGTCGCCCGATCGGCGAGAAGAGCGCGTTCGACAGCGCCGCGCTGCCTGACCGCATCCATCTGTATCGGCAGGCGATCCTTGCCGAATGGTGCGAAACGGACGTGCGGCTCGACGATCTGGTCGCGCACGTGACGATCCACGAGATCGGCCACCATTTCGGCCTGTCGGACGATGACATGCATGCGCTGGAAGACGCGGTGGCAGACGGGGCGTGCTGACGACGCACGCGCTGGCCGTGGCGCGCGGCGGGCGGGTGCTGGCGGAGGAGCTGGACCTGATGGTGCCGCGCGGCGGTGCACTGCTGGTCACCGGTGCGAACGGCGCGGGTAAATCGAGCCTGCTGCGCGTCCTCGCGGGGCTGCTGCCGCCGGCCGCGGGTAGCGTCACGCGCGACGGTACGGTGGCATGGCTGGGCGAGGCGGCGGCGCTCGACGGAGAGCGGCGGCTGGGAGAGGCGTTACGCTTCTGGGCGGTGCTGGACCGCCGCGGGCACGCCGACATCCGCATCGCCGCGGCGCTGTCCGCGGTCGAGTTGGACGAGCTTGCCGATGTTCCGGTACGGCTGCTGTCGACCGGGCAGCGCCGCCGCGCCGCGCTGGCGCGTGTCGTCGCGGCCGGCGCCGACCTGTGGTTGCTCGACGAGCCCGCGAGCGGGCTGGACGTGGCGGCGGTCGCGCGGCTGGAGGGATTGATCGACGGGCACCGCGCCGGCGGCGGGGCGGTGGTGGTGACCACACACCAGCCGCTGGCGGTGCCCGATGCCGCGACGGTCGCGCTGTGATCGCGCTGTGATCGCGCTGTGATCGCCCTGTGATCGCCCTGTTCTGGCGCGACGTGCGGCGTGGCTATGCCGGCGGCGGCGCGACGTTGGTGATCGCGTTCTTCCTCCTCGTGGCGTTGCTGTTCCCGTTCGCGATCGGCCCCGATGCGGCACTGCTGGCGCGAGTCGGGGGCGGGGTGATCTGGGCCGCGGCACTGCTCGCCGCGCTGCTCCCGGTCGAGCGGCTGGTACAGCCCGATCTCGAGGCAGGCGTGCTCGATCAGCTGGCGGTGCGCGGGATATCGCCGGCGATGGTCGCGGCGGTGAAGATCGCTGCGCATTGGTGCGCGTTTGCGCCGCCGTTGATGCTGGCGGCGGTGATCGCCGCGGGGCTGCTCGACGTGTCCGCCGGGCGCCTGCTGCTGGTCGAGGCGGGGCTCGCGCTCGGCACGCCCGGGCTTGCCGCGCTGGCGGTCGCCACCGGCGCACTGGTCGCGGGGTTGCGCGGGGCGGGCGCCGTCGCGGGACTGGTGATGCTGCCGCTTGCCGTGCCGCTGCTGATCTTCGGCGCGGGCGCGATCGATGGCGGGGCAAGTGGGTTGAAGCTGCTCGCGGCGGTCAGCCTGGTGCTGGTCGCCGGTGCGCCGGTCGTGGCGGGCGCGGCGATGCGCGCGGGGAGCGAGTAGGCCGGTGAGACGCGGGAAGAACCGCGCCGTCGTCGCCGTGACGTGAGCGGCAGGCCGGCGCGTGATCCGACATTGCCTCCATCCGGGACTTCGAACGCGGCAAAGCGATTCAGAGCCGGATCAGCACGTCCTGAATCGTTCGCGCCGCGCTTGCTGACCCAGAGGCGGAGCACCCTCAACCGCTCGCCACGCGGAGGGAATTGCTATCGCGACCACCGCGCCCAGATCGCGGTCGGCAACGCCAGTCCGCGTGCTTCCTCGCGCACCGCCAGTTCGCCTGCCTCGACGCGCCCCGGCAGGTCGGCGAACGCCTGGCGCAGCATCTCGCCGATCGCCAGCGCCGACATCCGCACCGCATAGACGGTCAGGAACAGATAGCGCGACTCGGCATCCAGCAACTGCCGGCAATCCGCGATCAGCGCCGGCAGATGTTCCTCCAGCCGCCACACCTCGCCATCCGGCCCGCGCCCGTACTTCGGCGGATCGAGCAGGATGCCGTCATAGCGTCGCCCGCGTCGCACCTCGCGCGCTACGAACTTCGCGGCATCGTCGACGATCCATCGCACCGGGGCGTCGCCCAGTCCGGAAAGCGCCGCATTGCCGCGCGCCGCCTCGACCGACTTCTTCGATGCATCGACATGCACCATCCTGGCGCCGACCGCCGACATCGCCAGCGTGCCGACCCCGGTGTAACCGAACAGGTTCAGGCATTCCGGCGCCGCGGTCCCCGCAACGCGCCCGCGCATCCACGACCACACCGGCGCCATGTCGGGAAAGAAGCCGAGGTGGCGGAAGGGCGTCGTCTGCGCGGTGAAGCGGACGCGCGCGTCGCCCTCTCCCCACGCCAGCGGCCAGCCGTCGCGCGGCACCGGTTCGGCGAACTGCCATTGGCCGCCGCCTTCCTCGTCGCTGCCCGGTACGAACTCGCCCTGCGCGCGCCAGTCGTTCCCGGCCGGTGCCCAGAGCGCCTGCGGCTCGGGGCGGATGAAGCGGAAGCGGCCGTATCGCTCCAGCTTGCGACCGTTTCCCGAATCGATCAGCCCGTAATCCGCCCACGGCTCGCCGATCAGCGTCGACAATTCCATGGTCAGGCGCGCGGCACGGCGTGGTCGGCGACATAGCCGCTCACCGCCTCATAGGTGGCGTCGAGCGTCACGAAGCGTTCCTCGCGCTCGAACAGGTCGCCGACGCGCGCCGGCAGGACCGGACGCGTACCGGTCGAGCGCTCTACCGCGTCGCCGAACTTCGCGGGATGCGCGGTCGCCAGCGTCACCATCGGCACCCCCGGCTGCGCGTGGCGGTGCGCGGCGGCCAGGGCGATGGCGGTATGCGGATCGATCACCTGCCCGGACCGCTCGTGCGCGTGGCGCATCGCACGGGCCATGTCGTCGCTGTCGACGCGTTCGCCGACGAACAGGTCCGCGGCACCCTGGGTCTGTGCGTTGGTCAGCCGGATCGCGCGCGCATCCTCGAAGCTGCGCATCTGCTCTGCCAGCGCCGCGCCGTCGCGCCCGCCGAGGTCGAACAGCAGCCGCTCGAAATTGCTCGACACCTGGATGTCCATCGACGGCGTCACGGTCGGCACCACCTGCCGACTCGAATAGTCGCCGCTCGCCAGCGCGCGCGCCAGGATGTCGTTGACGTTGGTCGCCACCACCAGCTTCGCGACCGGCAGCCCCATCCGTGCCGCGACGTAGCCGGCGAAGACGTCGCCGAAATTGCCGGTCGGCACGCTGAACGCCACCGGCTTCGCCGGCGCGCCCAGCCGCACCGCGGCGTAGAAGTAATAGACCACCTGCGCCATCAACCGCGCCCAGTTGATGGAATTCACCGCCGACAGCCGGAAACGTCCGGCGAACGACGTGTCGTTGAACATCGCCTTCACCAGCGCCTGCGCGGTGTCGAAGTCGCCGCGAATCGCGATGTTGTGGACGTTGGGCGCGCCGACCGTCGTCATCTGCCGCCGCTGCACGTCGCTCACCCGCCCCTCGGGGTGGAGCATGAAGATGTCGACGCCGCTGCGCCCCGCCACCGCGTCGATCGCCGCCGACCCGGTATCGCCGCTGGTCGCGCCGACGATCGTCAGGTGCTGGGTCGTGCCGGCCAGGAACTTCTCGAACAGATGGCCCAGCAGCTGCAGCGCGACGTCCTTGAACGCCAGGGTCGGCCCGTGGAACAGCTCCAGCAGCCATTGATCGTGATCGAGCTGCACCAGCGGCGTCACGGCATCGTGGCTGAACGCGCCGTAAGCGGCCGTGCACAAGTCGCGCAGTTCCTCGCGGGTCAGCGCGCCGGCGACGAACGGCGCCATCACCGCCACCGCGGTATCGACGTACGACAATCCCTTCAGGGCGCCGATCTCTTCGGGCGACAGCGTCGGCCAGTGTTCGGGGACATAGAGCCCGCCGTCGCTGGCGAGGCCGGCGAGCGTCACGCCCGCAAAATCGAGCGCGGGGGCGGTTCCGCGGGTGCTGACATAGCGCATGGCGCCGTTGCCTATAAGCCGCGCCGCGGCGGCGCAATACGTGGGGAGTTGCGCACGCCCCAAGCCTCGGTTTAGCAGGCGCCCATGGCCCTGATCGATGTGTTCCTCCGCCGCGCCATTGCCCGCGGTCGTCTGACCCTCACCAAGCCCGACGGTTCCGTCTCCGTCTTCGGGAAGGACGATCCCGACCTGAAGCCGGTGTCGTTCCGCATCACCGACACCAGGGTCTACCGCGAGATCGCCGCCGATCCCGCGCTGGGCGTCGCCGAGGCGTTCATGGACGGGCGGCTGATCGTCGAGGAAGGCGACATCCTCGACCTGCTGATGCTGGCGACCAGCAACAGTCGCTGGGAGAATGGCAGCAATCGGCTGGCCGCCAGCCCGCTCCGGCGGCTCGGCGGGCAGATTCGCCACCGTTTCTTAACCGCGAACAAGGCGCTCGCCTCCAAGCGCAACGTCGCGCACCATTACGACCTGTCGGACCGGCTGTACGACCTGTTTCTCGACGCCGACAAGCAATATAGCTGCGCCTATTACACCGACACCGCCAATCCGCTGGAGCAGGCGCAGGCCGACAAGAAGGCGCATATCGTCGCCAAACTCGCCATCGCGCCGGGGATGCGCGTGCTCGATATCGGCTGCGGCTGGGGCGGGATGGCGCTGTATATCCACGCGAAGACCGGCGCCGAGGTGTTGGGGATCACGCTGTCGGAGGAACAGCTGAAGGTCGCGCGCCGCCGCGCCGAGGAGGCCGGCGTCGCCGACAAGGTACGCTTCGAGCTGATCGACTATCGCGCGCTGGAAGGGCCGTTCGACCGCATCGTATCGGTCGGCATGTTCGAGCATGTCGGCGTGCGCAATTTCCGCACCTATCTCAACAAATGTCGCAATCTGCTGACGGCGGACGGCGTGATGCTGCTCCACACGATCGGGCGCGGCGACGGGCCGAACTTCACCGACAAGTTCACCGACAAGTACATCTTCCCCGGCGGCTACATCCCCGCATTGTCCGAAGTGCTGAAAGCGAACGAGCAGATCCGCTGGTTCGTCACCGATATCGAGGTGCTGCGCATGCATTACGCGCTGACGCTGCGCGACTGGTACAAGCGGACGGTGGCGGCACACGACCAGATCGTCGCGCTTTACGACGAGCGCTTCTTCCGGATGTGGACGTATTATCTGGCCGGCGCGATCGTGTCCTTCACGAACGGCCCGCTCGTCAACTACCAAATCCAGTTCAGCCGCGACCGCCTGAGCCTGCCGCTGACCCGCGACTATATGATCGAAGAGGAGCGCAGGCTGCGCGAGATCTGAGCGCAGGCTTATTTTTCAATGCGTTCACGCTGATCCACACCACTCGTCAACCCCGGTCGAGTAACTGGCGGTAACGAACACAGGCGAGGCGCAGCGGCGGCGATGGTGGGTGAGGGGACAGACGCGACGTTAGCCGACACCGACGAGATGATCGTCAAGCCGGCGTTCGGACGACTGGCCGCCAGCCACATCGGCGAATATCTGTTGCGGCGCGGGATACGGTGGCAGCGCACGTTACGGCTCGACCGCGTCGACACCATCATCCTGCAGGCGGTGACGAGTGCGAACCTGGCGCACCTGCCTCTCAGGGATGCCAGCCTGGAGGTGCCGAACGGCCACCGGCGGCCGACCAGCGTCCTGGCGGTCTCGCTGTCGATGGGGTTCAGCTACGCCACGGTCCGCAAACGGGTTCACGCACTTGTCGGGCGCGAGGTCCTACGTTCGAGCGCGAGCGGCTATATCGCGCCGGTCGAGCCGTTGATCTACGGCGCGCCGGACGCGCTGGTCGAACAGGACTGCACGGCGCTCCATGCCTTGCTCGACATGATGCGATCACAAGGCTTCCAGTCGCTCCCCGAAACCAATCGCGGCGCGAGCAGCGCGCGCGTCGGGCGCGCGATCGTCGACTTCGCGGTGCGCAGTCTGGAGGGGTTCGCCGAGCAGCACGGGAGCGTCACCACTGGCAGCATCTGGGCGGCGATCATTTCCGCCAACGTCCGCGATCTCCTGAGCAACGGGCAACTGCCGGACGGATACGCGGAGGCTTCGCAGCCGCTGCCCGATCGTGTGCGCCGGCCGGTATCGCTTCGAAAGCTCGCTGCCGAGGTGAACCTTCCCTTCGAGACCGTGCGGCGGCACGTTCTCGCGATGGCCGGACGAGGCTCCGTCATGATCGGCGAGAGCGGTGTCATCGTCCCGACCAGCGCCCTGACCACACCTCAGCAAATTGCACGCAGCCGGCTCAACATCGGCTATCTCCGGCGGCTGTTCGACACCGTGGGCGCCGCTTGAACCACCTCTCCGCGCGAGGCGTGGTCCGACGACGGCCTGACCAAGTCGCCCCGCCTGCATACGCAAAGCGCAGGCGGCGCGACCTGCTGTCCGTGGGGCAGTAGCGCCCCGCGGCTGTCGCTAGCGGGTAATCGTGAAGAGATGATGGCCATTAAGAGGCAAAAGGCGCCTCGCTTCCGAAACATGCGGTATCGGGAGCGAGGCGCAGCAGGCCCGTAGTGACCTGGAAGGATTGTGGATCGGAGAAGACCGGAATGCAATCGCCTTTTGGGCCGTGCATCACGCCACCTCCGATTCGCCTCCCGGACGGTCGCGCTCGAGCCGGGCGCTCCGTCCCGTCGCCACATCGATGTCGTCGCGGCACCCGGACCGGCGGTGGCGGGAAAGTGGCCGCCACGTCCGGTCCACCGCCAGGCGCATCGATCTCGGCGAGCCGGTCCGGATCCGCGCCGGGCGGGTCCGGCTCACCGCGGCGCGGGCAGGCGAGCGACCGCCGCTGCATGGTCGGCGACGATCCGCGTCGTCGTGTCGCCGGCGAAGATGCCATACCATCCCTGTGGCTCGTGCGGGGGGTCGCCCATGTATTGCAGGTCGCCGGGCTGGAACTTGAAGTCGGCATGTTGCGCGCGCGCCTCGCCGTTCCATGCCCAGAAGTTGGTCCCGGCGGTCGGGCCGCCATGCGCCATGTCGCGCTCGACCGCGGCGTAGATCAGCCGGTAGAAGCGATCCTTGTACTGCGTCGACATCGCCGGATCGTTGCTGCCCCCATCACGGGGATAACCGAACTCCTCGATCACCAGCGGCTTGTTCAATTGACGTGCGAAGCCGACGTGCTGGTCGATATATTCCTGGCTCAGCGCTTCGCCGCGCGCATGGGTGCCGGGCAGGTCGGCCTGACGCACCCATTCCCAATTGTTCGGCCAGATATGCGCAGTGAGGTAATCGACCTCGGCGATGGCGTGTTCGGCCAGCACGATCTCGGGCTGCCCCAGGGCGCCCATCAACCCTTCCGATCCGGTGGAGACCAGATGGTGAGGATCGAGCGACTTGATGAGCCGCGCGGTGCCCTGCACCCAGGCATGGAATTGCGGCGGTGCCGCGTGCGCCAGATCGCCCGCCGGGCGCGGTTCGTTGGCAAGCTGCCACGCCATGATCGTCGGATCGTCGGCATAGCGGATACCCGTCACGCCATTGCTGCGCGTCACCAATGCCCGCACCCAGTCATGGTATAGCCCGACCGCCCGGTCGTTGCCGTAGAATTGCGCGTTGAAGTTGGCGAACGCCGGCCACGGGTGCGCAGGATCGTCCACGTCGATGTAGCGACCGCCGTTGACGTACGACAGGTACGTCATCATCCCGCCCGACCATTCCCAGAAATTGGTCAGGTACAGCACCGCACGGATGTTGCGCTTGGCCATTTCCGCCAGCGCGAAGTCCAGTCCGCCGAGCAGCGCGTCGTTCACCGTCGTCGCGGTGCGGAAACCCGGCTTGATCGAATGGTGCAGCGGCCCCTCTTCGGCCGACGCGAGGATGCGCAGGTTGGTGACGCCCAGCGCCGCCAGCGCGTCCAGTTCGCGGATCAGTCGCGCCCGATTGCCGTAAGCGGCGTCGGCACCGAGATACGCGGCATACCACATGTTCGCGCCGACGAAGCGGTAGCGCCGGTCGCCGGTCATCAGGCGCATGCCGTCGCGCCGGACGAACTGGCGGTGCGCTGCGTCACCGCCGCGCATTGTCGCGCAACCGGCAAGCAACACCGCAGAGCCCAGCAGCAGGCGACGGTCGATTGTGGGGTTCATCATGGTCTCCGGGGGCGCCGGGCGATCTCGTCCAGCATCAGATTAGGATCGGCGATACGGGGCTGCTGCCGGTCAGCGTCCGGCGCCCATAGCGCGAGCGGAGCCAGGCGTAGAGCGCCCGCGCCTCGCTCACCGCATGCCGCAGCTGACCGGGCCGGGCGGTGCGCTGGCGATCCGGATCGACGAGATGTCGAGACCGAGCCGCCCCTCGGTGGCGAGGATCCACGGCTTGGTGACCTTGTCCATCGCCACGCCACCGTCCGCGAAGCAGCGCAATGGCAACGCGAGTTGCCGCCACGCGCCGATCGGACCTTTCACAAGCCCGGTGATCGGCACGTCGGCGCGCTTGCCGCCTTCCATGCCCAGCATCACGGCGCCTGTAGGGGCCGCAGTGACACGATAATCGATCAGCAGGCTCAACTGGCCGTTCGCCTCGCGGGTCAGGTCGATGGCGCGCGCCTGCTCGATGGCCGCGCTTGCCGCGCCGCCACCTGCGAAGGCGAAGCGCAGGCTGTCCTCCTGCGCGGCGCGATCGACGCGGGTCTGCTGCACGGGTCCGGCGACATCGAGCCGCGCACCCGCGACGATCCGTCCGCGGACGAACAGCGCGTTCTGGTCCGATGCGCTTACCGCCGGTCGTGCCTCGCTCAGCGGCGGCACCGTCGCCGCGCGTGCATAGGTCAGGCCGTAACCGATCGGGAACAGCGGGTCGTATCCGGCGTCGCGTCGGTTGAGCACGAACTGGTCGAGCCGCCTGGGCCACGAGAAGCTGAGCCTCCCGCGGAAGTCGTGCCGGGCGCGACCATCCGCGCCCGCGACCAACACGTCGGCCACGCCGCCGCCTTCGGTGCCGGGCAGGAACGCCGCGACGAAGGCGTCGGCGGCGTTCAACTCCGGGTTCACCCACATCGGCCGCCCCGACAGGAACACCGCGACCACCGGGACACCGGCGGCCTTGAACCGCTTGAGCAACGCGAGATCGGACTTGTCGTCGGGGCTGTATTCCAGCGTCGGGCGATCGCCGGTGAATTCGGCATAGGGGGTCTCGCCGAACACGACCACCGCCACGTCGGGCTTGGCGGCGTAGCGTCCGTCGATCGCCAGCGTCGCTTTCCCGCCGCCCGCGCGTACCGCTTCGTCGATCCCCGACCAGATCGACTGCCCGTTCGGGAAGCTGGCGTTGGTCACGCCGGTGCCCTGCCAGGTGATCGACCAGCCGCCCGCCTGCTGGCCGATGTCGTCGGCGCCGCGCCCGGCGACCAGGATGTTCGCCCCGGGCTTCAGCGGCAGCACGCCGCCGTTGTTCTTGAGCAGCACCAGCGACTGGCGCACCGCCTGGCGTGCGATCGCGCGATGCTCCGGCGATCCCAGCAAGGCGAAGCGACCCGAGAAGGGCCGCGTGGACGGGCGACCCGCCTCGAACGTACCGGCCAGCACCTTGACGCGAAGGATGCGCCGCACCGCATCGTCAAGCCGCGCCGCCGGGATCGTGCCGTCCTTCGCCTCGCGCAGCGTGTTGGCATACAGCTGTTTCCAGCCCGGGCCGGAATACATGAACATGTCGAGCCCGGCGTTGATCGCGGCGGCGCAATCCTCGTTCGTGCAGCCCGGCACCTGCCCGTGCGCGTTCCAGTCGCCGATCGTGAAACCCTCGAAGCCCAGCCTTTCCTTCAGCACCCCGGTCAACAGGCTCTTGTTGCCGGTCATCTTCGTCCCGTTCCAGCTCGAGAAGCTGGGCATGACGGTCAGCGCGCCGGCGACCAGCCCGCTGCGATAGCCGGCGGCATGGACGTCGCGCAGCACGTCCTCCGTGACGCGCGTGTCACCCTGGTCCCGTCCGCCGGTGCCGCCATCGCCAAGGAAATGCTTGATGGAAGAGATGACGTGGCCGGGTTTCATGAAATCGCCGCCGACGGTTCCCTGGATGCCCTCGACCATCTTGCCCGCATAGGATTCGACGATCGCGGGATCTTCGGAATAACTCTCGTACGTGCGGCCCCAGCGGTCGTCCTGCACCACCGCAACGGTCGGCGCGAAGCTCCAGTCGATCCCCGTGGCGGCCGTTTCCGCCGCGGTTGCGGCACCGATGCGTTGAATCAGGTCCGGATCGCGCATCGCGCCGAGCCCGATGTTGTGCGGGAACAGCGTCGCGCCGACGATGTTGTTGGCGCCGTGCACCGCGTCGGTGCCCCAGATCAACGGCACGACCGGTCGCCCGTCGCTGCGCTTCACGGACGCGTCCCAATAGGCGTCGAACAACTTAAGCCATTGCGACGGCGGCGCGAATTCGTCGTTGTTCGGCGCGGAATTGCCGCCGTTCAGGATCGAGCCGAGCTTGTAGGTCTCCAGGTCCGCCGGCGTGATCGATGCAATGTCGACCTGCAGCAACTGTCCCACCTTGTCCTCGACGCTCATCCGCGACAGCATGGCGTCGATACGCGCCTCCACCCTGGAATCGCGCCGCAATTTGAGCGGGAGCTTCGGCCACTTCTCGGGGTGCGCCACCGCCGACGGGGTAGCTCCTGCTGCTGCCGCACCGGCCGTTTCTTGCGCGCCGGCCCCACCCGCCAGAAGGCTCGCGGTCGCCAGCAGCATCAGCCTGTGAAGTAGCGCCATCGTCAGTCCCCGTCCCCGTCAATCGGGCCGAGCCTGGCAACGCGCCAGCGGGGATGTCAATGAAACTTATCGCGATTTCAGATAAGATCAGCAACATTGCAGGCGACCGTCCGAACCGCCGCACCCGCCTTCGTACCTTCGGTATTACCGTCGACCCGGGTCACCCGACACTGGCGACACTCGCCGTGGCGGGTGGAGTGTGCGCCCAAGAGGCAAGCGATCTCGCGATGACGCGGGCGGGATGGCCGCCCGCGCCCGTCAGCGTTGCGGCGCCGCCTGCCCGGTCGTCGCACCCTTCGCCGCGGCGCGTGCCCGCGCCGCCTCGGTGCCGTCGACCTTGCCATCGTGGTTGGTGTCATAGGCGTTGAACACCGCGCCCATCAGCGCGTCCGACTCGGCCTTGCTCACCTTGCCGTCCTTGTTCGTGTCGGCGCGCGCCAGAAACAGCGCCGCGACACGCTTGGCATGGACGGGGTCCAGCGTCTTGCCGCCGCCCATCTTCATCTTGCCCATCCGCGCCTGAACCTCGGCCGGCGAGAGAAAGCCGTCCTTGTTGGCGTCGGACGCGGCGAACTCCTTGTCGAGCTTGGCGGTGGCGCTGGCACGCGTCTCCTGTCCCGTCGCGACGGCGCTCAGCGCCGGCAACGACAGGAATGCGACGAGCGCGGCGGCGAGGGTGGCATGATGCTTCATACGCGCCCTGTGCCGCGGCGCGCTTTTACCGGGCGTGAACGGCGGGCGCGCGTACCGCATGTCCGGCGCGTCGCTCGAAGCAACGCCGGGCAAAGGAATAACCCCCCCCCCGCATATCGCCCCGCGCATCGCCGCCGTAGCGCCGGCAAGACGGTTGCCCTCGCGCGCATGAGCGCGTAGCGGCGCGCGCAAGAAGGAGCCTCTGCCGATGTCCGATCAGATCAAGCGCGTCGTACTTGCCTATTCGGGGGGGCTGGACACCAGCGTGATCCTGAAATGGCTCCAGACCGAATATGGCTGCGAGGTCGTCACCTTCACCGCCGATCTGGGGCAGGGCGAGGAACTGGAGCCGGCGCGCGCCAAGGCCGAGCTGATGGGGATCAAGCCCGAGCATATCTTCATCGACGACCTGCGCGAGGAATTCGTCAAGGATTACGTCTTCCCGATGATGCGCGCCAATGCGCTGTACGAGGGGCTGTACCTGCTCGGCACTTCGATCGCGCGGCCGCTGATCGCCAAGCGGCAGATCGAGATCGCCAAGATGGTCGGCGCCGACGCGGTCAGCCACGGAGCTACCGGCAAGGGCAACGACCAGGTTCGTTTCGAACTCGGCTATTACGCGCTCAATCCGGACATCAAGGTGATCGCGCCGTGGCGCGAATGGGATCTGACCAGCCGCACGAAGCTGATCGAGTTCGCCGAGGCCAACCAGATTCCGGTCAGCAAGGACAAGCGCGGCGAGGCGCCGTTCTCGACCGACGCGAACCTGCTGCACACCTCGTCCGAGGGCAAGGTGCTCGAGGATCCCTGGGACGAGGTGCCCGAGTACGTCTATTCGCGCACCGTCAACCCGGAGGACGCGCCGGATGCGCCCGAGACGATCACGATCGATTTCGAGCGCGGGGACGGCGTCGCGGTCAACGGCGAGGCGCTGAGCCCGGCATCGCTGCTCGCGAAGCTGAACGACCTCGGCCGCACGCACGGCATCGGGCGCCTCGACCTCGTCGAGAATCGTTTCGTCGGCATGAAGAGCCGCGGCATGTACGAGACGCCGGGCGGCACGATCTACGCGCTCGCCCATCGCGCGATCGAGCAGCTCACGCTCGACCGGGGGGCCGCGCACCTCAAGGACGAACTTGCGCCGCGCTATGCCGAGCTGGTCTACAACGGCTTCTGGTTCAGCCCCGAGCGCGAGATGCTGCAGGCCGCGGTCGACCACTCGCAGGAGAAGGTCGCCGGCACCGTGCGGCTCAAGCTCTACAAGGGCAATGTGATCGTCACCGGCCGCAAGTCGCCGAATTCGCTATATTCCGAGAAGGTTGTGACCTTCGAGGACGATCAGGGCGCCTACGACCAGCGCGATGCGGCGGGTTTCATCAAGCTCAACGCACTGCGGCTGCGTCTTCTGGGGCGTCGCGATCGGTAAGGTCTTCTTATTCGGCAATGATATCATCGCCGACGTAAATAACGGCCGGCTCTCTGCTGCTGGAGGGCCGGCTTTTTATTGACATTTCACCTCACGTTCTTCAAGTGTTCCTGTCGAACGAAGGGGGTGAGGTGAGATGAATCACATTTCTGATATCGACAGGCGACGCGATTTCTCCGTCTGGCTTCGTACGGGACGACCGCCGACGTGAACCGCGGACGGTATCGAGCTGAAGTTCAATCCCTATCACGATCCACGGAACGGGCGGTTCACCTTCGCGCCGGGCGGGCCGCGGTCGCTCGATCGAGTCGTCATCTCCCACGGCCGCCCGGAAGCGGCGTTGCAACGCCCCTCGGAGGCGGTGTGGCGAAAGGCGCCCGGCGCGCTGGCCGACAAGGAGCCGGCGGGCGGTGGCATCGTCGATGCTGTCTATCGCCCGGATGGGCAGACGGGATCTCTTCAAAACGTCCAGTTTCGACAGCCGCCGCGCCTGCCTCGCGGCAGCAACAGCCGTGCCTTTGAAGACCCGATGACCCTTGAGCAGACCTTCCCCGGCCTGCGCGACGCACCCGGCGGCGCCATCATCTCGCTGCTCGACAATGTCTTCGACATCACTGGTCC
Organism: Sphingomonas phyllosphaerae 5.2; assembly: GCF_000419605.1. Classification (NCBI taxonomy): domain Bacteria; kingdom Pseudomonadati; phylum Pseudomonadota; class Alphaproteobacteria; order Sphingomonadales; family Sphingomonadaceae; genus Sphingomonas; species Sphingomonas phyllosphaerae. The sequence continues at coordinate 3,682,087 of NZ_ATTI01000001.1, read as the reverse complement.
CGCGAACGAGTTGATGGCGGCGATGACGAGGGAGCGGAGCGCATTGCTCATCGAGCAGATTGCCGCATTGGATCCGAACTGGAAGTTTCAGTCACTCGGCTTCCCAACAACATGGGAGGGGCAGAAAAACCAACTGAATGACCTGCGAATGCAGCGCGCAGCGAGCTTCGTAAAAATGAAGGGCGAGGTGAGTCCGATGCAGGTTGAAACGATGCGCGTTATGCAAGGCATAGCGGATAGTGCTTACACCAGAGCAGTCAGACTGTACGAGCTCGGAAAGCTCAAGGGGCGCTTGTCGAGGGAGGAGGCGATCGGCACCTATGTCGATGATGCCGTTCGTACAGAGTTGAGGATGGTTTACAGACGATACTCGGTAAAGCAGATCGGCTCCGATATACGAGTAAACCGTCGGGAGTATGATACATCAAAGCCAGAGATGGCTTACAGGAGGCCAGATGCAAGGGTCGGTGGCGTTGCGTACGATGTTACTTTGTCTGAAAAAACATTGAAGACACCACAAATCCGTGGGTTCTTCAATGCAGATTTTCGTCCGAGTCACGTTATTATCATACGGCCGCGGCAGCTAGGGCCGGGAAGTAGCTATATAATTTCTCGATCGGAGGCAGGTAAATGACGTGCCGTATCGTAAGTTCGTATCACAATCCCGATCCATACGTCCCTGAGACATTGAGTGAACTCAATGATTACGTCGTGCCGATGATGGGAAATGCCCCGTTCTTCAAGGATGAAAGTGGCTACCTACCCGGCCGGAGCATCGATACAGAATTCTACGGTTTGATCGAAGGGTTCGGCAAGGTCCGCGACAAGATCGGCGAGGATCGCTACGCCGCGGCGATCGACATCGCCGCGCGCATGAAGGCGTTGTTTCTCGAGGCGGCGGACGAGGACGATCCCAAGACGATGGAGGGCATCCTGCTGATCCACGAACTCATCGACATCATCGATGCGGCGCGCGCGCGGCGCGTGAAGTCGAAGCTGAAGGACGAGGAGGGCCGCGTCACCGGCGACTGACGCAAGGAACGCGGCATCGGCACGCAATCCCGCCACCCCGGCCCATATCCAACGGCCGGCGCGTCACGCTATGCTGCGGCCCTGCGCCGGTCGCGCACGTCGCTTGTCGCATCCCGCCACACCCGATGTGCGCGCCCTTCGCAAACTTCCGCGCCGATACGGCCGCTATGACAAAGGCTTGCCCACCGCCACCGTGACCACATCCTCCGGCGCATCGAGCAACTTAAGGTACAATCGGTCACCCGCCGGCTTCGGTACGGTGAACGTCGTGCCAACATAGCCGGCCGGCACCGCCACCGCGCCGGCCCCGTCCGCGCTGCCCGCCACCGACGCGATCAGGAACAGCCCCTCGCCCTCGATCGTGCAATCCTTGTCCGGACACGCCACCCGCGTCAGCGCCGGCAACCGCACGACCCGCACCAGCGGCTGCCACTCGCCAAGCGTGTCGCCCTGCACCAGCCGCATCTTCAACGCGCCCACCGCACCGGCGCCCAGCGCCTGCCGCGGGACGAAGCTGCCGATGGCGACGTCGCCGCCCAGGGACTGCAGTTTGCCGGATGCTACCGTCAACTTCGTCGTGGCGCTGTCGTCGGCAGTCGCGATCTCGATCGCATCGTCGCCGGAAAGGCGCGTGCCGACCGCGCGCACCGAGAAGGTGAGCATCGCATCGGGCGGCAGCAATCCGGCGGGCAAGGTCAGCGGCAGCCCCGCGGCGGTGCCGGGCGTCGCGATGCGACTGCCGACAAGCTCCAGGCGCGGGCGCGGCGGGGTGATCGTCGCGCGCACGGTGGTGGTGCGTCCGTCCTTCAGCGTCACCTTGGCATCGCTCGCCCCTTGCGCCAGCGTTTCGGTGTTCGCCTCGGTGGTCAGCGCCAGCCGGTCGCCGCCGCCCGGATCGCGCGTCAGCGCACCCGCGACGAACGTCACCCCCGCCACCTCCAGCTTCGCCACCTGATCCAGCCGCGCGCCGACCAGCCGGCCTTCCCTGTCGCCGGTGTAGAGCGTGAACCCCTCCAGCCGGCTCGCCTCGGTCTGCCCCTTCAGCGTGATCTGGGCCGGCGCGGCGCCGCCATATTGCGCGACCATCAGCGTCAGGTCGCCCGGCCGGGTGCGCGCCAGCGGCAGCGTCGCGGTGATCTCGTCGGAGGCACTCGCCTTCCAGTCGACCGGCTTCGTGCCGCCGCTACGGTCGCGCAACGCCACCTGTTCGACGCACGCCGCCGCACCGCCGCGCAGCGTCAGCGGTGCGTCGCGCCCGACCACCACGGCGTCGTCGGGCTTGGCCTGCCACGCCCCCGGCGCGCCGTTCTGGACCGGGAAGCGCGGACCGGTAAACGTGTCGAACCCCCAGCGCCCGGTCAGCACCGCCTCGCCGATCGTGCTCTGTCCCAGCTGCTGCGCATCGGCGGACACGACCAGCCCGCCGCGCTCGGCATCGGCGGTCACCGGCAGCTCGATGGTCCGTCCGTCCTGCAATCCCAGCCGCAGCCGCAGGTCGCGGGCGAAGTCGGTCGCGAACAGCAGCGGCGCATCGTCGAGCTTCAGGGTCAGGCCGGGCTGCGCCAGACATACCGCCTCCTTCATCGCCGCGCGCAGCGGCGGCGGTGCCCCGCCGCCGATCGGGGGGAGCGGCGCGACCAGCACCGTCTGCGGGTCCTGGAAAGACGGCGGGCTGTTCAGCTGGAGTCGCAGCCGCTCGCCCGATCCCACCGCAAGCGCGGGGGCATATTGGTAGCTCGCGCTGCGAAATACCCCGAACAGCCGAACGAAGTCACGCGCCAGCGAGATGTACGGGCTGTACAGCCCTGCGCCACCCTCCTTGGTGGCGGCGAGGCTGTAGGCGAATTGCGTCGTCGTCCCGCCCAGCATTTCGGCCAACGTGGTGCCGCCGCCGGTCTGGAGCACCATGCCGTCGCGGTTCTGCGTCAGGCACGACGCCTGGAGCGAGCGCGCGCGCGACAGGCAGGCGGCGTCGAGCTTGATCGCCAGCGTGGAGGCGAGCGCGGTGGAGACCGGCACCAGCCGCTCGGGCGCCGTCTCCTCGATGCGCGCCACCCCGCCGACGAACGTCTCGAGCCGCGCGCGGTCCAGCGAGGCCTGGAACAGGTCCTGCGCGGCGCGGACGAACACGCCCGGGCGGCCGCGCACCGCCTTCACCAGCGCGTTGTACCCGCCGCCGGTCTCGGGTGCCATGAACGCGATCGCCTGCTGCGCGCCGGCCGGCACCGTGATCGACAGCGCGGCCTTCTTCGGGTTCTTGTCCCACGTCTCCGCCTTGAAGAACCAGTCCTTGGGTGGCGGGTTGGTCGCGCCGCGCAGGAACGCGACGACCAGCACGTAGCGCGCCGACTGGTCGGGGGGCAGGTCGGCCTTCACGTCCAGCCGGTCGCCGCCGCGGATCGACGGCACTTCGCCGGCAGGCAGCGTCACCGTGCCGCGGGTGACACGCATCGAAAGCACCGGCCCGGCGAGATCGAAGGTGGTGCCCTGCGCCGCGGCGGCGGCGGGCACCATCACCGGGGCGGCGATCGAGACGGCGGCCGCGACGGCCAGCACACGGTAGGAAAGGGCGCGCATCCGCGCGGCTATAGAACAGGTCCACCCTGCTGTGCCACCGCCCGCGACGTTAACCCCGCCTCAACCACTTTCATTCATTGCCATTCCATTCAAGGGAGCGGGTGGACGCGATGGCGAAGTCAGGCACTACGGTCGACGTAGCGATCATCGGTGCGGGGCCGGCGGGGCTCACCGCGGGCTATCTGCTGACCAAGGCCGGGTATTCGGTCGCGATCCTGGAGCGCGACGCGCGCTACGTCGGCGGCATCAGCCGGACCGTCGAGCACGAGGGCTTTCGCTTCGACATCGGCGGGCACCGCTTCTTCTCGCGCTCCCAGGAGGTCGTCGACCTCTGGAACGAGCTGCTGCCCGACGATTTCATCGAGCGCCCGCGGATGAGCCGCATCTATTACGAGGGCAAGTTCTACAGCTATCCGCTGCGCGCATTCGAGGCGCTCGGCAACCTCGGTCTCGTGCGCTCGGCGCTGTGCATGGCAAGCTTCGGCAAGGCGAAGCTGTGGCCGCGGCGCGAGGTGAAGAGCTTCGAGGACTGGACCGTCAACGCCTTCGGGCGGAAGCTGTATTCCATCTTCTTCAAGACCTACACCGAGAAGGTGTGGGGGATGCCGTGCGACCGGATGAGCGCGGACTGGGCGGCGCAGCGCATCAAGGGGCTGTCGCTATGGGGCGCGGTGGTCGACGGGCTGAAGCGCTCGCTGGGGCTCAATCGTCGTCCCAACGACGGCATGGGGCAGGCGAAGACGCTGCTCGAGAACTTCCGCTATCCGCGGCTCGGGCCGGGGATGATGTGGGACGCGGCGCGCGATCGCATCGTCGAGCGCGACGGTCAGGTGCTGATGGGTCATGCGCTGCACCAGCTGCGGCTGAGCGAGGCGACCGGGCGCTGGACGGTGACCGCCACCGGCGCCGAGGGCCTGGTCTCGCTCAACGCCGCGCACGTCATCTCCTCGGCGCCGATGCGAGAGCTGGCCAGCCGCCTTCACCCACTGCCCGCCGCGCTGCCGGAGGCGTCGAACCTGAAGTATCGCGACTTCCTGACGGTCGCGCTGATGATCCGTTCGCCCGATCTGTTTCCGGACAATTGGATCTACATCCACGATCCCAAGGTGAAAGTCGGCCGGATCCAGAACTTCCGTTCGTGGTCGCCCGAGATGGTGCCCGATCCCGCGATCGCGTGCGTCGGGCTCGAATATTTCTGCTTCGAGGGTGACGGACTGTGGACGTCGAGCGACGCGCAACTGGTCGCGCTCGCCACCGCCGAGATGGCGACGCTGGGCCTGTGCGATCCCGCACAGGTGACCGGCGGCGTGGTCGTGCGGCAGGAAAAGGCCTATCCGGTCTACGATGAGGATTATGCGCAGAACGTCGACATGCTGCGTCGCGAGCTGGAGGGTCGCTACCCCACGCTGCATTGCGTCGGGCGCAACGGCATGCACCGCTACAACAACCAGGACCACGCGATGATGACCGCGATGCTGACCGTCCGCAATATCCAGGCCGGCACGCGCGCCTACGACGTATGGGCGGTGAACGAAGACGCTGAATACCACGAGCGCGGCAACGAGGGCGAGGCGGCGGCGCTCGCCAGCCTGCGGCAGGTGCCGAGCGCATTGAAGGCCGCCTGACCTGTCCGGCGACAGGCGCCACGTCGGGCTGGTGCTGGCGGGCTGGGCGCTCGCCGCGCTCGTGCTGCTCGTCGCTGGCTGGGACGCGATCCGCGTGCGGCGCTTCGCCGACGCCGACGACGCGATGCGCCTGCTGGAGGTCCGCGACTGGCTGGGCGGGCAGGGCTGGTTCGACGTCGCGCAGCACCGGCTGAACGACGGCGATTTCCCGATGCACTGGTCGCGGCTGGTCGACCTGCCGCTGGCAGGGACCATGCTGCTGCTGCGCCCGCTGCTGGGCGCGGCGCTGGCCGAGCATGTCGCGCTGGTTGCGGTGCCGCTGCTGACATTGGCCGCGGTGCTGGCGCTGGTTGCGTCGATCGCGCGGCGCGTCGGCGGTGATGCGCTGGTCATGTCGTCGCTGCTGATCGCTGGACTCGCGATGCCGCTCACATTCCAGCTCGCGCCGCTGCGCATCGACCATCACGGCTGGCAGACCGTGTTGGCGCTCGCGGCGGCGCGCGCGGTGCTCGGATCGCCTTCCGCACGTACCGGGGTATTGGCCGGCATCGCGTTGGCGATGTTGCTGACGATCTCGCTCGAAGGCTTGCCGATCGCCGCGACGATCGCCGGCATCGCCAGCGTGGGCTGGGTGATCCGGCCGAGCCGCGGCGCGCAGCTGCGCGCGTTGATGGCCGCGCTCGCCGGCGCTGCCCTGCTGCTCCACGCTGCGACGCGCGGTCCGCGCTTCGCGTCGCCGGCCTGCGATGCGATGGCACCGGCGTGGCTGGCCGCGTTGAGTGTTGCGGCCTTGGGCCTCCTGCTTGCGAAGACAGTCGAACGGCGCGGCGCCGTCATGCGCCTCCTGGCGCTCGCGCTGGCGGGGCTGGCGACCGCCGCGACGATCGCGTGGGCCGCGCCGTCCTGCCTGGCCGGACCGTTCGGCAGCCTGCCACCGCTCGTCTACCGCGTCTGGTATCGCGCGGTGCTCGAAGGGCGCCCGCTCTGGGAGCAGGAAGCCGCAACCGCGATGACGATGATCGCGCTGCCTTTACTCGGCGTTGTCGGTGCCGCGCTGGGCTGGCGGCAGACGCGCGGCGAGGCGCGCGAGCGCTGGGCGATCCTGCTGGCGCTGGTCGTCGCCGCGCTGGTGATCGCGGTCCTCGTCACCCGCGCGGGCGCCACCGCCAACGCGCTCGCCGCGCCCGCCGCAGCGCTGTGGCTGGCCGCGGTGCTCGATCGCGCGCGGCGGGTCGAGCGCCCGCTGCCGCGTGTCCTGGCGACCGTAGCGGCGTTGGCGCTCGCCGCGCCCGGAACGCTCGCCGGGATCGTGGTGCTCAAGCTCCTGCCCGCCGGCGGCGCAGGCGTCGACATCCGCCATCGCATCTCTTGTACGACCGCGCTCGACATGCGCGCGCTGCGCCCTTTGCCGGCTGGCACCGTCTTCGCGCCGATCGACATGACCCCCGCGCTGTTGGTCGACACGCCGCAGCGCGCGATCGCCGGTGGCTATCACCGCGGTGCCGCGGCGATGGCCCGCGTCATCACCGGCTTCACCGCCGCCCCGCGGGCAGCCCGCGCGACGATCGTGGCGAGCGGTGCGGACTATCTCGCGGTCTGTCCGGGGATGCCGGAAATGGACAGCTACCGCCGACTAGCGCCGCACGGCCTGTGGGCGCGGCTCGAGCGTGGCGAACGCTTCGATTGGCTGCGCCCGCTGCCCGTGCGTGGCCCCGCGCTGGCGTGGCGCGTCATCCGCCCCTTGCCGGAAGGACGCTCCGCCCCGTAAGGCGCTGCCGATGCAGCACGACCGGCTTCATTGGTGGCAAACGCGATGGTTCGCGATCGCGGCGGTGCTCGCGGCGGCGATCCCGTTGCTATGGCCCGAGATCCCGCCGATCGTCGACCTGCCCGGCCACATGGGGCGTTACCGCGTCCAGCTCGATCGGGGCATGCACCCGTGGCTGTCGGACTGGTATTCGTTCAAATGGGCGCTGATCGGCAACCTCGGCGTCGATCTGCTGGTCGAGCCGCTCGCGCCGCTGGTCGGGCTGGAGGTGGCGGTCAAGCTGATCGTCATCTCGATCCCGATGCTTACCGTCGCCGGGCTGCTGTGGATCGCGCGCGAGGTACACGGCCGCATCCCCGCCACCGCGCTGTTCGCGCTGCCGCTCGCCTATGGCTATCCGGTCCAGTTCGGATTCGTGAACTTCGCGCTCTCGATGGGGGTGGGGTTGTGCATGTTCGGGCTGTGGCTGCGGATGGCGCGACGGGGCCAGATCCGGTGGCGCGCGGCGCTGTTCGTGCCCCTGTCGTGCGTTCTGTGGGTGGTGCACACATTTGGCTGGGGCGTGCTGGGCGTGCTCGCGTTTTCCAGCGAGCTGATCCGCCAGCACGATCTGCGCAAGGAGGCGGGAAGCGGGCATTGGCTCGAGAGCCTGATCCGCGCCGGGCTCGGCTGTGTCCCGCTCGCGTTGCCGATGCTGCTGATGGTGGCGTGGCGATCGGGGTCGGACGTCACCGGGCAGACCGCCGACTTCTTCTATTGGCGCACCAAGATCGCGTGGATCGTCATGGCGCTGCGCGACCGCTGGCTGTGGTTCGACATCGGCAGCATGGCGGTGATCTACCTCGTGCTGTTCAAGGCGTTGCGCGATCCGCGCATCGGCTATTCGCGCCACCTCGGGTTGTCGGCGCTGTTCATGCTGGCGGTCTACATCGTGTTGCCGCGGATCGTCTTCGGCTCGGCCTATGCGGATATGCGGATGGCGCCGTACATGATCGCGGTCGCGGTGATCGCGATCCGTCCGAAGCCCGGCACCACCTTCCGCCACGCCGCGGTGCTCGCCGCGCTCGGGCTTGCGTTCTTCCTCGTCCGCCTGGGCGGCACGACGATCAGCTTCCTGCAGTTCGATCGCGATTACGACGAGGAACTGGCGGCGTTGCCGCACGTGCCCGTCGGTGCGCGGCTCATCAGCTTCGTCGGGCACAATTGCCATAACGCCTGGCGCATGTCGCGGCTCGAGCATCTTCCCGCGATCGCGCTCGTGCGGCGGCTCGCCTATACCGACGACCAATGGTCGATGGCGGGCGCGCAATTGCTGACCGCGCGCTACACCGCCGCCGGGCCTTATGCGCACGATCCGACGCAGATCGTGACCTCGGTGAAATGTCCCGCCGAATGGTGGCGCCCGGCCAATTACGCGCTCGCCCGCTTCCCGCGCGATGCGTTCGATTATGTCTGGCTGATCCGCCCACCGGCCTACAATCCGCGCTTTACGGTGGGGTTGATCCCGATCTGGCGCTCGCCGAGCAGCAATTCGGTGCTGTTCCGCATCGATCATGACGCGGTCGTGCCGGAAGCGAGCGACGAGGAACTCGGCGTCCCGCGCTGGCTGATCGAGCGGATCAAGCGCCGCCGCGAACGGCTGGAGGCGCTACGCGACCGTCAGGAGCGCGAGCAGGAGCGGCTGGAACGGCTGCGGGTCGAGCAGGCGCGCTAGCCGCGCCTGAACGGCGTCAGCTCGCCGAGGAACGCCTGCTCCCCCTCCACCGCGGCGCGCTCCTGGTCGAGGAAGTCCGAAACGGCGCGGCGGAAGTTCTCGTCCGGGATATGATGCGCCGACCACGTCGACACCGGCGTATAGCCACGCGCAAGCTTGTGCTCGCCCTGCGCACCGGCTTCGACCCGCGCCAGCCCGCGCGCGATCGCGGCGTCGATCGCCTGATAATAGCACAGCTCGAAGTGGAGGAACGGTACTTCCTCCACCGCGCCCCAATAGCGTCCGTACAGCGCATCGTCGCCGATCAGGTTCAGCGCCCCGGCGATCGGCACGCCATCGCGCTCGGCGAGGATCAGCAGTACGCGCTCGCCCAGCGCCGCGCCCAGCAGCGGGAAGAAGCTGCGTGTCAGGTAAGGGCGTCCCCATTTGCGGCTGCCCGTGTCCTGATAGAAGCGCCAGAACGCGTCCCACTCGCGTGTACCGATCTCGGCGCCCGTCAGGTGGCGGATCGTCAGCCCCTCGACCGCGGCGGCGCGTTCCTTGCGGATCGCCTTGCGCTTCCGGCTGGCGAGCGCGGCGAGAAAATCGTCGAACGTCGCATAGCCGTCGTTCTGCCAGTGGAATTGCGTGCCCTCGCGGATCAACCATCCCGCCGCCGCAAAGGCCGGCACCTGCGACGGCGCGACGAAGGTGGCGTGCGCCGACGACAACTCGTGCTGCGCCACCACGGCCTCGATCGCCGCGATCAGCGCCGGCGCAGCACTTTCGTCGCGTAGCAGCAGCCGCGGTCCGGGCACGGGCGTGAAGGGCGCTGCGATCTGGAGCTTGGGGTAGTAGCGTCCGCCCGCGCGCTCCCATGCATCGGCCCAGCCCTGGTCGAAGACATATTCGCCCTGGCTGTGCCCCTTGGCATAGGCCGGCGCGATCGCGACCGGCGCACCGTCGTCGCCTTCGACGACGATCGGCACCGGTTGCCACCCGCTACGCCCTCCGACGCTGCCCGATTCCTCGAGTGCTGCCAGAAAGGCGTGGCCGACGAACGGGTTGGCGATCCCGGCGCACGCGTCCCACTGCTTGGCGGGGATCGCGGCGACGCCGGGCACCAGGCGCGCGGTGAGCGAGGTCATCGCGCGGAAGATAGGAATGCGGCGGCCGGGATCAAAGGGCCGGCCCGACCTCCACGATGGCATCCACCTCCACCGCGGCCCCCAGCGGCAGCGCCGCGACGCCGACCGCCGCGCGGGCATGCTTGCCCGCGTCGCCGAACAGCTTGGCCATCAGTTCCGACGCGCCGTTCGCCACCTTGGGGTGATCCGTGAAATCGGCGGTCGAATTGACGAACACGCCCAATTTCACGACGCGCGTCACGCGCTGCAGGTTGCCGAGATGCGCCTTCACCTGTGCGACCACCATCAAGGCGCATGCCTGCGCCGCGGCCTGCCCATCCTCGATCGACACGCCATCGCCCAGCCGCCCGGTGATCACCGCGCCGTCCTTGAACGGCAATTGCCCGGAAACGTGGAGCAGCCCGCCCGCCTCGACGACGGGGACATAGGCGGCGATGGGCGCGGCCGCCTTCGGCAGCGTGAGGCCCAGCTCTTGCAGGGCGCGATCGATACGGTCGGTCATCCGCGATGCTTGCCGTCTGCGGGCCCGGGCGGTCAAGCCTCCGCGGGAAGCCCGCCGTCGAAGCGGGCCGCGATCCACGCCTGCGCATCCTGCCAGTCGTCGATGCGCGCATGGGCGTACGGGGAGGGCGGGACACCGGGTGACAGCTGCGGCTCGGACACCATGTGCAGCCGCCACACTCCCGGCGCTTCCTGCGCAACCGATTCGTGGTGATGCGGCAGATCGTCGACGAACACCGTCACCGGGTTTCCATATTCCGCGACCAGCCGCGCGACGGGTGCACCCTTGCCGCCCTGATTGCATTCCACCCGGTGCGCAATGCCGTGCCCGGCCAGCTGGTCGATGCGGTGCGTGCGGCAATGATCCTCGAGGTTGGTGAGGATCACGATGTCGGCGCGCTCCGCCAGCGCGGCCAGCGCCGCCTGCGCATGCGGCACCAGCGTCTGGCGGTGCATCTCCTCGGGGAAGAAGCCGCCGAGGTAGCCGAACATCTCCTCGCGGGTCAGCGGCACGTCGCTGTCGCGGCGTCTCATGCTCTTGGCCAGTTCCCACGTCCCGATCGTGAAGTCGATCTCATGCGCCTCGCCCAGCCAGTCGGCGAAGTGGCGGACCATGTGCAACAGCACCTCGTCGCAATCGCAGATCAGCAGCGCGCGCGTCACGCCGCCTGCTCCAGCATGCCGCGTGCCGCAACCAGCGCCTCGGGGGTGTGGCCGGTCGAGTCGGCACAGGCGAGCAGGTCCGGCTCATGCCCCTCAAGGAACGCGAGAATCGCCGCAAGCGTCGCCGGATCATTCAGCCTCCCTCGCAGGTTGTCAGGCGTAAGCCCCGTTATGTCGATAAAGCGCTCCGCTCGTAACGGTTCGTTAAGAACGAAGGACAGAGCTTCGAGCGCTATCGCCGCGGCGTGATCCGTGTTTGTATCGTATCGCGCCATTATCTACTATCGCCGAGCAATTGGGAGTTCCCGTCGCGTGGCAAAAAGAGTGATCGTTGTCGAGGACAACGAACTCAACCTGAAGTTGTTCTGCGACCTGCTCAGGGCGCACGACTTCGCCGTGGAGCCGGTACGCGACGGACGCGAGGCGGTGGAGCGTGCGCGCGCCTTCGCCCCCGATCTCGTCGTCATGGACATCCAGATGCCGCATGTCACCGGTTACGAGTTGCTGGTGCAGTTCAAGGCCGACCCGGCGTTGCGCCACATCCCGGTCATGGCAGTCACCGCTTATGCGGGGCGCGAGGACGAGGAACGGCTGCGCGCGGCGGGCGCCGACGCTTATGTGTCGAAGCCGATCACACTGGCGCGGTTCATAGCGGCGATCAACTCACTGCTATGAAGCGAAAAAGCCACCGACGCAGGTGCGCGGGCGGCTCTAGGTCGCTGCGCCGGGTCCTTTGCCAGGATCCCGGCGTGCGTCACACGTAAACCTCCGGTCGCTCTCGCGACCCGTCGGCTTACTTGATCTTGGCTTCCTTGAACGCGACGTGCTTGCGCACGACGGGGTCGTACTTGTTGAAGCTCAGCTTCTCGGTCTTGGTGCGCGGGTTCTTCTTCGTGACGTAGAAGAAGCCGGTGTCGGCCGAACTGACGAGCTTGATCTTGACGGTGGTCGGCTTTGCCATGACCAGTTCCTAGCGAATGAAAACGAAAAATGCGGCGAAGGCTTCTCCGCCGCGTCAGGCGAGGGCGCTTGGCGCAAGCAGCCGGCGGAGTCAAGCATTGCCGCGTTTAAGCAGGTGGTAACTATGCCGCCTCTAGGGTGCCTGTCGAGGAGATACCCGTCATCATGCACGACGATATCATTACCGCCCGCGCCGAGCTGACGGCGCGAATCGCTGCGATCGAATGGCGTGCCGGCCCGTCGCGTCTCGCTCCCGATATCGAGCGGATCCAGGCACTCGCACAGCATCATCACCTTCCCGGCGCGGTCGCGGTTGCGAATCGGCTGCGGATGGCGCTGGCCAAAGGCGAGCGCGGGGTGCCGGTTCATCGCTGGCTTCAATTGCTGGGCGAAGCGGTCGCCGAAGAGCGCCGCGCCGCCTGATCGGCCCTTCCTTCCGCGCGGGAGCCAATCCGTGCGATAACCGTTACGCTCCCGACACCTGTTCTGCACGGAGCGAAACGTGACCGAGACCAACCCCGCCCTTGATACGCCGACCGATCTGGCGCGCAACGACACGCGCACCGTCGCCGATGCGCTGAACGCCTCGCTGGCTGACAGCTATGCGCTTTACCTAAAAACCAAGAACTTTCATTGGCACGTGAGCGGTCCGCATTTCCGCGACTATCACCTGCTGCTCGACGATCAGGCCGCGCAGATCCTCGGCGTGACGGACGCGATTGCCGAGCGTGTGCGCAAGACCGGCAACACCACGCTTCGGTCGATCGGCGACATCTCGCGCCGCCAGTCGATCAAGGACAACGATCGAGAGTTCGTGAACGCCGCCGACATGCTGGCGGAGTTGCGTGACGACAATCTGACGCTGGTCGAGCGTTTCCGCGACGTGAAGCGCGCGTCGGAGGATGCTGGCGACAACGCAACCAGCGGTATCGTCGACGAATGGACCGACCAGGCCGAGGAGCGCGCATGGTTCCTGTTCGAGGCCAGCCGCAAGGGCTGATGCTGGTCGATCTTCGTATGGAGTGCCGTCGATGTTGAAACTCGCTGTCATCTTCCTCGTCGCCGGGCTGTTGCTCGGTGCGCTCGGCTTCGGCGGCATCGGCGGCGCGTTCGTCGGTATCGCGAAAATCCTGTTCTTCATCGCACTGGCGTTGTTCCTGATCTTTCTCGTGCTCGGGGTGCTCGCCGGCAAGAAGGTGAAGGACGCGGTAGACTGAGCGGCCTCGGAATAGGGCAGCCATCTTGCCCCAGCCTGCGCGCGGGTGCATCACCGCGCGCAGGTAATGTTCCCGAGGAGTTCCGATGCGTCTGTCCTTTGCTGCCGTCGTGCTGACGGCATTGACGACCACTGCCGCCGTTCCCGCCGCCGCCCAAACCCCCGCCGTGCCAACGTCCGCGACGCTTCCTGCAAGCAATCCGTTCGCCGCCCCCAGTACGCTGCCGTTCGCGGCGCCGCCGTTCGACCGTATCAAGGACGCCGATTACCAGCCTGCGCTCGAGGCCGGGATGGCCGAACAGCGTGCCGAGGTAAACAACATCGTTCGCGTACGTTCCGCGCCGACCTTCGACAACACGATCGCGGCGCTGGAGCGCTCGGGGCGCCTGCTGGAGCGTGCCGCGCTCGCCTTTTACGGGGTGGTCGGCGCCAACACCAACGACGTCCTGCAAAAGACGCAGGAAGTGCTCGCGCCGAAGTTCGCCGCGCATCAGGACGCGATCCAGCTGAACCCGCAGCTCTTCGCGCGCGTGAAGATGCTCTACGATGCGCGCACCACGCTCCAGCTGACGCCCGAGCAATTGCAGGTGCTCACGCTCACCTACGAGAACATGGTCCACGCCGGTGCGCAGCTCTCGCCCGCCGACAAGACGAAGCTGAGCGCGCTCAACGCGCAGCTCTCGACGCTCGAAACCGCATTCCAGCAGAAGCTGCTCGCCGCCGCCAAGGCCGGCGCGCTGGTCGTCGACGACCGCGCGAAGCTGGCCGGGCTGTCGGAGGCGGAGATCGTGGCTGCGGCCGGCGCCGCCAAGGACCGCGGGATGCCGGGCAAGTTCGTGCTCACGCTCCAGAACACCACGCAGCAGCCGGCGCTCGCCGCTCTGACAGATCGCGCCACGCGTGAGGCGTTGTTCAACGCCGGCTGGACACGCGCCGAAAAGGGCGACGCGAACGACACGCGCGCGACGATCGCGGAACTCGCCGAACTGCGCGCGCAGAAGGCGAAGCTGCTCGGCTTCCCGACCTGGGCCGATTACGTGCTCGCCGACCAGATGGCGAAGAATCCTGCCACGGCGCTCGGCTTCATGCAGCAGCTCGGCAAGCCGGTCGGTGCCGAGCAGCGCCGTGAGGCCGCCGAGCTTCAGGCGCAGATCAAGGCCGAGGGCGACGACTTCGTGCTCAAGCCGTGGGATTGGGATTTCTATTCCGAAAAGCTGCGCAAGGCGAAGTACGACCTGAACCAGGACGAGCTGAAGCCGTATTTCGAGATCGACAAGGTGCTGACCGACGGCGTCTTCTACGCCGCCAACCAGCTGTACGGCATCACGTTCAAGCGCCGTACCGATCTGCCCGTCTATCAGCCCGACGTCATGGTGTATGAGGTGTCCGAGGAGAATGGGACGCCGATCGGGCTGATGTATTTCGATTACTGGAAGCGCGACAACAAGAACGGCGGCGCGTGGATGTCGAACTTCGTCAATCAGTCCAAGCTGCTTGGCACCAAGCCGGTGATCTACAACGTCGGCAATTTCACGAAGCCGGCGCCGGGCCAGCCGGGGCTCATCACGTTCGATGACGTCACGACGATGTTCCACGAATTCGGCCACGCGCTGCACGGGCTGTTCGCGAACCAGACCTATCCGTCGGTGTCCGGCACCAACACCGCGCGCGACTTCGTCGAGTTCCCGTCGCAGTTCAACGAGCATTGGGCGCTCGATCCGAAGGTGCTGCCGCATTATGCGGTGAACCGCGAGGGCAAGGTGATCCCGCCCGAACTGGTCGCCAAGATCAAGCGCGCTGCGACCTTCGACTCCGGTAGCACCTTCGGTCAGGCGCTGGCCGCCGCCGAACTCGACATGAGCTGGCACTCGCTGCCCGCGACGGCCGGGCGACAGGACGTCGCCGCGTTCGAGAAGCAGGCGCTCGCCGCGACCGGGCTCGACACCGACGACGTGCCGCCGCGCTACCGCTCCAGCTACTTCCTGCACATCTGGGGCAACGGCTATTCGGCCGGTTACTATGCGTATCAGTGGACCAAGATGCTCGACGCCAACGCCTATGCGTGGTTCGAGAACCACGGCGGCCTGACGCGCGCGAACGGCCAGCGCTTCCGCGACATGATCCTGTCGAAGGGCCATACTGAGGAATACGCCCCGATGTTCCGCGCCTTCAACGGCAAGGACCCCGAAGTCGCGCCGTTGCTCCACGACCTCGGCATCAACGCCGACGGCTCGCGCATCGCGGCGAAGTAAGCGATCGGACTAACGCGACCCCCGGCGCCAAGCCGGGGGAAGCGTCGCACACGCTCGAACCCCGGCGAGAGCCGGGGTACAGACGGAAGGACGTGGGTGACGCAAGCTGGCGTCGGTCGGCTCGCTTCGGGAAACAGCATCCGGCCGGCGCCCGACGATCGGCGACCTACGCCAGCAAGTCCCGCATCTCGGGGTGCTTCTCTATATACGCCCGCACGAACGGGCATTGCGGCACGACCCTCAGTCCGCGGTCGCGCACCAGATCCAGCGCCCCGCCAATCAACTTGCTTCCCACACCGCGCCCCTCGATCTCCGGCGGCACCAGCGTGTGGGTGAAGACGATCGTGTCGCCCTCCAGCTGATAGGCCGCGACGGCGCGATAGTTGCCGACCGCCAGCGTGAACTCCTGTTCGGAGCGGTTGTCGCGGACGCGTTCGACGCTCATCGTGGCGCTGCCGGCGCTTCGGGCGG
Source organism: Sphingomonas phyllosphaerae 5.2 (assembly GCF_000419605.1). NCBI lineage: Bacteria > Pseudomonadati > Pseudomonadota > Alphaproteobacteria > Sphingomonadales > Sphingomonadaceae > Sphingomonas > Sphingomonas phyllosphaerae. The sequence continues at coordinate 3,666,181 of NZ_ATTI01000001.1, read as the reverse complement.
CGCGTCGACGCCTCTCGCGGCGGGCGCGATCGGGCGGTTAGTGTCCGCGCGGTTCTCGCTCTCCGGCGTGCGGCGCTCGCACCCGGTCAGGATCGTGGCGGTGGCGAAGGTGAACAGGGCGAGATTGGGCCGGACGCGCATCGCGATCTTTCGCTGGACAAGGTCTGCGCACTACGCGCCACCGCCGCCCGCGTTCCGCAGGCGTGGTTGCGCGCGCGCCACCGCACGCCTAGGTGCAGCCGCGCACATGGCGCTCGATCCGCTTCCCGACCTTCACCGCATCTTCGGCTTCCCGGCGTTCCGCGGCGTGCAGGAGCAGGTGGTGACGCGCGTGCTGGCGGGTGAGCGTACGCTGGCGGTGATGCCGACCGGCGCGGGCAAGTCGCTGTGCTACCAGTTGCCGTCCGCGATGCTGGACGGCACGTGCGTCGTCGTCAGCCCGCTGATCGCACTGATGCACGACCAGCTGCGCGCCGCCACCGCCGTGGGGTTGCGGGCCGCGACGCTCACCAGCGTCGATGAAAACCGCGCCGAGACGCGCGGCCGCTACCTGGATGGTGAGCTCGACCTGCTCTATGTCGCGCCGGAACGCGCTTCCACCGCGGAGTTCCGAGACCTGCTGACGCGCGGCCGCCCGGCACTGTTCGCGATCGACGAGGCGCATTGCGTCAGCGAGTGGGGGCATGATTTCCGCCCTGACTACCGATTGCTGCGCCCGCTGCTTGATACGTTCGCGGACGTGCCGCGACTCGCGCTGACGGCCACCGCCGACGCGCACACCCGCGCCGACATCCTCGAACAGCTCGGCATCCCGCACGAGGGGATGATCGTCGCCGGCTTCGATCGCCCGAACATCCGCTACGCTATCCGCCCGAAGGACAACAGCACGCGCCAGATCGCGGACGTCGTGCGCGACACGCCCGGACCGGGCATCGTCTACGTCCAGACCCGCGCCGCCACCGAGAAGCTCGCTGCGCAGCTGGCGCAGATCACCGGTCGCCCGGTGCGTGCCTATCACGCCGGGCTGGATCCGGCGGTGCGGGCGCGGAACCAGGCCGATTTCGTCGCGTCCGAGGACATGATCATGTGCGCGACGGTCGCGTTCGGCATGGGCATCGACAAGCCCGACGTCCGCTTCGTCGCGCATGCCGGGCTGCCGAAGTCGATCGAGGCCTATTACCAGGAGACCGGTCGCGCCGGTCGCGACGGCGACCCGGCCGTCGCACACCTCTTCTGGGGCGCCGAGGATTTCGCGCGTGCGCGCCAGCGGATCGCCGAGGTCGAGCAAGCGCGCCAGCCCGGCGAGCGCCAGCGGCTGACCTCGCTTGGCGCGCTGGTCGAAACTGCGGGATGTCGCCGCGCGATCCTGCTTCGTCACTTTGGCGAGCACCCGCCGGAGACATGCGGCAATTGCGACAATTGCCTGTCGCCCCCCGCCGCGATCGATGCCACCGAGACGGCGCGCAAGTTCCTGTCCGCGGTGTTCCGCACCGGGCAGATGTTCGGCGCGACCTATATCGAGGAGGTACTGACCGGTAAGTCGAGCGAACGCAGCCTGATGAACGGGCATGAGGCACTGTCGGTCTGGAACATCGTCGAGGGTGCGGAACTTGCGATGCTCAAGCCGGTCGGCCGGGCGCTGCTGCTCAAGGATGCGCTGCGGACCAATGCGCACGGTGGACTGGAATTCGGCCCCGCCGCCCGCGCGCTGCTGAAAGGCGAATCGGTGCTGTCGCTGGTCGAACCACCCCGGCGCGAGCGGCGGCGGCGCGGCAGCGCGGCCGACAATCCGGTCGACGATCCGTTGTTCGAGGCGCTGCGCGTCACCCGGCGCGAACTGGCCAAGGAGGCCGGCGTGCCGCCATACGTCATCTTCCACGATTCCGCGTTGCGCGAGATGGCATCGCTTCGGCCCACCTCGCTCGCCGCGCTGGGGCGGATCGCCGGCATCGGGCAGCGTAAGCTCGACGCTTATGGACAGGCGTTCCTCGACGCGCTGCGCAGCCACGGCTGATACGTTTCCGGCTGACGGCGCGCGCGGGTTCCGCTAGGGTCCGGCCATGCTTCGCCCCCTGGATGAGACGATCGCGGTCGCCCCGCAGATCACCCCTGACGATGTTCCCGCGATCGCCGCCGCCGGTTATGTCGCGATCGTCAACAATCGCCCGGACGGCGAGGAGCGCGGACAGCCGGAAGGCGACGCGATCCGCCTGGCGGCGGAGGCTGCCGGGCTCGCCTACACCGCGATCCCGATCGCGCCCGGCGGCTTCTCGCGCGCGCAGGTGGATGCGATGGCGGCGGCGCTTGCCGCAGCGGACGGTCCGGTGCTCGCTTATTGCCGCTCCGGCACGCGCTCGTGCAACCTGTGGGCGCTGGCGCGCGCAGCCGGTGGCGACGATGCCGACGTTGTGGCCGCAAAGGCGGCGCAGGCCGGCTACGACCTCGGCGGGCTGCGCCCGGCGATGGACGCGGTGGCGCGCGCAGGCTGAGGCGGCGGCGATGCGGCTGGCGGCACTGTTCGGCTTCGGCCGGGCGGAGCGACGGATCGACACGGTCGAAGAAGCGATCGCCGCGGTGGCCGAGGTGCTGCCGGGCTTCGTCGCGTTCGATGCCGCGGTCGGCGACGACGGCCACGCGGCGCTGACGATCGATCGCCACGGGCGGCTCGCCGTCGTGGTCGCGCAGGGCAGCAAGGTTCGCGCGTGCAAGGTGGAATGGCCGATGCTGCGCACGATCGACGGCGGCATTCTGATCGAGACGCGCGACCGTCGTTTCAGCGCGGTCGTGCTCAACCGGCTGACGGCCGTCGACATCCGTCGCCTCGGCATGCCGCCGCTGATGCAGCGTGAGCCCGCGGTGATCGTCCGCCAACCGGAGCCGGTCGAAGCCTGACCGTCCCGCACGGCCGCGCCCGTCCCGAACGACGCGTAGTGCGCCTTCCGCTCACACCCTCGATAAGGCCGTGCCGATCGGATAGTTCGGCCGCGGGCTTCAAGCAGCCTCTTTCGTGTTCGGGTGACATCACCCCCGCCGTGCGCCGTGCGCCGTGCGCCGTGCGTCTGCCGCCGCCGCTGGCTAGCAAGGTCCCGGATCAAGTCTGGCACGACGCGCATCAACGCGAGGAGCGCACCGACGCAAGCGTCGGTTCGCTGCCCGCGTACGTTCGCCCCTACTTCCCGTCCGCCTCGCGGCGCGCCTGCCGGTCGCGATAGAATTGCTGAACCACCGCCCAGCCTTCCGCCGCGCTCTCGACATAGCGGAAGATGCCCAGGTCGCGCTCCGACACCACGCCTTCCTCGACCAGCGCCTCGAAATTGACGACCCGCTCCCAGAATTCACGGCCGAACAGCAGCACCGGCATTGGCTCGATCTTGCCGGTCTGGATCAGCGTCAGCAGCTCGAACAGCTCGTCGAACGTCCCGAAACCGCCCGGGAATGCCGCGAGGGCGCGCGCGTGGAGCAGGAAGTGCATCTTGCGCAGCGCGAAATAGTGGAATTGCGTGCTCAACGCCGGCGTAACGTAGGGGTTGGGCGCCTGTTCATGCGGCAGGACGATGTTCAGCCCGATCGATTCGGCATGGACGTCGGCCGCGCCACGGTTCGCCGCTTCCATGATCGATGGGCCGCCGCCCGAACACACCACGAAATGCCGCTTGCCCGCCGCGTCGCGCGGGAAGTTCGAGCACATCTGCGCCAGCTCGCGCGCCATGTCGTAATATTTGCTCTTGGCGACCAGCCGCTCGGCGATGCGGCGGCTCTTCTCGTCGGTGGCGAGGTCGAGCAGCGCTTGCGCCTTGGCCGGTTCCGGGATGCGTGCGGATCCGTAGAAGACGAACGTCGAACCGATATGCGCCTGGTCGAGGATCAGCTGCGTCTTGAGCAGTTCCAGCTGGAAGCGCACCGGGCGCAGGTCTTCGCGCAGCAGGAAATCCATGTCCTGGAAGGCCAGCGAATAGGCCGGGCTCTCGGTCTGCGGGGTGGAGATGCTGGTCTTGGCGACCTCGGCATCCTGCTTGGCGCGCGGAAAGACGCGGCTCGGTACGCGGGTGTCAGTCATTCCTCGCGGGATAGAACGCGATTCTTACAGTCGCAAGCTCAGCGGCAGAAGCGCGCGTGGTCGTCCTCGAGATGGAGGTGATCGCGGTGCACGGCGTTATAGTCGGGTGACAGCACGGTGCCGAAGCGCCGGCATGCCGATGTGTGGACGGTGCGCAGGAATCGCCGCACGTCGGGGTCGGCGGCGTTCCAGTCGCGCAGGATCGAGATCCGCCGTCCATCCTTCAGCTCGAACGCGCCGATGTCGATCGCATTGGCGATCGCATGGCCGGATCGGCGCGCGGGCCCGCTGGTGCCGACGGTGTTGCGACAGGCGTAGCTTCCCATGCTGACGATCCGTGACAGCTCGGAGCCCAGGATCTGATAGGCGGCTGGTGCCACGCCGTTGCGCGCCCAGCCCGCGAACGCGCGCGCCTGCCCGCAACGGATCGCACCGAGATTGGCCGTCGGCACCCCGATGTCGAGTAGCTTGACCGTGCCGACCAGTGCGCATCCGCCGCCGGAATCCTTGTCGGGCAACGGCTGGAAGTCGACCCCCAGTGCGCGGAGGTCCGCAAAGCAGCGATTCGTCTCGCGCACCGACGGCATCTCTACGCGCGCGCGCTGCGCCGGCGCGGTTGGCCGCTCGCTCCGTCCACACGCGGCGAGCGCCAGCAATCCCGCCGTTGTCGCAATCCCGCGTCCACCCGTCGTCCAGCCCCGCATGCCCCGGATGTGCGGCAGTCGAATGCGCGGGGCAAGCGCGCGGTGACGAAGGGAGTCGCTGGCGCGGCGGCCCGATAATCTATGTTGCCATCGCCCGGTTGCGCCGCTAGGGCCGTCGACGGGCCACGCGGTCCCAACGCCGCGCGTGCTCTCTGTGAGGAGAGTCTGAAATGACTGATTTGACTGCCGCCGACGCCACCATTGCGCCCGCGAAACCCGCCACGAAGCCGGCGCGTCCGCATTTTTCGTCCGGTCCGTGCGCCAAGCCGCCCGGCTACGATCCCGCCAAGCTGGCTATCGACGTTCTCGGGCGTTCGCATCGTTCGAAGCTGGGCAAGCAGCGCCTGCAATATTGCATCGATCTGATGCGCGAATTGCTGAATCTCCCTGACACGCACCGCATCGGCATCGTCCCCGGCTCCGATACCGGCGCGTTCGAGATGGCGATGTGGACCATGCTCGGCGCGCGCCCAGTCACCGCGCTGGCGTGGGAGAGCTTCGGCGAGGGCTGGGTGACCGATGCGGTCAAGCAGTTGAAGATCGATCCCACCGTGATCCGCGCCGATTACGGGCAGCTTCCCGACCTTCACCAGTTCGACTGGTCGAACGACGTGCTGTTCACCTGGAACGGCACGACCAGCGGCGTGCGCGTGCCGAACGGCGACTGGATCCCCGACGATCGCGCCGGGCTGAGCTTCGCCGACGCAACGTCGGGCGTGTTCGCCTACGACTTGCCATGGGACAAGATCGACGTCGCCACGTTCAGCTGGCAGAAGGTGCTGGGCGGCGAGGGCGGGCACGGTGTGCTGATCCTCGGTCCGCGCGCGGTCGAGCGGCTGGAAAGCTACACCCCGGCGTGGCCGTTGCCGAAGGTCTTCCGGCTCGTTTCGAAGGGCAAGCTTACCGAGGGCGTGTTCAAGGGCGAGACGATCAACACGCCGTCGATGCTGGCGGTCGAGGACGCGATCTGGGGGCTCGAATGGGCCAGGGGTCTCGGAGAGCGTGGGTTGATCGCGCGCTCCGACGCCAATGCCGCGGCGCTGGACCGGATCGTCGCCGAGCGGGACTGGCTCGGGCACCTCGCGGAGGACGCGGCGTCGCGTTCGAAAACCAGCGTGTGCCTGACGGTCGACGCCGACGAGGCGGTCATCAAGAAGCTGGTGTCGCTGCTGGAAGCGGAGGGCGCGGCGTTCGACATCGGCGGTTATCGCGACGCGCCGCCGGGGCTGCGCATCTGGTGCGGCGCCACCGTCGACACGGCCGATATCGAGGCGCTCGGACCGTGGCTCGACTGGGCGTATTCCACCGCGAAGGCCGCCAACTAACCCCCAATTTCACGTCATCCCAGCGAAGGCCGGGATCTCCCGTCGCACACGTCTGCGGCCCAAGATCCTGACTTTCGTCGGGATGACGAATTGCACGAGGAGCAATTCGTCATGCCCAAGGTACTGATTTCCGACAAGATGGACCCCCGCGCTGCCGAGATCTTCCGCGAACGCGGCGTCGAGGTGGACGAGATCACCGGCAAGACCCCCGACGAGCTGAAGGCGATCATCGGCGACTATGACGGCCTTGCGATCCGTAGCTCGACCAAGGTCACCAGGGACATCCTCGATCATGCCACTAACCTGAAGGTGGTCGGACGCGCCGGAATCGGCGTCGACAACGTCGACATCCCCGCCGCCTCGTCGAAGGGCGTGGTCGTGATGAACACGCCGTTCGGCAATTCGATCACCACTGCCGAGCATGCCATCGCGTTGATGTTCGCGCTCGCTCGCCAGTTGCCGGAGGCGGACGCATCGACGCAGGCCGGGAAGTGGGAGAAGAACCGCTTCATGGGGGTCGAGATGACCGCCAAGACGCTCGGGTTGATCGGTGCCGGCAACATCGGCTCGATCGTCGCGGACCGCGCGCTGGGGCTTAAGATGAAGGTCGTCGCTTACGACCCGTTCCTCACCGAGGAACGCGCGGTCGAGATGGGCGTGGCCAAGGTGACGCTCGACGAACTGCTGGCGCGCGCCGACTTCATCACGCTCCACACGCCGCTGACCGATCAGACCCGCAACATCCTGTCGTCCGAGAATCTGGCGAAGACGAAGAAGGGCGTCCGGATCGTCAATTGCGCACGCGGCGGGCTGATCGACGAGGCGGCGCTCAAGGAAGGGCTTGATTCGGGCCACATCGCCGGCGCCGCGCTCGACGTGTTCGTGACCGAGCCGGCGAAGGACAGCCCGCTGTTCGGCACGCCCAACTTCATCTCGACCCCGCACCTCGGCGCCTCGACCACCGAGGCGCAGGTCAATGTCGCGATCCAGGTCGCCGAGCAGATGGCCGATTATCTCGTGTCTGGCGGCGTGACCAACGCGCTCAACGTCCCCAGCCTGTCCGCCGAGGAAGCGCCCAAGCTGCGTCCGTACATGGGGCTGGCGGAGAAGCTCGGGTCGCTGGTCGGCCAGCTCGCCACCGGCGCGATCGATCGCGTGTCGATCCACCGCGAGGGCGCCGCGGCGGACCTCAATCCCAAGCCGGTGACCAGCGCGGTGCTGACCGGCTTCCTGCGCCAGCAGACCGACACCGTGAACATGGTCAACGCGCCGGTGCTGGCGCGCGAGCGCGGCATGGAGGTGCGCGAGATCCGCACCGAGCGTGAGGGCGATTACCACACGCTGATCCGTGTCGCGGTCCGCACCGCCGATGGCGAGCGTTCGGTGGCGGGCACGCTGTTCGGCGACAGCGCGCCGCGGCTGGTCGAACTGTTCGGGATCAAGGTCGAGGCCGATCTGACCGGCGCGATGCTCTACGTCGTCAACGAGGATGCGCCCGGCTTCATCGGCCGCATCGGCACGCTGCTGGGTGAGAAGGGCGTCAACATCGGCACCTTCCACCTCGGTCGCCGCGATACCGGCGGCGAGGCGGTGCTGCTGCTCAGCGTCGATGAGCCGGTCGATGCGGAGCTGCTCGCCGGGGTCAAGGCGCTGCCGGGCGTCAAGACCGCGATGGGCCTGTCGTTCTGATGGTTGTCAGCCCTCTGTCGGCACGGCAGAGGGCTGGCATGACCGCGCTTCTCCCCGAAGGTCTCCGCGACCGCCTGCCACCCTTCGCCGATGCCGCCGCCGCGATCGAATCGCGCGTGCTCGCTGCGATCCATGCGCACGGCTACGAGCGGGTCGATCCGCCGCTCGCCGAATTCGCGGAAGCGCTCGGTACGCGGCTGAAGGCCGGCGCGCTCCACGATGCGGTGCGCTTCGTCGATCCGGTGTCACAGCGCACGCTTGCCGTTCGCCCCGATCTGACCGCGCAGGTCGCGCGGATCGCCGCGACGCGCCTGGGGCACCACCCGCGTCCCGTCCGGCTCAGCTATGCCGGCGCGGTGCTGAAGCTGCGCGCCAGCCAGCTCTCGCCCGCACGTGAAACGCGGCAGATCGGTGCCGAGCTGTTCGGGCTCGATTCGGTCGCCGCTGCGCAGGAAGTCGTCACCGTGGCGATCGACGCGCTGGCGGCGGCGGGCATCGCGCGGCCGTCGATCGACTTCACGCTTCCGGATCTGGTCGACACGCTCGCCGCCGGCGCTTTGCCCGTCGCCGCGGGCCAGCTCGACGATCTGCGCCAGCGGCTCGATGCCAAGGATGCCGGCGCGGTCGCGGCGATCGCGCCCGATTACCTGCCGTTGATCGAAGCGGCCGGACCGTTCGACCAGGCGCTCGCTCGTCTCCGCGCATTCGATCGCGACGGCGTGCTGGCGTCACGCATCGACGGACTGGCGGCGATCGCGCATGCGCTGGGCGACCGCGTCGCGATGACGCTTGACCCAACCGAACGCCACGGATTCGAATATCAGACCTGGCTCGGCTTCTCGCTGTTCGGCGGCAGCTCCAGCGCCGAGATCGGCCGCGGCGGCACCTACGCCGTCGTCCATGAAGGCGGCGCGGAAGAAGCCGCGACCGGCTTCTCGCTCTACGCCGACCGGCTCGTCGGCGAGCAACCGGCGGGCGACCGTCGTCGGCTGTTCGTCCCGTTCGGCACCCCCGCGCGCGAAGCGGCACGGATGCGCGCCGAAGGCTGGGTCACGGTCGCCGCGCTCGACGGCGGCGACACGCCCGAGGCGCAGGTCTGCACGCACCTCTACGTCGAAGGAGAGGCACGCGCGTTGTAGACGCGCCGGCACCTCTCACCGCGCCCCCGTATGACAAGGTGGCGATCCGGCAACGCCGCCGTTTGCGCCCGACGCGCGCGACGAAAAATGCGCCGCAGCTCCTGTGGAAAGGTGGTGTTGTCATGTCGCGGAAGATTCGACACCCCGGCTTACGAACAGGTCGATCTTCCGACCAGGAAGGTCTGCACCGATTTCGTCGCCCCAACTCCCGCGTGATCTGCGACCGGCAGAAGGTCGACGGGGGCCAGACCTTCTATACCGCGGGCGCCGGCTTCCACGGCCACGACGGGGTCGTGCGCGAAAACGGGACGTCGGAAGGCCGTGCGCGCGCTTCCAGATCAACGTCGACGTAAGCTGACGCCTGGTGCCGTGGAGCGGATTCTTGCTCGATCACGTTCTGGCGAGCCTGCTGCTCTTCGGCATCCCCGCGGGCCGCGTTGCGTGAGCGCGAGCCGTCCGCCTTCGAGCCAGCGGTGTCGCGGCGTTACGCGACGACGGTCTGCGTCATTCTCATCCTGTTGGCGCTTCTTGCGCTCGACTGGCGAATAGCAGATCGCAATATCATGGCGCTGGGTCTGGCGCGCCCGATGTCGACGCCTGCCCTCACCGGCGTCGCCATCGCCGCACTCGTCCTTGTCGCATCGGCCGGGCTCACGTGGCGTTCGGCCGTGAACGGCGAGATCGACCCGCTTGATGGTATCGCGCCGCGTACGCCGGGCGAAACCCGCCTCTACGTCGCTACCGCGATCGCCGCCGGGGTGGGATGGGAGGTGCTCTACCGCGGATACCTGCTGTTCTACCTGACCCCACGTGTGGGGATGGTTGCCGGCGTGATCCTGTCCAGCATCGCCTACGCCGCGGCGCACGGTGTTCGGGACAGGCGTAAACTGGTTGCCAGCGGCGGTTCGGCGCTGGCGTTCACGCTCGGTTACGCGCTGACCGGCAATCTGTGGTGGCTAATCGTCGTGCATGTCACCTTGCCCTTGCTTCCCCTCGCGACCGCGCGGCCGCATACCGCCGGCCATGGTTGACCCGGCAGCGCGGCCCCGCTACCCGCGCCCCCGACATTCCTGAACCGCCCGCGTGCCGAGTCCTGTCGAAGGGCGCGCGGGTTCGCAGCGGCAGGCGGGGAATCGCATCCATGGCAAATGTGGCAGTCATCGGCGCGCAATGGGGCGACGAGGGCAAGGGCAAGATCGTCGACTGGCTCGCCGAGCGCGCCGACATGGTCGTCCGCTTTCAGGGCGGGCATAACGCCGGGCACACGCTGGTGGTGGGCGAGAACGTCTACAAGCTTTCGCTGCTGCCGTCGGGCATCGTGCGCGGCACCCCGTCGGTGATCGGCAACGGCGTGGTGCTCGATCCGTGGGCGTTGAAGGCGGAGATCGAGCGGCTCGGCGCGCAGGGCGTCACCGCCACGCCGGAGACGCTGCGCATCGCCGACAATTGTGCATTGATTCTGCCGTTCCACCGCGACCTCGACGGCCTGCGCGAGGATGCGAGCGGCGCGGGCAAGATCGGCACCACTCGGCGCGGCATCGGCCCGGCGTATGAAGACAAGGTCGGCCGCCGCGCGATCCGCGTCTGCGATCTTGCGCATCTGGACGACCTCGGCCCGCAGCTCGATCGCCTTACCGCGCACCACGACGCGCTGCGCGCCGGCTTCGGCGAGCCGCCGATCGATCGCGCGGCGCTGGTCGCCGAACTGCGCGAGATCGCCGGCTTCGTGCTGCAATTCGCGCGCCCGGTATGGCGTGACCTCAACGTCGCCAAGGAAGCCGGCAAGCGCATCCTGTTCGAGGGCGCGCAAGGCGTACTGCTCGATATCGATCACGGCACTTATCCGTTCGTCACCTCTTCGAACACGATCGCGGGCAGCGCCGCGGGTGGCTCCGGGCTCGGGCCGGCGGCGGTCGGCTTCGTGCTCGGGATCGCGAAGGCGTACACCACGCGCGTCGGTTCCGGGCCGTTCCCGACCGAGCTGGACGATGCCACCGGCGAACGGCTGGGCGTGCGCGGACATGAATTCGGCACGGTGACCGGGCGCAAGCGCCGCTGCGGCTGGTTCGACGCCGTGTTGGTGCGGCAATCGGCGGCGGTCGGCGGGATCACTGGCATCGCGCTGACCAAGATCGACGTGCTCGACGGCTTCGAGGAGGTGCGGATCTGCACCGGCTATCGCCTGCGCGGGCAGGTTATCGATTACTATCCGGCGCATGCCGCCGACCAGGCATTGGTCGAGCCGGTATACGAGACGGTGGAGGGGTGGCAGGAAACGACTGCCGGCGCGCGCAGCTGGGCTGAGCTTCCGGCGCAGGCGATCAAGTACATCCGCCGCATCGAGGAACTGATCCGCTGCCCGGTGGCGCTGGTCTCGACCAGCCCAGAACGCGCCGACACGATCCTGGTCCGCGATCCCTTTGCGGACTGACGCGCTGGGCTGCGCGGGCGGCGCTGCAGGTGTGATGATTCGATCGCGATGCAGCGCGGCCCGCCACCTCGCTACGCCGGGCTGATGCCTGTGCACTGGGTGGACTCGACAGTTGACGCTTGGCGGCGGCCGGCTGTTCGCCAATGACGATTATGCATCTGTTCGGGCGAACTGCGGCACCGCGCTCGGGCCGATTTGCTCCGTCCACCCGTTATTGCGAACCGAAGGGAGCAATCGAGCGTTTCGCATGAAGCTCTGGCTCGCTTCGCTACGCTCGCAACGACGGCGCTGCGCCGGGAAACCGACTACATGTCTCTCCGCCGTAAACACGTCGATGCCGACGGCGTGTTCATCGGCAATGCCAAGGCAGATCCCCGACACGATCAGGAAGCGAGCTCCACGCTGATGGATGGAACACCGTTTGCCCGCGGGCGGAACGAGCGGCGAACCTGGGCGGTCCGTGCAAGAGCGACCGCGATCTCACGGGAGCTGACGTAACCGGCACGCCGCGCATAGCGAAACAGCCGGCGGATCGCGCACGCTTTCTGCGCAGCGGCGACCGATGAAGCGCCTCCGCTCCGCTAGACTGGCAAGTCACTGCCCGCCCATCCATCGCATACGCGTCAAACGCGACGGACGCCGCACTTCCGGTAAGAAATGCGGCGTCCATCACTTTATCCGGGACACGGCAGCGCTGTCACCCGCACTGCGCGTCGTCAGCTCAGCGCTGCGGTCCCGGCTGCATCGTCGTGCCGGCCGCACCGTCCTGCGGCAGCTGTCCCGGCGGCGTGTTGGTCGCCTCGGTCGGCTGGCCTTGCGCCGGCTGGCCCAGCGTCGTGCGCGAATTGGTCACTGCATCCGGCCCGGTCGTCGTGGTGCTGCGGTCGCGCGTCTTGCGCGAACTACGCGTCGTCGACTGACGGTCGGTCTGCGCATTCGGCGTCGTGGTGGTCTGCGGCGACGTGGTCATCGGGTCCATCGTCGTGCCGCCGGTCTGGCCGGTCTGGCCCATGGTGCCGCCGGGCTGGCCCATCGTGCCACCCATCGTTCCGCCCATGGTGCCACCGGCTCCACCGCCGGTGCCGCCACCCATCGTACCGCCGGCGCCGCCGGAGGTCTGTGCCATGGCGGCGGCAGGAAGCAGCAGTGCAGCGGCCGTGATCGCGATATAGGAACGCATCGAACCTCTCCTTATGGAATGGTCCGTCAACGAAGCGCGGTGAGCGTCGTTCCTGACTAAATGGTTCACCTAGTTAAATGCTGCCACATTGGGCGCGATGAAGCAACGCCTGATCGGCCAGTACCAGCGCGACCATCGCTTCGACCACCGGCACGCCGCGGATGCCGACGCACGGATCGTGACGACCCTTCGTCATCACCTCGGTCGCGGCGCCATCACGCGTGATGCTGGCGACCGGGATCAGGATCGAGCTGGTCGGCTTGAACGCCACGCGCACGCGGATCGGCTGCCCGGTGGCGATCCCGCCGGCGATCCCGCCGGCATGGTTGGCAAGGAAATCGGGCGTGCCGTCGGCGCCGGGACGCATCGGGTCGGCATTCTGCTCGCCCGATAGCGCTGCGGCCGCGAAGCCGTCACCGATCTCGACGCCCTTCACCGCATTGATCGACATGCAAGCCGCGGCCAGTTCGCTGTCCAGCTTGGCATAAAGAGGTGCGCCCCAGCCGGCCGGCACGCCGGTCGCCTCGCACGCGATCACCGCGCCCAGCGACGACCCCGCCTTGCGCGCGGCGTCCATTGTTTCCTCCCAGCGCGCCGCGGCGGCGGCGTCGGGGCAGAAGAACGGGTTCAGGTCGATCTGCGCATCGTCGAACGCGGCGGGGTTGATCGCGTCGCCGCCGATCGCCTCCACCCACGCGCGGACGCGCACGCCAGGGATCGTCATCCGCGCCACCGCACCCGCCGCGACCCGCGCCGCCGTCTCGCGCGCCGACGAGCGCCCACCGCCACGATAGTCGCGAAACCCGTATTTCGCGTCATAGGCGTAATCGGCGTGGCCGGGGCGGTACGCCTGCGCGATGTCGGAATAATCCTTCGAACGCTGGTCGACGTTCTCGATCATCAGGCTGATCGGCGTGCCGGTCGTCCGGCCCTCGAACACGCCGGACAGGATGCGGACCTGGTCGGGTTCGCGGCGCTGCGTGGTGAAACGCGACTGGCCGGGCCGACGACGGTCGAGCCACGGCTGGATATCGTCCTCGCTCAAGGCGATACCCGGCGGGCACCCGTCCACCACTGCGCCCAGCGCCGGGCCGTGGCTCTCGCCCCAGGTGGTGAAACGGAAGACGCGGCCGAAGGTGTTGAAGCTCATGGGCGTGCGCTTTGCCAGAAGCGGCGCGCTACGTCACCAGCCGCCGCAGCGCCGCGAGCGTGTCGGCCTCCGCGGCCGGCTTGTCGGTACGGATGCGCGCGATTCGCGGGAAACGCATTGCCAGGCCCGATTTGTGACGCTTCGATTCATGGATGGAATCGAACGCGATCTCCAGCACCATCGTCTTTTCCACCTCGCGCACCGGCCCGAAGCGGTTCAGCGTATGCTGGCGCACGAAGCGGTCGAGCTGCGCGATCTCCTGGTCGGTGATCCCCTGATAGGCCTTGCCGACCGGCAGCAGCTCGCCGTCGTCGGTCCAGCATCCGAAGGTATAGTCGCTGTACCAGCTCGACCGTCGCCCGTTGCCGCGCTGTGCGTACATCATCACGCAATCGGCGGTCAGCGGATCGCGCTTCCATTTGTACCAGAGCCCGGCGCGCCGCCCCCCGACATACGGCGAATCGCGGCGCTTGAGCATCATCCCTTCGATCGCCGCGTCGCGGGCACCGGCGCGGATGCCTTCCAACGCGGTAAAGTCCTCCGCCTCGACGACGCGGCTGAGATCGAAACGCTCGGCATCGAGGTGCGCGGAGAACGCCTCCAGCCGCGCCCGCCGCGCGGTCCACGGCAGCGTGCGCAGATCCTCGTCGCCGTCGAACAAGATATCGTAGAGGCGGACGAAGGCCGGCGCCTCCGCCAGCATCTTCGCCGACACCACCTTGCGCCCCAACCGCTGCTGCAACGCATTGAAGCTGCCCGCTTCCCCGCCTTGAAAATCGCCGCGCACCATCAACTCGCCGTCGACGACGCCGGGCGTGGCGAACGCCGTCGCGACATCGGGGAAGGCGCGGGTCACGTCATCGCCGGTGCGGCTGTACAGCCGCGTCTCACCCGCGACATGGACGATCTGGACGCGGATGCCGTCCCACTTCCATTCCGCGGCATAGTCCTTCAGGTTGACGCGCAGATCCTCCAGCGGGTGCGCGAGCATGAACGGACGGAACACCGGCACGTCGGCGGCGGTCGGCTGCACGCCGGTACCTTCCGCCCAGGCGAACAGCGTGGGGTAGGGCGGCTCCAGCCCGTGCCACACCTCCTCCACGGCCTCGACGTCCAGCTCGAACGCATCGGCGAGCGCCTGCTTGGCGAGCCGCGACGACACGCCGACGCGCAGGCCGCCGGTCGCCATCTTCAGCAAGGCGAACCGCTCCTCGGCGTCGAGCCGGTCGAGCATCGTCGCGAGTGCCGCTGGCGCATCGGACCGCGAGAGGTGTGCCAGCCGGTCGACCGCCATCCCGACGGTCAGCGGCGTTACATCTGCGGGAGGCGCGTCCGGCTCGGGCCAGAGCAGCGCCACCGTCTCGGCAGTGTCGCCGACATAGTCGCGGCTCATCCGGAACAGCACCGGATCGACCCGCGACTCGACCAACGCTCGGATCACCGCCGGCTTGACGCCCGGCAGGTCCATCTCGCCGGTCAACGCCGCCATTGCCCAACCGCGATCCGGGTCGGGCGTGCTGCGCAGATAATCGCCGATCAGCTTCAGCTTGGCATTGCGCGACCGCGTGTAGATCAACGCGTCGAGAAGGGCGGCGAACGCGCGCATCTCAGAAGATGCCGAGGAACTTCTTGCGCGGCTTGTCGGCGCCTTTGTCGGTCGTGCCGTTCCCGACGTCGGTGCGTGGCTTGCCGCTCTTGTCGCGTTGCGCCGCGGCGTTCTTGCCGGCGAGGATCGGACCGCATTGCGCCGCTTTCGCATCGCCCGGATCGACGAAGGCGAGCAGTGCCGCGACCGGCGTGGCGACCACCGCCAGCCCCAGCCCGACCCCGGCGCGCGCCACCAGTTGCGGCGAGATCACGTTGAGGGACGGCGCCGCGAAATAGCCTCCGACCCCGACCGGCGATTGCCCGGAAAACAGGCTGAACTTCTTGGCATCGGCGCGGAATGCTAGGTCGAGCGCCTCGGTCCGGAAGCTGAACCCGCCGCGCCCCAGGATCACGTTCTTCTGCGTGTCGAACAGGATCGGATCGGTCGCCGCGATCCCGTCGCGCACGGTAAAGGCAACGAGCCCGCAGTTGAGCCGCACCGGCTCCTTCAGTTCCTGCTCGAACATCTTCTGGATGAACACGCCAAGGTCGATCTCGGCAAGCTGGACGTTGCGCGTCCACATGCTTCCGGACGGGATGACGAACGCGATCCGCCCACTCGACGACGCCAGCGAATCGTGGATCGTGTCACCACGCCCCTTCAACTGGATGCGCCCGCGAACGGTGCCGGTCGTGCCCGCTTCGGCCACCCCATAGCCCGCCAGCAGCCGCCCGAGCGGCGTCGGCGCAAGCCGGATGTCGTAACTGACCGCGCTCGGCCGTTGGCGCGTATCGAAGATCGTGTCCGCGGCGACGTTGCCGCGCGCCATCGACATCGTCAGCGGCGACAGCGCCAGACGTCCGTGGTCAAGGTCGAGCACCATGTCGATCTCGGCGATCGGCAGCCGCTTCGAGCGGACGCGGTCGATATGCCATTTCAGGTCGGCATCGAAACGCTGCATCGTCGCCACCGGGAGCGCGGCCTCCGGCATGATCCGCGCCGGTGCGGCACCCGTGGCGGCCGCGGCCGCTATCGCGCCTTTCTCCGCGACGATATCGGGGTTGTAGCCGATGAACGGCGCGGCATCGACGATGTCCAGCTGGCGCGTGGTCAGCTGCGAATCGAGATGCAGCCGTTCCTTGTTGCTGATCGTCAGCCGCCCCGCGACGTCGCTGGCGCCGAACGTGCCGCGCAGTCGCGTGAAGCGGTAATCGGGGCCGTCCTGCACCAGCTGCGCATGAAGATCGTAGCGACGGGTGTTGGGGATCGCGACGCCAATCACCTCCAGCAACGTCGCCAGATTCCGCCCGCGCGCGCGCACGGCGAGCGGCACGTCCTCGAACGCGGCGATGCTCGGGAGCGTGCCGGCGACGTCAAGAACATTGCCCGCGGCGCGCGCGCGCAGGACCAGCTCGTTCTTGCCGCGCGCAACCGTCGCATCGGGCGACAGCAGCCGCGCCACGACCGAGAAGGGCGTGGCGCGCAACTGGCCGCCGCCGCTCAGCCCGACCGCCTGCCCGATGCGTGCGTCCGTCGAACGGATCGTGTCGAGCTTGACGTCGGCCAGCAGCCGCAGACGCGGGTCGAGATAGCGCACCTGCGTCCCGACCACAGTCGCACGGTCGATTCGCGGCAGGTCCAGCGGCTTGCCGCCCTTGCCGTCGCCGAACGTCCAGCTGTTATGGTCGTGCGCACGGTTCCATTCCAGGTCGACGGCGCCGTCGGTCAGGTCCAGCCAGTAAAGCCGCCGTTTTCCGAACACCAGCGACAGCGGCGCGATGCGGGTGTCGATCCGCGCGGCGGTGAACAGGTTCGGGCGGGTCGCCCACGCCGGGTTGGCGATCGCCAGCCGCTCGGCGTAGAACTTGATCCTGAACGGTGCGAAATACAGCTGGAAATCGCCGCCGACTGTCACGTGACGATGGGTCAGTCCGCCGACGATGTTTTCGAACGGGCGCTTCAGGAAGCGGCCCTTCGTGATGAACAGCACCAGCCAGATCGCGGCCAGCCCGGCGAGCACGCCGATCGCGATGCGGCGCGCGATCCGCCACCTGCGCCGGGTGCGGCGGGAAGTGGTCGGCGCGGGCGCGGTCGTTTCCATCGCGGTACAATCGCGGGGTGGTCGTGTCGGTTCCCGGCGTTGCATTTCGCCGGCATTGCATTTCGAAGGCACCGCGGCTATGCGGCCCGCTTCCCGAGCGATCGGCGGATACGGACGGCCCGGCCATCGAGGGCTGCCGCGGCCGTCTCAGTCGAATCGCGTAGCCGAAAGGATGAAAATGCCCAAGCTCAAGACCAAGAGTGGCGTGAAGAAGCGCTTCAAGATAACGGCCACCGGCCTTCTGAAGCACGGCGTCGCCGGCAAGCGCCACCGCCTGTTGCATCACACCGGCAAGTACATCCGCCAGAACCGCGGCACCAAGGTGCTGTCGAAGGCCGACACCGCAGCGGTGAAGGCCTGGGCACCGTACGGCCTTAGCTGAGCGACGAGGAGGAATAGCATATGGCACGCGTCAAGCGGGGCGTAACCACTCGCGCCAAGCACAAGAACATCCTGGAACAGGCCAAGGGCTATCGCGGTCGTCGTAAGAACACGATCCGCGTCGCCCGTCAGGCGGTCGAGAAGGCCGGCCAGTACGCCTATCGCGATCGCAAGGTGAAGAAGCGCACCTTCCGCGGTCTGTGGATCCAGCGCATCAACGCCGGTGTCCGCGCGGAGGGTCTGACCTATTCGCAGTTCATGCACGGCCTGAAGCTGGCGGGCGTTGAACTGGACCGGAAGGTCCTGGCCGACATCGCGATGCACGAAGGTGAGGCGTTCAGCGCCATCATCGCGCAGGCGAAGGCGGCTCTTCCGCAGGCCGCCTGAGGCGACCTGACGCGAGAACGGAATGCGGGGCGCCGGTGGCAACACCGGCGCCCTTCTTCGTTACGGCCGCTCGTCGTTTGCGGGTATCCCGACGCGGAGCGATGGACGCGGGGCTGGACTTGAGCACGAGTCTGCGCTTGGACGGCAGGCATGACGGATGAGACGATGACCGACACCGACGACCTCAAGACCCACCTGCTCGTCGCGATCGAGGCATCCGCCTCGCTCGACGCGCTCGAGGCGGTGCGCGTCGATGCACTCGGCAAGCAGGGCCGGGTGACGCAGCTGCTGAAGACGATGGGCACCTTGTCACCGGAGGAGCGACAGGCGCGCGGCCCGGCGATCCACGGGCTTCGCGAGGCGGTGACCGGCGCGATTGCGGCGCGCAAGGCGCATCTGGAGCAGGTCGCGCTCGATGCGCAACTGGCCAGCGAGGCGCTCGACATGACGCTGCCCGCGGACGCGCCGCTCGCCGGGACGATCCATCCCGTCAGCCAGGTGATGGACGAACTGGCGGAGATCTTCGCCGATCTCGGCTTTGCGGTGGCCAGCGGCCCGGAGATGGAGACCGACTGGCACAATTTCGGCGCGCTCAATATCCCGGAGACGCATCCGGCGCGCGCGATGCACGATACCTTCTATCTGGCCGGCCGGGAGGACAGCGACCCGAACGATCGCGAGACCCCGCGCGTATTGCGCACGCACACCTCGCCGGTCCAGATTCGCACCATGCTGGCGAACAAGCCACCGATCCGCATCATCGCGCCGGGGCGTACCTATCGCTCCGACAGCGACGCGACACACACGCCGATGTTCCATCAGGTCGAAGGACTGGTGATCGACAAGGGCATCACGCTCGGCCACTTGAAGTGGACGCTGGAGACGTTCCTGAAGGCGTTCTTCGAGCGCGACGACATCGTCCTGCGGCTTCGCCCGAGCTACTTCCCGTTCACAGAGCCGTCCGCCGAAGTCGACGTCGGCTATTCGATCGTGAAGGGCAAGCGCGTGATCGGCGGCTCGGAAGGATGGATGGAGGTGCTGGGCAGCGGCATGGTCCACCCGCGGGTGATCGCGGCGTGCGGGCTCGATCCCGAAGAGTGGCAGGGCTTTGCGTTCGGCTGCGGGATCGACCGGCTGGCGATGCTGAAATACGGGATGGACGATCTGCGTCCGTTCTTCGACGGCGATATCCGCTGGCTGAAGCATTACGGGTTCAGCGCGCTCGACGTGCCGACGCTGTCGGGCGGCGTGGGCATGCCGGCCTGAACCACGTGCGTCACCCCGGCGCATGCCGGGGTCTCCCGCGGGGGGACGTTCCGCCCGCTCCAGAAAGGCCCCGGCTTCGGCCGGGGGGACGGAAGCAAGAACAATGAAATTCACCCTTTCCTGGCTCAAGGACCATCTTAACACGGACGCGTCGCTCGACGCGATCCTGGTCGCGCTCACCAACATCGGGCTGGAGGTGGAAGGCGTCACCGATCCCGCCGCGAAGCTCGACGGCTTCACCGTCGCACGCGTCCTCACCGCCGGGCGCCACCCGCAAGCGGACAAGCTGCAGGTGCTGTCGGTCGATGCCGGCGACGGACCGTTGCAGGTGGTGTGCGGCGCGCCGAACGCGCGCGCGGGACTGGTCGGCGTGTTCGGCAGGCCCGGTGCGGCGGTCCCCGCCAATGGCATGGTGCTGAAGGTCGCGGCGATCCGCGGCGTCGAATCGAACGGCATGATGTGTTCGACCCGCGAGCTGGAGCTGGGCGAGGATCATGACGGGATCATCGAACTGCCCGCCGATGCGCCGATCGGCACCGCCTTCGCCGATTATGCCGGGCTCGGCGATCCGGTGATCGACGTCAGCATCACGCCGAACCGGCAGGATTGCATGAGCGTCCGCGGTATCGCGCGCGATCTGGCGGCTGCCGGGCTGGGAACGCTGGTCGAGCTGACCGTGCCGGATCCGGCGGGCGAAGGCCCTGGTCCCGACGTGCGGATCGAGGATGCGGCGGGCTGCCCGGCGTTCTTCGCGCAGGGCGTCGCGGGGCTGGCGAACGGCGCTGCACCGGAGTGGATGGCCAAGCGGCTGCGCGCGATCGGGCAGAAGCCGATTTCGGCGCTCGTCGACATCACCAACTACCTGACGGTCGATCTCGGCCGCCCGCTGCACGTGTACGACAAGGCGAAGCTGTCCGGTGGGCTGGTCGCGCGCCGCGCGGAAGCGGGCGAATCGGTCGCGGCGCTCAACGGCAAGACCTACACGCTCGCCGCAGGGATGACGGTCATCGCCGACGATGTCGCGGTCCACGATATCGGCGGTATCATGGGTGGCGCGCATTCGGGCGTATCGGATGCGACCACCGACGTAGTGATCGAATGCGCGTATTTCGCACCGGAGGCGATCGCGCGCACCGGCCAGCAACTCGCGCTGACCAGCGATGCACGCCAGCGGTTCGAGCGCGGCGTCGATCCGGCGTTCCTCGACGACGGGCTCGCGATCGCGACCGCGCTGGTGCTGCAATATTGCGGCGGCACCGCCAGCGGCGTGACCCGCGCCGGCGAACCGCCGCTGGGCACGCGCTCCTACGCTTATGACCCGGCACGCGCCGAGACGCTCGGCGGCCTCGCGGTCGCGCCGGATCGGCAGCGCGCGATCCTCGAATCGCTCGGCTTCGCGGTCGACGACGCGTGGAACGTCACGCCCCCGACGTGGCGGCGCGATATCGACGGCACCGCCGATCTGGTCGAGGAAGTGATCCGGATCGAGGGCATCGACAAGGTCGCGCCAGTGGCGCTGCCGCGCATCCCCGGCGTCGCGCGCCCGACCGCCACGCCGGAACAACGGATCGAGCGCCGTGCGCGCCGCGCCGCCGCTGCGCGCGGTCTCGACGAGGCGGTCACGTGGAGCTTCCTCAGCGAGAAGCAGGTCGCGCCGTTCGGCGACGCGCCGTGGCGGCTGGCGAACCCGATCAGCGAGGAGCTGAAGGTGATGCGCCCGTCGCTGCTGCCCGGGCTGCTGTCCGCGGCCGAGCGCAACCTGCGACAGGGCGCGGAGAGCGTGCGGCTGTTCGAGATCGGGCGCCGCTACCTGGCGGAGGGCGAGCGTGCGACGCTGGGCGCCGTGCTGGCGGGCGACCGCCGCGCACGCGGCTGGCGGGAGGGCAAGGCAGCGGCGTTCGACGCCTATGACGCCAAGGCCGAGGCGCTGGCGCTGCTCGCCGCCGCCGGCGCGCCGGTCGACAATCTGCAGGTGATGGGCGAGGCGGGCGCGGCCTTCCACCCCGGTCGTTCGGGCACGCTGCGGCTGGGGCCGAAGACGGTGCTGGCGGCGTTCGGCGCGGTGCACCCGGCGGTCCTGAAGGCGTTCGACCTGGCCGGTCAGGTCGCGGCGGTCGAACTGTACCTGGACGCCATCCCCGCCCGGCGCGGCACAGGCTTCATGCGCCCCGCCTACGCGCCGCCGGCGCTCCAGCCGGTGCGGCGTGATTTCGCGTTCCTCGTGCCCACCGACGTTTCGGCGGATGCGCTGGCCCGGGCGGTCAAGGGCGCGGACAAGGCGACGATCGTGCGTGCGCGCGTCTTCGACGTCTTCACCGGCACGGGAGTGGCGGAGAATCACAAATCGGTCGCGGTCGAGGTGGTGCTGCAACCCACGGAGAAGAGCTTCACCGACGCCGACCTGAAGACGATCGCCGACAAGGTGGTGGCCGCCGCCGCCAAGCAGGGAGCAACATTGCGTGGCTGACGACTGGATCCGCATCTCGAACGGCACGCTGAGCGCCGCGATCAACCCGCTTGGCGCCGAGCTCTCGTCGTTGAGCGACGCGCAGGGCCGCGAGTTGATGACCGACGCCGATCCGCGCTTCTGGACCGGGCGCGCGCCGTTGCTGTTCCCCGTGGTCGGCATGACCGCCAGCGGCACGATCCGCGTCGACGGGCAAGCCTATCCGATCGCCAAGCACGGCTTCGCGCGGCGCAGCGTCTTCTCCGTAATCGAGGCTGGTGCCACGCGCGCGGTATTCGCGTTGACCGACGATCAGGCGACGCGCGCCGCCTATCCGTTCGCCTTCCGGCTGGAGGTGGCGTTCGAACTCCACGACGCCACGCTCGCCATCGACGTGACGGTGTGCAACCCGGCCGATGAGCCGTTGCCCGCCAGCTTCGGGTTCCACCCCGCCTTCGCCTGGCCGCTTCCCTATGGTCAGGACCGCGCCGCGCATCGCATCGCGTTCGAGAAGGACGAGCCCGGTGCGCTGAAGGTGATCGCCGCCGACGGAACGATCACCGCGCAGGACCGGGCGTCGCCGCTCGACGGGCGCGTGCTGCATCTCGCGGACCAGCTCTTCAGCGACGATGCTTTGGTGTGGTCGCCGGTCGAATCGTCGTCGGTCCGCTATGGCGTCGAGGGCGCGCCGCAGCTCGATATCGCCTTCCCCGACACCCCGAAGCTCGGGATCTGGACCAAGCCCGGTGCCGCCTATGTCTGCGTCGAGCCATGGCACGGCATCGCCGATCCTGAAGGCTTCGAGGGCGAGTATCGCGACAAGCCCGGCGTGTTCGAGGTGCCCGCAAAGGGTGAGAAGCAAATCGCGCTCCGTATCTCGCTGGTCGATTGAGCAAGAAGGCCATTCCCTTGGCGCATTCACTCGCTAGGATGTTCCTGGGAGACGGATGATGCTGAAAACATTGGCGATGATTGCGATGCTGGCGGTGGCGCAGGCGCCGGGTGATCCGCACCTCCCGGCCAAGGTAATGGATCGCGACGCGCCGACGCTGCCGGCCGGGCTGAAGGGCGCGGTGCTGATCGTCTCCAAGACCAACGGCTGGCGGCATTTCGAGCACATCCCGCATTCGAACGTGGTGCTCGGCGAGATCGCGGGCACGCTCGGGCGCAAGAGCTTCACGACCGAAAACGCGGCGGTCTTCAACGATCGCGACCTGCGCCACTTTGCGGTCGTCGTGCTCAACAGCGCCAGCGGTGCGTTCATGACGTCCGGGCAGCAGGCCGCGCTGGAGCGCTTCGTCGCGCGCGGCGGCGGCGTGGCGGCGCTGCACGCGGCGGGCGACGACAGCCACAAGGAGCCGTGGTACGACGCCACGATCATCGGCACGACCTTCATCGGGCATCCCGGCGGCGACGATCATATCCAGTCGGCCAAGGTCGTCGTAGCGCAGCCGCAGCACCCCGTCATGGCCGGCGTGCCGCGCGAATGGATGCTGCGCGACGAATGGTATTCGTTCTCAGGCAATCCCGCGGCGCGCGGCATGACGGTGCTCGCGCAGGTCGACGAGGCGAGCTACCGACCCGGCGCGAAACTGGCGATGGGCGCGGCCCACCCGGTGATGTGGGTGAATTCGCACGCGAAGGGCCGGGTATTCTATTCGGCGCTCGGCCACGAGCCGGAGGCGTATGACGACCCCAACGTGCACCGCGTGTTGACCAACGCGATCCGCTGGGCCGCGCGGTAAGGCGCAGCGATCGGCAGACGGAGGCGCTCCCGCTCCGCGCTCGTGTCGCGAATGCAGGGCTGTTCGCCGATGAAGATGATCCACCCGTCGGGGCGCACCGCGCCCGCACGATCGGGCAGGTGCGAGCAGAGCGAAGCAATCCAGCGTTCCGCGCGACCCCCCCGGATTGTTTCGCTGCGCTCGCAACGACGGCGCTTGCGGGGACGCTGGCTGAATGTCGATGGCCTTGGGGCCACCCGTGTCGAGGCATGTGCCGCAAGCGGCGGGCTTTGGGCGCGACCGTCGATGCGTTGTGAGCGAACGGCGTGTCGCGCCGGCGTCGCGCACGGTCGTCATGGCGAACGCAGTGAAGCAATCCAGAGCCGGACCAGGCCGCCGTGGATCGCTTGGCTATGCCCGCGCCGACGAGCGTTGCCGGCCTCGCGCCGCCCCACGCGTGACCAGTCGCCACCGGAGCCACCGCACGGCACGCCGAACGGAAAAGGGCCGGCCGCTCCATCGAGCGACCGGCCCTTTCCATATCAACGAACCATCGGATCAGCCGTCGTAGTCGGCGCCAAGGTTCTGGTTGCGCGGCGGAGCGACGGCGGTGAGGCGCAGCGCCTCGGCCGACGCGGCCAGGCTGCCGATCGCGTCCGCCTCTTCCTCGTCGTCGATCTGCACGCGCTGCAGGCTTTGCACCACCGATTCGTGCAGGTCCTTGGGACGCACGGTCTCCTCGGCGATCTCGCGCAGCGCGACGACCGGGTTCTTGTCACGATCGCGATCGATCGTCAGTTCGGCACCGCCCGATACCTGCCGCGCGCGCTGTGCAGCGAGCAGGACCAGATCGAAACGGTTCGGGATCTTGTCGACGCAATCCTCGACAGTGACGCGCGCCATCCGCGTATCCTCTAAACGGTAAACTGGGAAGCTCGGTCAGGTAGACGTCGGGCCGCCATCCGTCAAGGAAAGGCTGCGCTTGCCCGCTCCGCCCGCACGCGCCATCTCCGCGATCATGGACGCCACGCCGCAACCCACGTTCACCGTCGATGGCAACCGGCTGACGTTGCTCGATACCGGGCCGCGGCGGCTGGAGGCGCTGCTGGCGCTGATCGATGGCGCCCAGCGCTCGCTGCGGATCCTCTATTACATCTACGCCGACGACGACACGGGGCGGCGCGTCAACGCCGCGCTGGAACGCGCGGCGCGCCGCGGCGTCGCCGTGGCGCTTGTCGTCGACGGGTTCGGCAGCGAGGATGCGGAGGACACGTTCTTCGCGCCGCTGCGCGACGCGGGGGCGGCGGTGTGCCGCTTCTCGCCACGCGTCGGGCGACGCTACCTGCTCCGCAACCACCAGAAACTGGCGCTCGCCGATGCCGAGAGCGACGCACCGCAGATCATCATCGGCGGCTTCAACATCGAGGACGATTATTTCGGTACACCGAAGCAGCAGGCATGGCGCGACCTCGGCTTGCTGGTCGAGGGGGCGGCGGCGGCGCGGATGGCGGGCTATTTCGACGCGCTGCAGCAGGGCATTCGCGACGGTGGGCAGGTGCGGCGGCTCAACAAGGCGCTGGCGACGTGGAGCGAGCGCGAGGGGCGGCTGCGGTGGCTGATCGGCGGCCCGACGCGCCACCTGTCGCCATGGGCGCGCGCGATCCGCGCCGACATGCGCCACGCACGCCGCATCGACATCATCGCCGGCTATTTCACGCCGAGCCCGACAGTGCTGCGCCGTCTCGACCGTGCCGGCAAGCGCGCCGCCGATGTGCGCGTCGTCACGGCCTCGCGTTCCGACAACAACGTCACGGTCGCCGCATCGCGCTTCACCTACGCCGGGCTGTTGCGCAAGGGTGTGCGCATCTGGGAATATGCCGCCACGAAGCTGCACACCAAGCTGTACGTCGTCGATGACGCGACGTGGATCGGCAGCGCCAATTTCGACATGCGCAGCCTGTTCATCAATCTCGAATTGATGCTGCGGATCGAGGATGCGGCGTTCGCGGCGCATGTCCGCGGTTACGTCGACGGCGAGATCGCGCAGTCGAACGAGGTGACGGTCGAGGGATATCGGGAAGCGACGGGCTGGTGGCAGCGCGGCAAGCAGTTCGTGGCCTATCTGCTCACCGCCGTGGCCGATCCGGCGATCTCGCGCGGGCTGAACTGGGGCATCGACGAGGAATAAGGGCGCGCGCGGTGCGCGGTTCGCGTGGGTCGATCCGTCATCGTGTGCGTAGCGAGGCGATCCGGAGGCGGACCGCGTCCGTCCTGGATCGATGCGCTGCGCTCGTCAGGACGGACCTGATCCTAATGGCGATCGACAGCTCACCTGCACGCGCCGTCATCGCGGACGTAGCGGAGCAAGCCGGGGCGTCGCGCGGAACGCTGGATTGCTTCCTACGTCCGCAATGGCGAGGAGAGGGAGGAAATCTGTGCGAGCCCGGTGTGCGCGATGGATCGTCTTCATTCGCGAGCAGTCCGGCACCCGCAAAGCGCTGGTGTGATCCCGCCCGGGTACGTCACGCGGTCTGCGTCGGTGCGACGGCAGCGTTTCCTGCGTGGATGAGTTGTCCCGGCTCGCACGTGAGCGGCGCAGGGAAAGGGGGTGCGGCCGCACCCGCGCGATCCTCCATCCCTCACTCCACCGCCAGTGCTTCTTCCTGCTCCTGCGCCTGCCGCGCCCACATTTCCGCATAAAGCCCGCCCGCTGCCAGCAACGCGGCGTGCGATCCACGTTCCACGACGCGCCCGGCCTCCAGCACGACGATCTGGTCGGCGTGGACGATCGTCGACAGTCGGTGCGCGATGACGATCGTCGTGCGGCCGCGCTCGATCGCTTCCAGCGTCTCCATGATCTCGGCCTCGGTCCGGCTGTCGAGCGCGCTGGTCGCCTCGTCGAGGATCAGGATCGGCGGGTTCTTCAGCAGCGTGCGTGCGATCGCCACGCGCTGTTTCTCGCCACCCGACAGCTTCAAGCCGCGCTCGCCGACGCGTGTCGCATAGCCGTCCGGCTGGCGCTCGATGAAGCCGGCGATCGCCGCGCCGCGTGCCGCCTGTTCGATCGCGGCCTCGTCCGCGCCCGCGCGGCCGTACGCGATGTTGTAACCGATCGTGTCGTTGAACAGCACCGTGTCTTGCGGGACGATCCCGATCGCGGCCCGCAACGACGCCTGCTCGACCCGCGCAATGTCCTGTCCGTCGATGGTGATCCGGCCGCTGTCGACGTCGTAGAAGCGGTACATCAACCGCGCGAGCGTCGACTTGCCGGCCCCCGAGGGGCCGACCACCGCGCAGGTCGTTCCCGCCGGCACGTCGATGTCGACGCCCTTCAGGATCGTCATGCCCTTGTCGTAGCCGAAAACGACATTCTCGAAGCGCACCGCGCCGTTCGCGACCAGCAGCGGCGGGGCGCCGGGTGCGTCGACCACCTCGGAAGGCGTGTCGATCAGGTCGAACATCGCGCCCATGTCGATCGCCCCCTGCCGGATCGTGCGATAGACCATGCCGAGCAGGTCGAGCGGCCGGAACAGCTGCGACAACAGCGTCGACACCAGCACCACCTCGCCGGCGGTGAAGCGCCCCTGGCTCCAGCCCCACGCCACCCACGCCATACCGCCGGCGAGCATCGCGTTGGTGATCGCGGCCTGCCCGATGTTCAGCCACGCCAGGCTGTTCTCGCTGACCACCGCCGCGTCGGCATAGGCGCGCATCGCGCGATCGTAGCGCTGCGCCTCGCGCTCCTCGGCGCCGAAGTATTTGACGGTCTCGAAGTTCAGCAGCGAATCGACGGCGTGCGCGACCGCGCCGGTGTCGAGATCGTTCATCCGCTCACGCAGCGACGACCGCCAGTCGGTTACCAGCCGCGTGAACCAGATGTAGAGCACCACCATCGCGAGCGTGCCGACGACCAGCTGCCAGCCGAACTTCACCCAGAAGATGCCGAGCACCAGCGCCAGCTCCAGCACCGTCGGCGCGATGTTGAACAACAGGAAGTACAGCATCGTGTCGATGCTCTTCGTGCCCCGCTCGACCACCTTGGTGACCGCGCCGGTGCGACGCTCCAGATGGAAGCGCAGCGACAGCTGATGCAGATGACGGAAAACGCGCGCCGCCAGTCGCCGTGTCGCTTCCTGTCCGACACGTTCGAACACCGTGTTGCGCAAATTGTCGAACAACGTGGAACCGAACCGCGCCGCAGCGTAACCGGCGACCAGCAAAAGCACGAGCGAGAGCGGCGTCGTCGGGACCGCCATGCCGTCGACTGCGCCCTGCAACGCGAACGGAGCGCCGTAGACCTGCACCAGCTTCGACAGCACCACCAGCACCATCGCGCCGGTGACACGCAGCTTCATGCCCGGCGCGTCCGCCGGCCAAAGGTCGGGCAGGAAACGGCGCAGCGTCGGCAACAACGGGCGCTCGACGGCGGATTTGGTCGATGTGTCGGGGGGCATGGATAACGCGGATGTCGTGCGTCGCGCCGGACACGTCAACCGCCCCGGTTCGAGACCGGGTGGGCGCGGAACGACGCGGGCAAGCGATCGTTCTATAGCCACAGGAGCTTGATATGGAAGCGGCTTTCTTCATCATGGCGATCATGGGGTGCGGCGACGCCTCGACGGCGTGCGCGACCGCGCGAGTCGAGCCGGCGCATTATGCCACCGTGCAGCAATGCCAGGCGGCGATGCCGGCTGCGCTCGCGCGCAACACCGACATCGATTATCCGGTCGTCAGCGCGGCGTGTCAGCGCAACGGCGTGCAGATGGTCGAACGCGCAACCGGGCGCACGCGCGGCTGACCGTGCTCAATCGGCTCGTATTGCCGTCACGAAATAATCCAACGCCGTCGACGCGCCGAGCGCGAACCCGTTCGGCGTCACCGACAGCCCGGTGACATCACGTACCTCGAAGCCGTTGGCGACGATCGTCGCCGACAATTCCTCCGGCGTCAGGAACTTGTCCCAATCGTGCGTCCCGCGTGGGATCTGCCCCAGCCGTTCCGCACCCTCGACAAGCGCGACCCGTGACAGCCACGTGCGGTTCGGCGTGCTCATCACCAGCATCCCACCGGGGGCCACCCCCTCCGCCAGCCCCGCGACGAAGCCGTTCGGATCGGCGACATGCTCGATCACCTCCATCGAGCAGACGAGATCGAACGTCTCCCCCGCCACCGCCTCGACACCGCCGGCCCGATAGTCGATCGACAGCCCGCCGCTCCCGGCATGGACGCGCGCGACCGCTATGCTCTCCGCCGCCGCATCCACGCCGGTTACCTGTGCTCCCATCCGCGCCAGCGGCTCCGCGAGCAATCCCGCGCCGCAACCCATGTCGAGCGCGCTTTTCCCCGCCAGCGGCGTGAAGCTACGGTCGTCCAGGTCCCAGTGCCGGTCGATCGCCGCACGCAGGTAACGCAGCCGCACCGGGTTCAGCCGGTGCAGCATCGCCGACGTACCCCTCGGGTCCCACCATTCCGCCGCCAGCTTGCCGAAATGCGCCGCCTCGCTCGCGACCACCGAGGCGTGCGGCGCGGCAGGGATGGTTGCGGTTGTTACGCTTGCGTCGTCCATGCACGCTTCCTATCAGGACGCCCCTCTCATCCCAAGGCGTTTGGATAAGCATTGGCGCGCATCGTCATGAAGTTCGGCGGTACCTCGATGGCCGGGATCGAGCGGATTCGCTCGGTGGCGGCGCGAGTTAAACGCGAAGCTGCCGCAGGCAACCAGGTGGCGGTGGTCGTCTCCGCGATGGCGGGCGAGACCGATCGGCTGGTCGGCTTCTGCCGCGAAGCCTCGCCGCTCTACGATCCGCGTGAATATGACGTGGTGGTCGCGGCGGGCGAGCAGGTGACCAGCGGGCTGCTCGCCATCGCGTTGCAGGCGATCGGGGTACCGGCTAGATCGTGGCTGGGCTGGCAACTGCCGATCCACACCGACGACGCCTTCGCCAAGGCGCGGATCGGCACGATCGACACCGTCGCGCTCGACGCCAGCCTGTCGGCGGGTGAGGTGGCGGTGATCGCCGGCTTTCAGGGCGTGTCCGCGAACGGCCGGATCACGACGCTGGGGCGCGGGGGATCGGATACCTCGGCGGTGGCGGTGGCCGCGGCGATGCAGGCCGACCGCTGCGACATCTACACCGACGTCGACGGCGTCTACACCACCGATCCGCGGATCGTGCCGCGGGCGCGCAAGCTCGCCAAGGTAACCTATGAGGAGATGCTGGAACTCGCCAGCGTCGGCGCCAAGGTGCTCCAGACCCGTTCGGTCGGGCTGGCGATGAAGGAGAAGGTCCGCGTCCAGGTGCTGTCGTCGTTCACCGGCGACGATGCTCCGATGGCGGACACATTGCCCGGCACGATGATCGTGGGCGAAGAGGAGATTGAAGACGTGGAACGCCAGCTCATCACCGGGATCGCGCACGACAAGAACGAGGCGAAGATCACGCTGACCAGCGTGCCCGACAAGCCCGGCTCGGTCGCCAGCATCTTCGAGCCGCTGGCGGCGGCCAACATCAACGTCGACATGATCATCCAGAACATCGCGCACCGCAGCTCCGGCAGCAACAGCGCGACCGACGTTACCTTCACGGTGCCGGCCGCCGACCTGCCGAGGTCGATCGAGGCGCTGAACCAGGCGCGCGAGACGATCGGGTTCGGCGAGCTGATCCACGATACGCGCGTCGCGAAGATCAGCGTCGTCGGGGTGGGGATGCGCAGTCACGCCGGCGTCGCCAGCACGATGTTCACGACGCTCGGCGCCCGCGGCATCAACATCCAGGCGATTTCGACCAGCGAAATAAAGGTGTCGGTGCTGATCCACGAGGACGAGACCGAGCTGGCGGTACGTGTGCTGCACACCTCCTACGGGCTGGACGCAGACGAGGCGGCGTAACCGCCGCGGCGCTTTCCCGCGCCGCGGGGGAGCGCCTCACGGCTGGCCGGCCACCTGCTCGTCGGGAATCCGCGTCCGTTCCGCCTGGAAGCCCAGCGTCGCGCGGCCGTGCGCGGTGCCCGCGATATCCGCCACCAGATAGAGCGGGCGGCGCTTGGCCTCGATATACAGCCGACCCAGATATTCGCCGATCATGCCCAGCACGAACATCTGGATCGACGACAGCACGACCACGACCAGCATCGTCGAGGTCCAGCCCTGCACGCGGTCGCTGACGAAATAGCCGTAGGCGATGTAGAACAGCAGCAGCAGCGAGCACCCCGCCAACACCACCGACAGATGGCTCGCCCAGCGCAGCGGCGCGGTGGAGAAGCCAGTCACCGCATCGAGCGCCAGCCTGACCATCTTGCCGAGCGGGTAGTTGGTCTCCCCCGCATGGCGCTCGGCCCGGTCGTACGGAAACGGCACCTGGCGGAAGCCGACCCACGCCACCATGCCCCTGATGAAGCGCGCCTGTTCGGGCAGCGCCAGGAAGGCGTCCAGCGCGCGTCGCGTCATCAGCCGGAAATCGCCGGTGTCGAGCGGGATCGGCGTGTCGGTGACGCGATCGAGCACGCGATAGAAGGCCGCTGCGGTCGCCTTCTTGAAGAACGTCTCGCCTTCGCGCTTGCGGCGTACGGCATAGACCACGTCCGCCTGCTCGCGCGCCATCATCAACCGCATGTCGGCGAGCAGCTCGGGCGGATCCTGCAGGTCGGCGTCGATGATCAGGATCTGCTCGCCCGCGCACAGGTCCAGCCCGGCGGTCAGCGCCAGCTGGTGGCCATGATTGCGCGACAGATTGACCGCCACCACGCGTGGGTCCTGTGCGGCGAGCCGCTGCATCGCCGCCCAGCTTTCGTCGCGCGATCCGTCGTTGATGAGCAGGATCTCATGATCGTCGCCCACCGACGCGCGCGCCGCGGCGGAGACCCGGGCGTGGAGCACCGGCAGCGTGGCCTCTTCGTTGTAACAAGGGATGACGACCGATAGCGCGGGACGATGCATGGTAGGCGCATCTAGCCCACGGTCATCCGTCCGTCACGACCTTTACCAACCGGCCGGGGGTAAGCTGTGCATCCTCCTCTATCGCATTCAGCGTCATGAAGCGGTCGCGCTGGAGCGTCGTGTAGGCCATCCGCCGCGCGAGCGTATCGATCGTGTCGCCTTGCTTGACCGTGACGATGCGGATGCGCTTGCCGGAGCCCTTCGCATCATAGGCGAGCCCGTCGAGCCGGCGCAGAAAATCGACGTCCTGTGGCGGATCGGTCAGCGGGCGCCCGGTCGCCTTGGCGAGCGCGGCGGCGCGGCGCACGCGCTCTGCGCTGTTGGGATGTGTCGATGCCCAGCCCGGCATCTGCTGCCCGCCGCGTCCCGCCACTTCTGCCTGTAGCTCGCTCTGCGCTTCGAGCTGCGCGAGCATGTCGGCGGCGGCGTACGGATCGTAGCCGGCGGCGGTGATGTACTTCACGCCCAACCCGTCGGCGGCATACTCCTGATCGCGGCCGTATTTCAGCACGACGAGTTGCGCGCCGGTCCGCGCGGCGGTGCCGACCAGCTGGCCCGCGGCGCTGTTGCCCGCAGCAGCGCCGACCACCGCCGCCAGCACGCCGCCGATCGTCGCGCGCTGGTTGCGCGAGGCGGAATGGCGTGCGGCGACATGGCCGACCTCGTGCCCCATCACCGACGCCAGCTCCGCCTCGCTGTTCATCAGCGCCAGCAACTGGCGGGTGACGTAGATATAGCCGCCGGGAATTGCGAAGGCGTTCTCGATCGGCGAATCGAGCAGCGCGACGGTGAAGTCGCCCTGCGCGTTCGACAGGCCGGACTGGACCGCCACGCGCTTGCCGACCCGCTCGACGTAAGCAGCCTGTGCTCCGGTATATTTTCCCCCGAATTGCGATAGTAACTGCGGATTGGCCTGCGCCCCCGTCGCCTTGTCGCTGGCGGAGATCGACTGCGCCGCGGCCGGCATTGCGGTGGTGAGCGCCGCAGCAAGCAGCACGGATCGTAGCATCATCAATTCTCCCGTGGGTCCATGAATGCGGGACGGGGCCGCAGGTTTCAACCGTGCCGTATCGCCGCCCGCTGCTGCGCAATGTCCGGTGGCATGGCAGGCGAATGTTGTGAATGTTGAGACGCTGGCGCATTTCGCCGCTGCGTGAATGTTGCGAATGTTGAGATGGTCGCGCGTTTGCGTCGTGGTGCGTACGGGCGTGATCGGGACGACAAGGGCGCATATCGCCGGATCATAACGCATGAGCGCTGTCGTAGGACATCGCTTGCGCGCCGCCGGCGGCGATCGGGCGGCGTGGAATGCCGCCCTTGCGGGCTATCGGCCGGTATGTGGTGCGGAGTTTGACCGTTCGCGGTGTGACCCGCGCATCGGGCAGCGGCCGGGCCGGTGGGTGCGGACCAGCAAAACACGGCGCGGATTACAGCCTCTTAACCGGATTTTCGGCCTTTTGCGGGCACGGCGGCCCGACGACAATACCCGGGGACCGCCTGATGTTTGCTTCCATGCCGATCGGCAAGAAGATCGCCGCCGCCTTCTGCGCGGTGATCCTCGCCGTGCTCGTCATGATGACCGTGCTGTGGACGATCCTGGCGCGGATCGAGGCGACGAGCGCCGTCAGCGGCCGCGGGCAGGAGGTGCTGGCGCAGACGATGCAGATCGAGATCGGCATCCTGCGGCAGAACAGCCAGATGCGCGGTTTCCTGGTGACCGGCGACGAAAGCTACCTGAAGCAATATCGCGAAGGGCAGGAGCAGGGGGAAACCGCCGCCGCCAAACTGCGCACCTTGCTCGCCGACATGCCCGATGGACGTGCCAAGGTGGAGGACTCGCTCGCCCGCGCCGCCGATTGGCGCCGCGAGGTCGGCGACCCGCTGATCGCGAAGGCGCGTGTCGACCGGCTCGGCGCGCAGGAGGCGCTGCGCTCGGTTGCCAAGAAGGTGACGATGATCCCGGTCCTCGCTCCACTCCGTGCACTGCGCGATGAGGAGACGGCACGCGGCGAGGCGGCGAGCGCGGCGCGGGTTGCGGCGCTGACCACCGGAAAGCTCGCACTGCTGCTGGGCGGGCTGGTGATGTGCGGTGTCGCGATCGCGGTGTCGATGCTGCTCGCCCGCGCCCTCGCGCGTCCGATCGTGCAGCTTACCGGCGTCATGGACACGCTGGCCAAGGGTGACCACCGGCTGACCGTGCCCGACACCGATCGTGGCGACGAACTGGGCAGCATGTCGCGCGCGGTGCTGGTGTTCCGTGACGCGGCGACCGCCAAGGCGCAGGCGGATGCCGAGCAGCAGCAGGTGATGGCAGAGGTCGGTACCGCCTTGGCGAAGCTCGCCGATTCGGATCTGCGCGTGACGTTGAGCGGCTTCCCGCCTTCATATGCGGCGCTGGAGCGCGACTTCAACATTGCGGTCGGCCGGCTGGCCGCCGCGCTCGGCACGGTGCGCGGTAGCGCGGGCGGGATCGCGACGAGTACCGCCGAAATGCATGCCGCCACCGACGATCTCGCGCAGCGTGCCGAACAGCAGGCCGCCAGCCTGGCGGAGAGCGCAGCGGCGGTGACCGAAATCGCAAGCTCGGTACGTGGCACGGCCGATCAGGCGAAGGCGGCGATCGGCGTCGTCGATCGCGCCACCGCCGACGTGCGCCACAGCGAGGAGATCGTGCGCCGCACGATGACCGCGATCAGCGACATCGAGCGCTCGTCGAACGAGATCGCGGAGATCATCGCGCTGATCGATGGACTGTCGTTCCAGACCAACCTGCTCGCGCTCAACGCCGGCGTCGAGGCGGCGCGGGCGGGCGACGCGGGGAAGGGATTTGCCGTGGTCGCCAGCGAAGTGCGCGCGCTGGCCGAACGCTCGGCCGACGCGGCGCGCGACATCAATGCGCGGATCACCAACACCGTGCAGCGCGTGCGCAGCGGTGTGGAGCTGGCGCAGGAGACCGACGCCTCGCTGCGCGCCATCACCACCGGGATCAGCGAGATTGCGCGCTTCGTCAGCGCGATTGCGGAAAGTGCGGGGTCGCAGGCGGCGAGCATCGGGCAGGTCAATGTCGCGATCGGCGAGATGGACAGCGCGACGCAGGCGAATGCCGCGATGGTCGAGGAAGTGACCGCCGCGTGCCGCCTGCTCACGACCGAGACGGTGACGCTGGAGGGGCAGGTGAACCGCTTCCGCGTGGATGTGATCGAGCGCCCCGCGCCCGCGCCGAAGCGGCCGATGCCAGCGCGTGCCGCGCCGCGGGCGGTGCCGGCGGTGCGCGGTAATCTTGCGCTCAAGGTGGAGCCGGATGACGACTGGGCGGCCTTCTAGCGCCGATCGACACTCCGCCGGTTTTCCTGGCAGCCCGTTGTTGCGAGCATGGCTAAACAAGCCAGGGCGTCGCGCGGAACGCTGGATTGCTTCGCTACGGTCGCAGTGACGGATGGAGCGAGCGATCCTGTCCGGTCGTGGCAGCGCCTCTCGCCTGAACAGCTCGACAATCTTCATCGGCGAGCAGTCCGGCACCCGTGCAGCGCCGAATGTTGATCCAGCCTACGGCAGGGTCACCGCGAGTTGATGAAGGATGTGCGTACGAGCCGCACGAAGCCGCTCGAACGGAAGCGTGCTGTCGCCGTTCGCCGTCAGACCCGCTCTGCCGCATTCACCGCGTCGGCGGCGCGCAGCGCGGCGAGCAGGCGCATCAGCTGGTGCGCATCGTGCACCTCCACGTCGATGACGTTGGTGTGGAACTGCGTGTCGCGGTTGTCGAGGCGCAGGTTGATGATGTTCGCCTTGTGCTGTCCGATGATCGTCGCCAGCATCCCCAGCGCACCGGGCTGGTTGCGGACCTCGACCGAGATGCGTGCGGTCGCGCCCTCGGTGGCATGGCCCCATTGCACGTCGATCCAGTCGGTCTCGTCCTCACCGCGCTCGGCCAGGTCGGCGAGCACGCGGCAGTCGATCGCATGGACCTCGATCGAGGCGTCGGGCCGGCGCAGTCCGACGATGCGATCGCCGGGCACCGGGTGGCAGCATTCGGCCAGCTCGTAGGCGACGCCGGGTGCCAGTCCCTCAATCGAGATCGCGCTGGATTGCGGCGGCGCGTGCGCGACGTCGGCGCCGGCCGAGCCGGGCATCAGCGCCTCCATCACCTGCCCGTCGGTGAGGGTCCGGCGCGCGATCGCCTGGAGCAACGCAGGCTCGTCGGGCAGCTTCAGCCGCTTGAGCGCCTCGTCGATCGCATGGTCGGCAAGCGTCGCGGGCAGCCGCTGGACGATGTCGTCGTACAGCTTGCGTCCCAGCGCGATCGTCTGTTCGCGTTCCTCGTTGCGCAGATGGCGGCGGATCGCGGCGAGCGCCTTGGCGGTGATCGCGACCTTCAGCCACGCGGGCTGCGGCACCTGCGCCTTCGAACGCAGCACCTGCACCTGATCGCCATTCTCCAGCACCGTCGAAAGCGGCACGACGCGGCCGTTGACCTTCGCACCGACCGCCTGATCGCCCAGATCGGTGTGGACCGCATAGGCGAAGTCGATCGGCGTCGCACCCTTGGGCAGCTGGATCAGCTCGCCCTTGGGCGTGAACGCGAAGATGCGATCCTGGTACATCGCGATGCGCGTGTGCTCGAGCAATTCCTCGGGGGTCGCCGCGGTATCGAGGATCTCGACCAGGTCGGCGATCCAGTCCTGCTGCGAATCCGGGCGCACCGGCGCGGTGGCGCCCTGCGATTGCTTGTAGGCCCAGTGCGCGGCCAGCCCGAACTCCGCCTCGGCATGCATGTCGGGGGTGCGAATCTGGATCTCGATGCGGCGGTTCTCGGCGTGGATCACGCTGGTGTGCAGCGAGCGGTAGCCGTTGCGCTTCGGCGTCGAGATATAATCCTTGAACCGCCCCGGCACCGCCGGCCAGCGCCGGTGGATGTGCCCGAGTGTGCGGTAGCAATCCTCGATCGTCGGCACGATCGCGCGGAACGCCATGATGTCCGACAGCTGCTCGAAGCTGATGTGGCGCTCCTGCATCTTGCGCCAGATCGAATACGGATGCTTCTCGCGTCCCGACACCTGCGTCTCGATGCCCGCGCGGCCGAGCAGCAGCTTCAGCCCCGAGCCGATCTTGGCGATCCGATCGCCGCCCGATCCTTCCTTCAGCTGTTCCAGCCGCTTGGTGATCGACTCATAGGCCTCGGGTTCGAGTTGCGCGAAGGCGAGCGTCTGCATCTCCTTCATGAACTCGTACATGCCGATCCGCTCGGCGAGCGGGGCGTAGATGTCCATCGTCTCCCTGGCGATGCGGCGGCGCTTCTCCGGCTTGGGGATGAAGTGCAGCGTCCGCATGTTGTGGAGCCGGTCGGCGAGCTTCACCAGCAGGACGCGGATGTCGCCGGACATCGCCATCAGGAACTTGCGGAGGTTCTCCGCGGCGCGCTCGTTCTCGGTCTGCGCCTCGATCTTGCTCAGCTTCGTGACGCCGTCGACCAGCCGCGCGATGTTCGCGCCGAAGATGCGCTCGATCTCCTCCGAGGTGGCGACGGTATCCTCGACGGTGTCGTGGAGGATCGCGGTGGCGATCGTCTCGTCGTCGAGGTGGAGTTCGGTCAGGATCCCCGCCACCTCGATCGGATGGCTGAAATACGGATCGCCGTTCGCACGCTTCTGCGTCCCGTGTGCGTTGACGGAAAAGACGTAGGCACGGTTGAGCATCGCCTCGTCGGCGTCGGGATCGTAGTCAAGGACCCGGTCGATCAGTTCGTACTGTCTCAGCACGGGACCACGATGGGGCCGGTCATGGCCGCATTGCAACAATGGTTTGCAGAAAAATGCAGCCGGCGGGTCGACGATCGCGAACGTCGGCGTGGAATCCGGTGTCCACCGCCCCGGTCACGCCGGGGCGATGGACCGGTCACCCGGCGATCTTGCCGGGCGTGTTGACGCCCATGCTCTGTAGATAGCGCTTCACGTTGCGCGCCGCCTGGCGAAGCCGCTGCTCGTTCTCGACCATCGCGATCCGCACGAACCCCTCGCCGTTCTCGCCATAGCCGACGCCCGGCGCCACTGCGACTTTCGCATGCGTCAGCAACTGCTTGGAGAATTCGAGCGAGCCGAGATGCCGCAGCGCGGGGGGCAGCGGCGCCCAGGCGAACATGCTGGCCGGCGGGGCGGGGATGTCCCAGCCGGCGCGGCCGAAGCTCTCGACCAGTACGTCGCGGCGCTTGTGATACAGCTGGCGATTCTTCTCGACGATGTCCTGCGGGCCGTTGAGCGCGGCGCATGCGGCGGCCTGCACCGGCGTGAACGCGCCGTAATCGAGGTACGACTTCACGCGCGTCATCGCAGCGATCAGCTTGCGGTTGCCGACCGCGAAGCCGATTCGCCACCCGGCCATCGAATAGGTCTTGGACAGGCTGGTGAATTCGATCGCGACGTCCTTGGCGCCGGGCACCTGCAGGATCGAGACCGTCGGCTTGCCGTCGAAATACAGTTCCGAATAGGCGAGGTCGGACAGGACCCAGACCTGGTTCTCGCGCGCCCATGCCACCAGCCGCTCGTAGAAGGCGAGGTCGACAGTCTCGGCGGTCGGGTTCGACGGGTAGTTCACGACCAGCACGCTGGGGCGCGGGATGGTGAATTCCATCGCGCGTTGCAGGCTCTCGAAATAATGCTCGTCGGGCGTGGTCGGCACCGCGCGGATCGTTGCGCCCGCGATGATGAAGCCAAACGTGTGGATCGGGTAGCTCGGGTTCGGCGCCAGCACGACGTCGCCCGGCGCGGTGATCGCGGTGGCGAGGCTGGCCAGCCCCTCCTTCGAGCCCATCGTCACGACGACCTCCGTCTCGGGATCGATGTCGACGCCGAAGCGGCGGCCGTAGTAATTGGCCTGCGCACGCCGGAGACCGGGGATGCCGCGCGATTGCGAATAGCCGTGCGCGTCGGGCTTCTGCGCGACCTCCACCAGCTTGGCGATGACGTGCTCGGGCGGCGGCAGGTCGGGGTTGCCCATGCCCAGATCGATGATGTCCTCGCCACCCGCGCGCGCCTGCGCCCGCATCGCATTGACCTCGGCGATGACATAGGGCGGCAGGCGCTTCATGCGGTAGAATTCGTCGGACACGGGACCATACTCCTTTGCGCGTCCGGCTATACGCGCAATCGAGCGCGCGATCACACCCCGCGCAACAAAAAGCCGTAGCGCCGACTTCGCGCCGCAACGTGATTACGTTAGCATGGCAGTGAGAGGATAAAGCGTGACCGAGCAGAAGCCAGCGACTCCCGACCTTGCCGATCTGCAACACTGGACGTGGTTGATGGGCCGCGCGCAGCAAATGATGCTCGAGGCCGGGCTGCCACTCGCTCCGCCGCAGACCATCGCCGAACAGGCGCGGGATTTCTGGACCGATTACCTCGACATGTGGCAGCGCTTCACGACGCCGCCCGCCGCCGAAGCGGAGCGTCCGAAGGAGAAGGACCGCCGCTTCGCCAACCCGGCGTGGCGCGCCAACCCGGCGTTCGACTGGATGCGGCAGAGCTATGCGCTGATCGCCGACCATATGCTGCGCGGCGTCGACACGCTGGAGGGCGTCGACGAGAAGACGCGCGCGCAATTGCGCTTCACCACCGCCGGCTTCGTCGATGCGATGAGCCCTTCGAACTTCGCGGTCACCAACCCGGAGGTGATCGAGAAGACGATCGAGACGCGCGGGCAGAACCTGCTGACCGGGCTCACCAACATGCTGTCGGACATGGGGCGCGGACAGCTGACCCACACCGACGGCGGCGCGTTCGAGGTCGGGCGCAACCTGGCGGCGACGCCGGGGCAGGTGATCAAACGCACGCCGCTTTACGAGCTGATCCAATATGCACCGACAACGGAGTCGGTGCTGGCGACGCCGCTGGTGATCTTCCCGCCGTGGATCAACCGTTTCTACATCCTCGACCTCACCCCGGAAAAGAGCTTTATCCGCTGGGCGACG
Organism: Sphingomonas phyllosphaerae 5.2; assembly: GCF_000419605.1. Lineage (NCBI taxonomy): Bacteria > Pseudomonadati > Pseudomonadota > Alphaproteobacteria > Sphingomonadales > Sphingomonadaceae > Sphingomonas > Sphingomonas phyllosphaerae. The sequence continues at coordinate 3,626,717 of NZ_ATTI01000001.1, read as the reverse complement.
GAGCAGGGCATCACCGTCTTCATGGTATCGTGGAAGTCGGCCGACGCCGCGATGGCCGACGTGATCTGGGATGATTACGTCGCGGCGCAGGTGGATGCGATCGACACGGTGCGCGACGTGCTGGACGTGCCGGCGGTGCACACGGTCGGCTATTGCGTTGCGGGCACCACGCTCGCCGCCACGCTGGCGTTGCTTGCGGCCAAGGGCGTGGCAGACCGGGTGGCCAGCGCGACCTTCCTGACCGCGCAGGTCGACTTCAGCCGCGCAGGCGAATTGCTGCATTTCGTCGATGACGAGCAACTGAAGATGATCGGGACGCTGAGCCCGCAGGGCTATCTGGACGGACGCTATCTGGCGCTGACCTTCAACCTGCTGCGCGGCCGCGATCTGATCTGGAATTACGTCACCAACAACTATCTGCTCGGCAAGGATTATGTGCCGTTCGACCTGCTCCACTGGAACAGCGACGTCACCAACCTGCCGGCGAAATGGCACCTGTCGTACCTGACCGATCTCTATCGCGACAACCTGTTGGTGCAGCCGGGCGCGATGACCGTCGCCGGGGTTCCGCTCGACCTGACCCGCGTCGAGACCCCGGCCTATGTACAGGCGGGGCGCGAGGATCATATCGCGCCGGCCGAAAGCGTGTGGAAGATGACGCATCATCTGCGCGGGCCGCTGCGCTTCGTGCTGGCGGGGTCGGGGCATATCGCCGGCGTGGTGAATCCGCCGGCGGCAAACAAATACCAGCACTGGATCAATGACGCACCCGCGGCGACGCTGGACGACTTCGTGGCCGGCGCGCGCGAAGTAAAGGGAAGTTGGTGGAACGACTGGGCGGCATGGCTGCGCGCGTTGAACCCGGAAACGGCGGCGACGACGGGCGCGCGGGTGCCCGGGCAAGGCACGCTCCGGGCACTCGAGCCAGCACCCGGCGCCTACGTCCGCGCGCGGTGAGGGCTTGCTGCACCGCACAATAAGCTTGCCCTGAAAGTAAAAAATCACTATTGTGCACCGCAGCATCAACGGAGCGGGCACAGATGGTGGACGAAACCGGCAAGGGCGAGGAAAAGAAGGCGATGTCGTCGACCAGGGGTCGTCCGCGCGCCGCGATGAAGCCTGCACCAGCCAAGCCTGCACCAGCCAAGGCGGTAGCAGGCAGCCCGGTACTTCCGGCAGAGCCCGCCATCCCGGCAGTCCTCGCAAAGCCTGCGCCCGGTGAACCGGCGCCCGCTGTTGCTGAGGCGTCCGCTCCCGTTCCGGAAGCCGCGACGCCGAAGCCGGACGCGGTCAGCGCGCCGCAGCACGCATCGATGGTCTTGGCACCATCCGCCGAGACCGCCGCGGCGCCCGCCGCCGCGACCACTTTCGAACCCGCCGCTCCGGTGGCCTCTTTTGAAAAGAAGGAAACGAAGATGAACGAGACCGTCACGTCGTTCGCCGAAAAGGCGCAGGAGCAGACCAAGACCGCGTTCGCGAACGTCGGCGAGCAGACCCGCGGCGCCGTCGAGAAGACCCGCAAGGTCGCCGAGGACATGGCCGAGTTCGGCAAGGGCAACGTCGAGGCGCTGGTCGAATCGACCCGCATCGCCGCGCAGGCGTTCGAGACGATGGGGCAGGACGCCGCTACCTTCGCGCGCACCCAGTATGAGAGCACCGCGCAGATGATCCAGTCGCTGGCGTCGGTGAAGTCGCCGAACGAGCTGATGCAGATCCAGGCGGAATACGTCCGCACGGCGTTCGACGCGCTGGTCAAGGAAGCCTCGCGCTCGACCGAAGCCACGCTGAAGCTGGCCGGCGACGTCGCCAAGCCGCTGCAGAACCGTCTGGCGACCGCCGCCGACAAGTTCCGCCCTGCGGCCTGATCGTTCGCGATCATCGGTAAAGGGGGCGGCCGCGGCGACGCGGCCGCCCTTTTTGCGCAACGGCGGGGCTTGCCCTTGCCGCCGGTGGTGCCATATTCGCGCAGTGTCCATGCAGCAGCAGATTGTCCCGATGGCCGCGGGCCGTAGCGACGATGCCGACGGTGACGGCACCGGCGTCGGCGTCGCTACGCGCACGCGTACCCGCACCAAGAAACCGACGCCGTATCGCGTCCTCATGCTCAACGACGACTACACGCCGATGGAGTTCGTCGTGTTGTGCCTGCAACGCTTCTTCCGAATGAACATGGAGGAGGCGACGCAGGTGATGCTCCACGTCCATCAGAAGGGCGTCGGGGTATGCGGCGTGTTCAGCTACGAAGTGGCGGAAACGAAGGTCAGCCAGGTGATGGACTTCGCCCGGCAGAACCAGCACCCGCTGCAATGCACGCTGGAGAAGGCATAGCGTTACGCCGGTGCCGTCGCGACGGCAGGGCGTGTAAGCGGTTCGTGCGTTGGACCAACCGCTGCGCTCGCGCCGATCCCGGTGGGTGATCCGGCCTGACGCGACGGCGATCGGCTGCTGCCTTCGCAGCGGCAGCGTCCGCTCCCGCCGCACCGGCCTTCCGCCCGTCATCCCTTCCCGTTAGGCTCGCGGCCTAAACCCCGCGAATCGTGGAGAGAGACGCCATGGATCCCAGCCTGCGCGACCGGGCGATCGGCCTGTACGACGCCTTCACCCACGAACATCGTGATCGCCGCACGCTGCTGCGCCAGATGACGGCGCTCGCCGGATCGGCCGCTGCGGCCGAAGCGCTGATCATCGGCATCGCCGCCTCGCCGGCCGCCGCGGCGCTGACCGATGTGGCCGATCCGCGGCTGGTGACGCGCAAGGGCGGCTATGCGATCGGTGGCGGCGCGCAGATGACGGGCTATTTCGCCGCCCCCCGCAATCCCGGTGGCCCGATCGGCGCGGTGATGGTGATCCACGAGAACCGCGGGCTGCAACCGCATATCGAGGATATCGCGCGCCGGATCGCGCTGGCCGGCTTCTTTGCGGTGGCGCCCGACTTCCTCTCCGCGCAGGGCGGCACGCCTGCCGACGAGAACCGCGCCCGCGACCTGATCGGCACGGCGGACATGAACGCGGTGCTGGCCGGTGCGGTGGCGACGATCGGGCGGCTCGGCAAGCTCTCCCACGGCACCGGCAAGGTGGGGACGGTCGGCTTTTGCTGGGGCGGCGCGCTGGTGAGCCGCGTCGCACTGGCGGCCGGGCCGGGGCTTGCCGCCGCGGTCAGCTATTACGGGCCGGCGCCCGATCCTGCCGAGGCCCCGAAATTGTCCGTGCCGCTGATGCTGCATTATGCCGGCAAGGACGCGCGCGTCGCGCAGACCGGCGTCCCGTGGGTGGCGGCATTGAAGGCGGCGGGCAAGCCGGTCGAGGCCTTCGATTATCCCGGCGTGGATCACGCCTTCAACAACGATACCTCGGCCGAGCGGCACGACAAGGCCGCCGCCGATCTCGCATGGGGGCGGACGATCGGCTTCTTCCACACCCATCTGGACGCACGCGCATGACGCTTACCTTCTTCACCAACCCGATGTCGCGCGGGCGGATCGTGCGCTGGATGCTGGAGGAGGTCGGCGAGCCGTATGAGGCGGTGCTGGTCGACTGGACCGACAAGCCCAGCGCGCTGACCGACGTCAATCCGCTCGGCAAGGTGCCGACGATCGTGCACGACGGGGCGGTGGTCAGCGAGGCGGCGGCGATTTGCGCCTATCTGGCCGGGGCATTCCCCGCCGCCGGGCTGGCGCCGCGCCCGGAGGAGCGCGCGCCGTACCTGCGCTGGATGTTCTTCACCGCCGGCCCGCTGGAGGCGGCGATGGTCGACAAGGTGCTGGGCGTCACCGTTCCCCCCGACAAGCAGGGGATGGTCGGCTACGCCAGCTTCGCGCGCGCGGTCGACACGCTGGAGCGCGCGATCGAGGCGCACGACTATATCGCCGGGGATCGCTTCACCGCCGCCGACGTCTACGTCGGCAGCGCGGTCGCCTGGTTCACCCAGTTCGGCCTGCTGGAAAAGCGCGAGACGTTCATGCGTTATCTCGACCGGCTGCAACAACGCCCGGCGTGGCAGCGCGCCGTCGCGATCGACGACGCGCTGCTGGCGGAGGCGGCTCAGCGGTGACGGCGGTCCTGCCGATCGACGCGGACGCGCGCGCTCAGTGCATCGAAGCGGCGGTTGAGGTCCTGACGCTCGCGGCCCGAGAGCCCGTCGCTGCGGCGGTAGCGATCCTCCAGGCGGGCGATCTCGCGATATTGCGTGCGCAACTGCATTGCTTCGCGGCGCGATA